>CALUVO010000085.1 GCA_944324245.1 Candidatus Gastranaerophilales bacterium | reverse complement strand
TAAGAAAAATTCAGGGCAAAGAAACAGATTTGTCTGCAAATGCAATTCTGGGAAGAATAAGAGGTGAATTTGCACAGATAAAAGAAGCACAAATCGGTGTGTTTTCGCCTCCTGCTATCACTGGTATGAGTATGCTGGGCGGTTTTGAGTTCCAGATGCTTTCAAAAGCTGAGTATACACCGCAGGAAATGCAGCAGTATGCAAATATGCTTATGCTTGCGGCTAATCAGGATAAGAGATTGTCTAACGTTTATACCCAGTATCAGGCAAATATGCTCCAGTATATTGTGGATATTGATTATCATAAAGCTCTGGCTCAGGGCATTGACCTGCAGGAACTTTACAGCACGCTGTCATCAACTCTCGGTACATACTATGTAAACGACTTTAATAAACTGGGTCGTGTATTCAGAGTTCAGATGCAGGCTGAGCAGAGATTCAGACGACACGCAGATGACCTGTCAGGTATTTATGTTAAAAACAGTTCCGGTGTAATGGTTCCGATTACAACAGTTGTTTCTTTGAGACAAACAGTTGGTGCAGGATCTATTACCAGATATAACCAGTATACCAGTGTACAATTCTCAGGTCAGCCGGCTTCAGGCAGAAGTTCCGGTGAAGCAATGAAAGCTATGGAAGAGGTTGCAATAAAAACGCTTCCTAAAGATATGGGCTATGAGTGGTCAGGTACATCAAAACAGGAAATAGAATCCGGCGGTCAGACCACTACGATTATCGCGCTTGCTTTGACTTTCGTATATCTGTTCCTTGTAGCGTTGTATGAGAGCTGGTCAATTCCGTTTGCGGTGCTTTTAATCTGTCCTCTTGCAGCAGCAGGTGCGTTATTATTCCAGTTAATAATGGGTCAGGCATTTGACCTTTATTCTCAGGTCGGTATGATTATGCTTATCGGTCTTGCTGCTAAACAGGCTATCTTGATTGTAGAGTTTGCGAAGGTTTTGCACGAAGAAAACGGTATGTCTATCGAAGATGCTGCTGTTGAAGCTTCGAGGATAAGGTTCAGGGCGATTATGATGACGGTAGTTGCGTTTGTTATAGGTATGCTTCCATTGATTCTTGCTCACGGCGCCGGTGCGTCTTCAAGAATTTCAGTAGGTTCTACTGTATTCGGCGGTATGCTTGCTGCAGGTACAATTGGTACTGTTATGACTCCTGCTTTCTATGTAATTATTCAGCACCTTGTTGATAAAGTTATGAATAAAAAGAAACACGACAATCTTGAAAAGGGTGAAAATTGAAACAATAATGTTATAAACCCGCAAAAATTGAGGAAAAAATGAAAAAGATAATAAGGACATTAATAATAACATTCGTAATTTCAGGGCTTTTATCCTTAAACTGTGAACATGCTCTGTCTATGAATTTGAACATCTTTAAAAAGCAGACTGCTTCTGCAGAAACAAAGAAATCAAAAACTCCTCAAACCGTAAAAAAATCTTCTGCGGATAATAAGCAAGCTGTTAACAGTACTCCAAATAATGTGAAACAGGCAATTACGAAGAAACCTGAAACTGTAAAACAAACAAAAACAGAAATAACAGCACATAAGAAAGTACAAAAAACTATAAAATCAAATAAAACAGAACAAAAGAATACAAAAATTGCTCAGAACAATAATTCAAAAACAAATGTAAAACAGCAGCAGCAAAAGTCTGAAGTAAAAAAAACAGAACCTGCGAAAAATGCTGCTTCTCAAAAACAGGCGGTCAATAAACAAAAGACAACTTCGGAGACTAAAAAACTTGCTAATGCCGATAATAAATCGGCAAATCCAGCAGGTGCAGGCACTGTAAAAAAATCAGGTAATGATACGCCGGCAAAAGCAAATGAAAAGCTTGCCGTAAATACAAAACAAGATACTCAGGCAAAACAGCAGGAAAATAAACAGCCTGAACAAAAGGCAGATGCTGCAGTAAACAAAGACAATAAAGTTCAGCAGGAACAGAAGTCTGTAAAATCTAATGAGACTAAAAAGGCAAAAGAAGACAAGAAATCTAAAACCACAAAAAAATCTAAAAATGATAAAAAGTCTAAGAAAGATAAGAACGAAAAATATGATGATTCTGTTGTAACTGCTAAAACGCATGAAACACAGCCTTCTGTAAAAATAATTATAAAATCCGATAAAGGTAAGAAAAAAGTAAAAAATAATAACGAAAAACAGGTTTCAGAGAAAAAGAAAGTAAAAAATAAAAAATCAAAGAAAAATAAAAGCGGTGCTAGTGAGCCTAAAGAAAGAGAAATTATACTTAAGCAGCCGGCAGAAAAAACAGAAAATGTTCCGGAAGCAGATGTTTTTTCTTCCACAGCAGCTGTCGAAGGTTCAGTTTCTACCACACGTATTATTTCAGTTGATGATTGTGTAAAAATCGCTCTTGAAAATAATCCGGCAATTTTGTCACAGTTAATCAGTAAAGATATCTATAAAAACCAGATTGCTCAGGCATGGTCAAACTATTTTCCTACATTGAATGCTTCAGCGAGCTATTCAAGAAACGATATGCTTGTTACAAACTTTAAATTTCCGATGCAAAAATATAATCAATGGTATACACCAAATATAGGCGTTAATCTTTTGATTTATGACTTTGGTAAAACAGGCGCTCAGGCTGGTATTGCAAAAAAGACCTACGAGGCATCACGTGAGACATTGCAATCAAGCATTAACGATGTTGTTTATCAGGTTAAAAATGCATACTACAATCAGTTGTTCTTACAGCAGCAGGTACAGGTTTATGAAGATTCAGTTTTGCAGTATCAAATACACCTTGAGCAGGCAAAGGCTTACTATGCAATAGGAAGTAAGGCTAAAATTGATGTTTCTACAGCTGAGCTTAACTTAGATAATACAAAACTTACTTTAGTTCAGGCAAAAAACGCTGTTGAAACAGGTTTTGCACAGCTTACTAATGCAATGGGCGTTCCGGAATTTGAAAAGTTCGAGATTCAAGACAGACTGGACAAAAGAAGATATGATATTTCCTTTAATGAATCATTAAAAATAGCTTGTGACCAGAATCCGACTCTTATTGCTGCTAAAAAGAAGATGGAAGGTTCAAAACTTCTTGTAAAATCTGCTAAAGTTGCTTTCCTTCCTGATATCACCGGATTTGGTTCTTATTCAAGAGGCGGCGGCGAGCCGAATAAAGATTACGGATATCAGCTCGGTGCACAGATTTCTTATACAAATCTAAACTTGCTTTTATTAAAACAACGTGTCGACGAAGCAACTTTGACTTACAAAAAAGATCAGGCTGATTACGAAACCCAGCGCCAAAAATTGTATCTGGATGTAAAACAGGCATATATACAGCTGAAAAATGCACAGGAATCAATCCCTGTTGCCAGAGCTTCAATGAATGTTGCAAAAGAAAGATATGATCTAGCAGCCGGCAGATACAAAGCAGGTCTAGGTGATGCTATCGAAATCAAAGACGCACAGATTACGTATCAAAATGCAAAACTTCAATTCTATAACACTCTTATGCAGTATCATATTTCAGCTGCAAACTTAGAACGTGTAATAGGTGCACCTCTTACAGCTACGGCAGTTAATTTATAAGAAACTACATATATTTGCCATTTCGGGTTAATTTTGCCACAATAAAATCATGAATTATATATGGTTTTTGATTATTCTAATATCAATAGTTTCTGCTGCATTTACAGGCAGAATTGAAGCTGTTGTAAATGCTGTTATGTCCGGAGCGCAAAAAGCTGTAGAAGTTGCTATTTATCTGGCAGGCATTATGGCTTTCTGGCTCGGTGTTATGAAAATTGCCGAAAAATCAGGACTCGTTGCTTTTATTTCAAAACTTTTAGAGCCGGTTGCAAAAAAACTTTTTCCGGATGTCCCTAAAGATAATTCTGCAATAGGTGATATTGCAATGAATTTTACGGCAAACGCATTCGGGCTTTCTAATGCAGCCACTCCTATAGGTATAGAGGCAATGAAAAAACTGCAGGAATTGAATAAAGATAAAGATTCGGCTTCAAATGACATGTGTACTCTTCTTGCTATGAATACCGCAGGCTGGCAGATTGTTCCGGCTACAGTGATAGCAGTACTGGCTGCGTGCGGAGAAAAAAATCCGGCGGTTATAATACTTCCAACATTGATTGTGACAACGATAACTTTTGTGTTTGCAATTGTAATTGTAAAAGTATTAGAAAAAGTCTGGGCTCCTCAAGAAATTATTGTTCATAAAAATATAAGCACTAAAGACGGAGAAAAAGCCAATGATTAAAACAGTTGTGTATAATATTTCAGTTTGGCTTATTCCTGTTATGATTCTAGTCACGCTTTTGTGGGGGCTTGTAAAAAGAATTCCAGTATATGAAGTATTTGTTGACGGAGCAAAAGACGGCTTAAAAGTTTCTGTAAATATTCTTCCGTATTTGCTGGCAATTATGGTTGCTGTTTCTATGCTGAGAGCCTCGGGGGCAATCGATATAGCTGCAAATCTCCTGTCGGGTGTGCTTGATTATTTTAAAATACCAGTTGATATTCTGCCGGTTATGATTATCCGCTCTTTATCAGGGAGTGCGGTTTTGGGGTTATTCTCGGAAATTGCTAATAACTACGGACCGGATTCTTTTGTGACAAAACTTGCGGCTATAATGGTAGGAAGTTCTGAGACAACTTTTTATGTACTTGCAGTATATTTTGGCTCCGTAGGAATAAAAAAATTCCGCCATGCTTTGTGTGCTGGTATTTTTGCTGATATAATCGGAATAATTACGGCAGTTGCAGTAGCAAGATGGCTGTTTCTTTAATAAAGGATAGTTTATGTGTAAGAAATTTTTATTATGTTTAATTATTACATCAGTATTTGTTTTGACAGGATGTACAAAAAAACAGCAGGAAAAAGAAGATACTCTGACAGCAATTAAAAAAAGAGGAGAGCTGGTTGTCGGTGTAAAGTATGATTCTAAACCATTCGGTTTTGTCGAAAACGGCAAACTGCAGGGTTACGATATAGATATTGCTCATCTTATGGCAAAAAGAATACTCGGTAATGAAAGACTTGTTAGATTTGTCGAGGTGAATGCGTCAAATCGTATTTCTAAACTCAATTCAGGCGAAGTAGATATGATAATTGCTACAATGTCTATAAATCCAAAACGGGCAGAAGTTGTAGATTTTTCTTTACCTTATTATTATGTCGGTCAGGCTGTAATGATAAGAAAAGGTACGGCAATAAAAACAGTCGGTGATTTAAACGGCAGAAGGGTTATTATTGTACTCGGTACTACAGGTGAAAAGAATATAAGGTACTTTGCCCCCGAGGTTATGCTGCAAGGGTATAAGACATATCAGGATGCTTTTAACGCCTTTTTAGACAGAAAAGCTGAGGCTATGACCTCTGATGACAGTATTCTGGCGGGTTTTGTTATGGATCATCCGGAGTTTATGATTCTGCCTCAGAGATATTCTCAGGATGCTTATGCTATTGCATTTAGAAAAGAACCACAAAGCGCAGCTTTAAAAACACAGGTAAATGCGGCAATAGCTGAACTTAGAAGAAAAGGACATCTGAATCATCTGAAATCTATATGGATGCCTTCTGCCAGCACAAATTTTAAGGGTTCTTAGGGATTTTTTGTTCGTTAATATCTTTTTTGAATAAAAACTATGTCATTTCGAACAAGGCGGTCAATTTCTACCAGCTTTTTTGCGAGTTTGTTATGCAGTGAGTCGTATTCTTTTGTAATTCAGTATTTGTCACATAAATTGCCCATTGTACAAAGCAGCGCTGATATATCATCTCTTATTGAGTAATATATTTCCCATTTTGTTGTGTTGGACATTCTTTTTTCTTCCATAATATAATTATACTTTTTTACTTGACATTATACAGTAAAAATTTACAAAATTATAAAGTCTGGTTGTAATTATGGATTATGACCAATTTTATAAAAATTTAGGCATGTGAATAAAAGAATTGAGAGAATCAACGGGTCTTTCTCAGGAAAAATTTGCTGAAAAAATTGGTATAAGCCAGGATTATCTAGGTAAAATTGAAGTCTGTATAAACAAACCTGGCTTACGAACCATTTTGAAAATTGCAGATGCTTTAAACATTACTGTTTCCGAATTAACAAAGTTTTATTAATGGTTTTATTCAGAGCTTATTTGTGTCCAGTTCTTTTAATTTGTCTTCAAAACTTGTTTTGTGATAGTTAATTCTTGAAGATATAATAGGCTGTCTGTATTCTGTTTTGTTTATAGAACGTGCATCTACAATCGGTGATGGCGGCATTATTGTCCATTTGTAGAAAGATGTAGACATTCTTTTGAAAAATTTTTGCAGCCACTGGAGTTTTTGTTCCTGTGTTACTGGTGTATTTTGTTCTTTCATGTGTTTTTCGTGCAAAAACTCTTCCTGCATCATATCTCCGATTGTCTGCTGCAGGTTTTCTACACGCCAGATAACTTCATCCAAAAACTCATAGGGCATAAGAGCTTCTTCGGCAAGAAGAGGTTTTCCTGTTTTCGGATTTATTGCAAGCTCAGCTCCCGGTCTCTTTTTTATAATACTTTCTGGTATGGCATTTTGAGTGCTTCTGTTTTTATTAAGCCATTTTGCCAGTGCAAAAAGTTTTGTCTTGGAAACATCTGCCAGAGGCGCAAAACCTCCTGACATATCGCCGTTTATTGTTGCATATCCCATATAAAGCTCGGACTTGTCAGAGGTTGCTATTGGCAGACAGGAGCCGAATTCGTTTGCCACACCCCACAGGATTAAGGCTCTTGAGCGGGCCTGTATGTTATCATTTGTAAAGCTTTCTTTGTATCTTCCATCCCAGTTTTGTTCAATATTTGCAAATACTTCATCAAATTTTGCTCTTGTTGAGTCATACATATCTTTTATGGATATTTCCGTAAAATTTATCCCCAGATTTTGAGCAAGCTCTCTTGCATCGTTTTTGCTCTCTGCGCTTGTTATTTTAGACGGCATGCTTATACCGAATACGTTTTGCGCACCGAGTGCATCTGCCAGCAATACTGCGCTTACGGTAGAATCAAGTCCGCCGGACAAACCGAGTACCGCACGTTTAAAACCGGTCTTTTTAAAGTAATCTTTGATTGATTGCGTAATTGTTAAATAAGTTCTCTCTAAGTCAGGCTCATGATCCAAAGTAAAGGCTTTTTGTTCTGTTAAAGTTTTTTCAAGACCATTTGGCAGAAAATTTATTTCTCCGCCTTTTTCCGGCGAAACAATAAAGAACTGCTCCTGATATGATTTTGCCATTGCAATCAGCCTGCCAGTTCTGTCATAAACCCTTGAAGCGCCTTCAAAAGACATGCATTCGCCCGATCCTGTCTGGTTCACGTATACAATCGGTGTTTTATATTTTTTTGCGGCAAAAGAAAGCATATTGTGTTTCAGTTGTTCTTTTTTGGCACGTGTGATTGAGGAGGAGCAGTTTATTAAATAATCAGGATTCTGTTCTTCTACAACAGCAAGAACAGGGTCAATTTTGTACAGATTTTTATCAAAAAAGTCTTTATCATTCCAGCCGTCTTCGCATACTATTATGCCGGCTTTTTGGTGTCCTATGTTTGTAATTCTTTCTGCGCTGTTAACTTCTGCAGGTTCAAAATGTCTATAATCGTTAAATTCTGCGTAATTTGGCAGAAGTGTTTTTCTTATTACTCTTTCTATTTTCCCTTCACTTAAAACAGCTATGGAATTGTAATATTTTTTGCCGTATTTTTCTTTATTAAACTCTGCAAAGCCTATAATAACTTTGGTATTGCCTGTAACGTGGTGAGCAAGTGCTTTCAGCCATTCAATATTTTCTTCTACAATAAGAGGAAATCTGTCTATAAAGTCTCCTATCGGATAACCGATTAAATACATTTCAGGGAAAATAATTGCCTTAGCGCCTATTCTTTGCGCCCATTTTATCCATTTCAGAGCTTTTTGTGCATTGCCCTTTAAATCTCCTGATACGGGATTTGTTTGGGCCAGAACAATTGTGTCTTCTGGCAGAAGCTCTTTTAGCTGATTAGCAATGGCGTTTCTTTCAGTTTCTGAAAGGTTGTTATTAATTAAATCTTTGTCTATTTCTTTGCTCAGTGTATAAACTTTTTCATCCATATTAAAATCTTTCCTGATACGATTTTTATTCTCCCTTACCAGACAATTGTATCAAAAAAAGACACCCCTTAAAAATTTAAGGGGTGTCTTTTATAAAACTGATAATAAATTAGTCATATACGTAGTTTATCAGAGCTGCTTCTCTTGCTTTTTTAACGGCTCTTGCAAGCATTCTCTGGTGTTCGGCGCAGGTGCCTGTAATTCTTCTCGGAAGAATTTTGCCTGCTTCTGTTAAATATCTTCTGATTTTTTGTGCATCTTTATAATCGATGACTTCTACTTTATCTGCACAGAAGTTGCAGCTTTTTCTTTTGTTTTTGTCGATTTGTGGTCTTGCCATTGTTTTTTCCTTTTCTGTTTGTTTTAGTAACTAATAGCGTTTGCGCCCGGACTGACTTAATAGAGCAAGGGTTTTAATTTTTATACGGCTCGCAAAAACTTCGTTTTTGACTCTGCCTGCCTCTAAAAAAGATATTTAATCTTTTTCAGAGTTCTTGGCTCGCAAAAACTTCGTTTTTGACTCTGCCTGCCTCCATAAAAACCTGACATTTAGTCAGCTTTTAATGGAGTCCTTGCCCGGACTGACTTAATAATGCAAGGGTTTTTAATAACATCCTTGCTGGACTTGTTTAAAACGGAATTTCGTCTTCTCCGATTAAGTCGTCCGAGAAATCGGTCTGCCCGAATTGTACAAGTGTATCGGGCGAATTTTTGGCAGAAGGTGCACTGCTCGAACTTCCTGCCAGTTTTTCCAATGCATAAGCATCTATCTCAACGATTCTTTTTTCAGAACCGTCTTCATTTTTTACTGTGTTATTTTGAAGTCGTCCTTCAACAACAACTCTATCGCCTTTTTGAACGGTTTCCTCAACTGTTTGTGCGAGGTTTCCTTTTGCGATAACTCTAACCAGCGTTTCTTCATTTTCGGAGATGTTCATAGCAAAAGCGGAAATAGGCACATTGTTAGAGGTAAAGCGTTTTTCCGGTGCTCTGTATACTGTTCCTGATATTACTGCTTTTGCTAAGCTCATTTCTTTTCTCCTGACTTTCCTGACTATGCGCCTACTTTTGATTCTTCCATAAACATTGTTCTTAAAATGTTTTCGTTAAGACTCAGCTGTCTTTTGAATTCAGCTACTTTAGAAGGATCTAATTCGAGTCTTTGTGCTACATAGTGACCGTCTCTGAAATTCTGGATGTCATGAGCCAGTTTTTTTCTTCCCATTTTATCTGTAGAAGAAACACTGCCGCCGAGAGATTTAACGCTTTCTTCGATTTTTGCGATTACTTTATCGGCTTCTTCTGCATCCATATTCGGTTTAATAATTGTAAGTAATTCGTATCTTTTCAATTTTTTACTCCTTTATGGTAATTATACGTGTAAAAGGAATTTATCATAAACATAATATGAATACAAATTATTCGGCTTAAAATCTTACGTATGCTTAATATTTGTCTATAATATTTAATTTACGTTGTTGTCAACAACTCCATCAACAAATGAGTTAATATTAGACATTACAGTATTAAGTATTCTGTTTACTGCTTCTTTTGTATTGTATGCAATGTGGGGAGTGATAATGACATTGGGAAGCTGCTGCAAACGTGTATTTAGAATGGTTTGTCTCAGTGTGCCTTCATTCAGCCTGTTTATGTCAACAAGGTAATCCGCATCTGTTATTGTCTCTTCGCTTTCCAGTACATCTAATCCTGCACCGGCAATTTCTTTACTTACAATAGCATTATAAAGAGCCTGTGTTTCTATATGTTCGCCTCTGGCTGTGTTTATTAGTATTGCGGTATTTTTCATTTTTTTAAAGGCTTGTTCATTAAACATATGGTAATTTGCATTTGTCAGCGGAGCATGAATTGATATAAAGTCGGATTCTTTTAACAGTGTTTCAAAATCCGTATATTCTACACGATAGTTTTCTTTTAAATCCTGTTTTTGCATTATATCATAACCTAGTATATTCATATCAAAACCATAGGATAACCTTGCAAACTCTGAACCAATTGCCCCGAGCCCTACAATGCCTATTGTTTTGCCGCCAAGCTCCTGACCGGTAAAATTTTTTGTATCAATATCAATTTCCTTATATTCAAAATATGCCTGAGTAATTTTTCTGCAGACATTAAGAAGCAGTGCCATTGCAAATTCCGCAACACTTTTATTTCCGTAGTTTGGAGTGTTTTCTACTACTATATTATTTTCATTACAGTAATCAAGGTCAATATGATTAAAACCGACAGAACGCAGGGCAATGAGTTCGAGTTTCGGGAATTGTTCAAGAACTTCTTTACCAACTCTGGATGTTGTAAAAACAGATATTATTCTTGCGTCTTTGTATTCATCAGGTATTTTTAAAATATTTGTAAGTGAATTTTTTTCCAGATAATAGTTGTATTTCCCTTCATTGTGTGATTGCAAAAAATCCTGTTCATCCTCCTGAACATCAAAATATACAATTTTATCCATAGTTATTATTCCTCCTTGCTGAATTGTTTTACAAGGAATATTAATACTTATTAACTTTCTTTTTAATGCTCCTGTAAGGCTAGTTGCTACTGTAAGGAAATCTAAACACAGAACTATCGTTATAATAATGCTGCGCACTTGATGCTTAGGAATTGTGTTACATACACAGGAATGACTTCATATCTGTGTTTCGGACACATTTGGTGTAAAGTTGTATATAAGTCCCTTTCATAGATTCTTTAAATATATCAATTTATGATTTATAATTTTCTTATGATTACACAGATAAAAGAAATTAAGCCGGAATATGACAGCAAAACTATTGCCAGACTTAAGCAAATAGTCGGCAAAAATAATGTTATATCAGACTTAGAAGGTTTATATGCATACTCGTTTGATTGTGCGCATATTCCGTTTTCCAAAGAATATCCGAGAGTTGTGGTGTTTCCTGAAAATACTCAACAAGTAAGTGAAATATTAAAATTTGCAAATAAACACAGAATTCCGGTAATAGAACGAGGTGCGGCAACAAACCACGCAGGCGGATGTAATCCCGTAAAGGGCGGAATAATACTCCATTTTTCCAAGATGAATAAGATTCTTGAAATAAGTAATCAAGACTTAACCTGTAAAGTACAGCCTGGGGTAGTTGTTGGCGATTTGCAAAACGAAGTTTCAAAAATAGGCTTGTTTTTTCCTCCAGATCCGTCTAATCTGGCAGTATCGACAGTCGGCGGAGGAATCGCACTTTCTTCGGGCGGGCCGAGAGCATTTAAATACGGTACATTTAAAGATTATGTATTAGATTTAGAGGCAGTGCTTGCGGACGGAACAATAATAAAAACCGGAGCACAAACAGTAAAAAATGTTACAGGATACAATCTTACACAATTAATAGTGGGCTCAGAAGGCACTCTGGCTGTCGTTACAGAGGCAACACTGAGATTAATCCCGAAACCGGAGACAACAAATGTACTAATGGCTTACTTTAACACTATTGAAGAAGCGGTAAATGCTGTAAGCACAATTATAAACAATCACCTTACTCCGTCAGTTGTTGATTTGATTGACAAAAAAACAGTACAAACCATTGAGGCATTTTATCCTACAGGCATGTTGTGCGACAAAGAAGCTGCCCTGTTGATTGAAATTGATGGAGATGAGGCTTCTGTAGAGCATCAGCAGGACAAAATTATGACTCTGTGTCTTGAAAATAATGCACAGTATATTGATTGCGCTAAAGATGAAGAACACAAAAAACGAATATGGACTTCACGCCGCTCAGCCTTCGGTGCCTGTGCACAGCTTGCACCTAATGTTATTACGGAAGATGTAGTTGTTCCCCGCTCAAAAATAGCAGAACTGGCTAAAGGCATTATAGAGATAAGTAAAAAATATAATCTTATAACAATGATTATGGGGCACATAGGCGACGGCAATATTCATCCGAATTTTGCACTGGATTTAAGAGACAAAAAGCAAAAACAAAACTTTGAAAAAGCTAAAGCAGAACTTTTTAAACTTGCGCTGTCACTTGGCGGTACTTTATCAGGCGAGCACGGCATAGGGTGCCAGAAAGCCTCTTTTTTGCCTGCTGCTCTTGATAAAACAACTCTGAATTTAATGATACAGATTAAAAAAGTTTTTGACCCAAACTACATTTTAAATCCCGAAAAAATGTTGTAATATTGTATTAATAAAGGAGATAAAATGAAAAATTGCGTAATATACTGTACTGTTCCTAATGAATTTAATGCAAACTTGATAGCTACAACCCTTGTTGAGGATAATCTTGCAGCTTGTGTAAATATAATTCCTTCAGTTACATCGGTTTATAAATGGGAAGGTATTGTACAAACTGACAGTGAACTGCTTATGATTATCAAAACACAGGAAGATAAATTTGCAGACATAGAAGCAAAAATAAAAGAACTGCACGAAAATACACTGCCTGAAATTATTGCACTCCCTATTACGAACGGAAGCGCTGAATACCAGAACTGGATTGTAAAAGAGACATCAGAAGCTTAATAATGACTGAAGAAATCGAATACAGTGCAACATTTTATGCTATGGCAGAGTTTCTGCGTTCGCTCGGCATAACTGTTAATACAAATACTAAAGCAAGAGGGCATCAGGGTTTTTACCTTAAAAACAGAATTGATATTTCTTCTAACATTGATTACAAAAGAAAAATAGAAGTTCTAATACACGAATTTACACACTATATACATGCAAGAATAGAACCTGATATTCACAAAAACCACGGCACACTGGAAAAACTTTTCCCAAACTCAGATATAAAAAAAATACATGATGAGCTCTTACAGGTGACAAGGTTTGTGGATACAAACAGAGGCTATAAGATTTTAACGAAAAAAAGAGAAGATATATGCAATGAAATAAAGCAGCTTGATAAATCAATAAAAGAGCTGTACCCCGATTTTAAGCGTTCATACCCTTATCCTGCTTTTGACAAAATAATAAAGAAATCAGATGTAAAATATCTGCTAAAATATGACAGAGTAATTGTTAAGACTACTTTTCTCGGCAAAACAAGAGAATATTCAATAAAAAATATTGACGAAGATTTTCCCGGGCTTTCAACAGAAATTAGAAATTATATCAAAATAAAATCCTGTCAGAGAGCACTAAAAAGAATCTCCTCCAGATTGAACAGACTAAATTCTTATTACAGCAGACCCTCAGAATTATTTGCACGTTTTGTTGAGGGATTGTTTATAGATACAAATAAAATCTCAGAAATTGCCCCATATACTTATCTTGTGTTTTGTAAAGAGCTGGCTGATAACAAATATTTAGAGCTTGCAGATTTTATAAATAATTTTTTCTAATATTTTATGCTTTTTAGTGTAAACTGTGATATAAATCGCCTATGAAAAAATATCTTTTAAATTAAAATAATCTTTTACGTCTACCGATTCTTTTTCGGGGTTTGTATTTTTAATTATTCCTGAAGAATTACGAATTTTTTTAGGCAAATCTTTTCTCAGATAAGAATAGTGATGCATATAAATATCCAGAAATACAAATGCCTTTTTGTTTATGTAACGGCTTATTTGTCTAGTGGGGTCAATCAAAATTATATTATTTTTATTCTGTTTTAATCTTGAGAATTTATTGATTTTACTAAACAGTGTTACGGCATTCACAGGTAATTCAACAATGAGTTTTTCAGGAGATATGTATTGTTTTTGCAGGCAGTATGCATTTGTAATATCATCCAAACAAATTATTCTTTTTGTTTTTTCCAGTTCGAAATCAAAGTAAAATTCATCGGTATCTGCAGGCATAAAGTAATCGCAGTTCGCCTTTTTTGCATATTTCAGCCCCAGATTCCTTTTATTTAACTCCTGTTTTCCTGCTGAAAGATGAAATTGAGGTTTATACTCAATTAATTCATCTATCAAACCAAGTTTTTTGCAATGCTGCAATACTTTGAGTAAATCTTTAGAGCAGGGTTCATTATACCAGGATTTTGTCTGGTATACGACATTTATATAATCTGCTGAATTTCGTATACATCTTAAAGATTTTTCGAGTAATTCTTCACCGTCATACACAGAGTATGATATACCCCATTTTAATGAATTACTAAGCTTTTTAGATATTTTGTAATATGTAAATCTTTTATATCTTGTTCTTAAGTTTTTATTTTTGATAAATAAAAGCTTAAATTTAATACGAAATATACTAACTTTTGTTATTATGACCTTATTTATATACATATTTTTATTTAATGCTTTTAAATAGTGTTAAAAATCCTAACAGTTGATATTTTACATTATTCCCATAAATTTTCTTTTTAATAAATGGAATAAACCCGAATAATTTTATCCAGGCCTCTTTGCTGGAAAGCTGTGCTGTATACGGATATTGTCTGTATAAATAATTTTTGATTTTTGTCTCTCTTTCTTTCATTCTATTGTATGTTGATTTAGTTGTGTTGTTTTCATGCACTCTGTAGACAACAAGAGGTTCAGGCAGATTGCAGAACTCTGTTTTATCAATCAATCTTGACCACAGCCTGTAATCGTCAGCAGGTTCGTATTCTTTTTCCCATTTAATATTATTTTCAATAAGTACAGATTTTCTTATCATGGATGCAGTGTGCAAAACCACGCATCCTCTGACTACAAGATTTGTCTTTATATCATAATCGGTTTGCGGATAATGACTTATGCTTTTATTGTTAAAATTGATAATAAAATTTCCCGATACAACACCTGTGTCAGGATTTTTATCCAGATAATCCACTTCTTTTTCGAGTCTGTATGAAAATGAAACATCATCATGGTCGCAATTTGCAATATATTCACCTTTTGAAAGCTGTAATAGTCTGTTTCTTGATTCAGCAATACCGAGATTCTTCTCATTTTCAACATAAATGATTCTTTTATCATTGTATGATTTAATTATTGTTTCAATTTCTTTGTTTTCTGGTGAATCATTTAATAATATATATTCAAAATCCTGATAAGTCTGATTTAATATAGATTCTATGTGTGCTTTTAAATATTCAGGATTGCTGTTGTAACATGAAGTCAAGACTGAGACTTTAGGCATTAAGATTCTCCTTTTAAATAAATTCATTCGGACGTTTTCTTGACCAGATAACATTATGCTTAACAATTTTGGCAGGATTTCCAGCGAGTATTGTATTAGTTTCTTTAAATTGTTTTGTAACAATGCTATCCTGTGCAACTATGCAATTATCTGCAATAGAAGTGTTTTTTAGGATTTTTACGTTTTTGCAAATCCAGCAGTTATTTCCGATATTAATACTTTTTCCTCTATTCAAGAGTTTACGGGTATCTTTATCAAAAATCGCATGAGTATCACTGCAGGCTATTTCTACGTTAAAAGAAAGCATACAATCATCACCGATTATTATTGAGCTTTTATCCTCGCCTATTTGGATATCAGCGGAATTAAAACTGGTATTGCTGCCTATTTCTATATTGCAGTCTTTTACGTGAGAATCAGGAAAGCCGATTCTTATGTAGACATTATGCAGATATGCATTATCATTTATTTTTATGGTGTTATTGTCACCGTATATTTTAATTCTAACTTTACGCAGATGAACGTTCTTGCCTGTTATGACAGAATTATTTTTGCCATATTTCTTTATTTTTGTGGAAATAAGTTTAGATATAAGAGACTTTATTTTGTTCATTTAATCACCGTAAATATTTTCATAGAAATTTAAAGGTTCGTTTTTTATAACTCCGTCTATTTTGCCTTTAGTTCTTATCAAAGTGCCTAATGCATTCCAAAAGGCTGTTAAACCAAATAATATTGAAGGTATTATACACACTGCATTAAGTATCAATACCAGAATAGTTTTTGATATGTAAAACATTTTTTTTGTAAAGTTATTGTTGTTTTTAAATTTATAATAAGACCCCGCATAACCATTGTAGTAACACTTCTTTAAAATATAATTTATTGTTGCTCTTGCAGGCGGTACTGCTTCGTAGATTATTGCTTCACTGTTCCAGACAATCGTAAACCCAAGCTCAAATGCTTTATGAAAGAAATCTCCGTCTTCTCCACCCATAAACACGTATTTTTCAGAAAAGCATAATCCGTAATCAGTAAGCAGATTAACGGGAAAAAATACATTTCCTGCAGCGCAATTGCTTCTTATATCTCCGGTCTTTTTTGTTGTACTTTGTTTAAATACCATATGTTTTTTTATATATTCCGGATATTCAGGCTTAAATTTGCCGATAGTAGGACCAGTCGTTATTAATGCTTTTTCATTGTTTGTATATAAATTTATATGTTCATTAAGCGTATTTTCTGTAAGCAATTCGTCATCGTCAAACATTAGTATATGACTGGCTTTTAAATTTATTGCTTCTTTAAGCAGTCTGTTTCTGGCATTAGATATCCCTCTTTTATCTTCTACAAAATAATGAACAGGAATTTTTATATTATTTTTTAATTGTTCTATCGTATTTCTGGCTGAGCCGTCAGAGTCATTGTCTATTATTAGAAGTTCTGTTTTTATATTTTTGGGAATAATTAATTCATTTACAGATAAAATGCAATCTTTCAGCATGTTAGGACGTTTGCAGGTACACACAGATAGCAGGACAAAAGTCACCGGTTTTTTCATTTTGTTTTCTATATTAATGCCTATATCATTCATATTTAGCCTTTATTTAAACAGGTAGTCTATCTTAAAAACTTTTGAAGTAAGAAAATCTCTTATAGCTATTGCTTCATTGAGGTTAAAAGGTTTATCTCCTTTAATTTTTCTTTCAAATTCTTTTTCTGACATGTTTAAATTTTGTGCTATGTCGGAATTCGTAATTTTTAATTTTTTCATTTCAGACAAAAGATTTTTATACACTGTTTAACACCTAATTTAAAACTGATTTCTAGATTATATATCTAAAAATAGAAATATGCAAACATTGTGTATCATTAAATAGAAGAAATAAAAAATATACTTTAACATTTTTCATATTTATCAAAGAAAGATTGTATTATAGATATTGACAGGTACTATATGCAAAAATTAAGTAAAGACAGGTTAAAAGAATTAAAAGACAGCAAAAATTTTACTTTTAAGAATATTGCTGACAAAACAGGTCTGCCTAAAAGTACTGTTGAAAAGATATTCGGCGGATTTAACAAAAATCCTACTATAGAAAGTTTGCAAAAGATTGCTGATGTTTTAGAGTGCAGCATTGATGACTTTTTAGAACATGATAAATTGCCAAATTCTCCATTTTATCAAGACAGAATATGTTTAAAATATTCACGGAAAATTATTAATAACCCTTTATTAAAGCAGCTCATTGATTCTGCTGAATTTTTGAATGAAAATGATTTATCAATTTTGATTATGATTGCACAAAGATTTGAATTAAAAAAATAAATTAAATAATATTAAATATCTTAATATTAAATAAATATATTATTTTGTTTGACCAAAATAATATTATTTTAATGTTTAATATGTTGAATAATCTCCTCATAATGAGATACAAAACAAGAAGTGAGGAGTAGTTTATGCGTAAAATTTTTGCCTGTATTTTAACTTTTGCATTTATTTCAATTTTTTCTTTACAAAAAGGTGAATGTGGAATACTGGATAATGTTGTCAGATATGATGAAGATGCTGCAATAACAGAGATATACGAAAAAATGTCTCCTGCTATTGTGCTTATCGAAGCTGATGTAAAAGACGGATTATCAAGCGGTACAGGCTGTATAATTGACCCCAAAGGTATAATATTAACCAGCTCACACGTTATATCCGGTGCTCCTTCTGTGCAGGTTACAATTTCTACGGGCGAGGTCTTTAAAGGAGAAATAGTCTCTGTGATGGGGAAAGACAATGATTTAGCTTTAATAAAAATTAATGCCCAAAAGCCATTGCCGGTAATTTCGCTGGGAGATTCAGAAAAAGTGAAAGTCGGTCAAAGAGTTCTTGCTATAGGTAATCCGTTTGGTTTTAACAATACTTTGACTACCGGTATTATATCAAGAATTGATTATGCAAAAAATAAATTGCAGACTGACGCTGCTATTAATCCCGGTAACTCAGGCGGCCCGATTATAAATATTCATGGCGAGGTTATTGGAATAAGCCAATCAATATACAATCCTGATAATAACATATCAAATATCGGCATCGGGTTTGCCGTGCCGATAAATGAGGCAAAAAACTTTATAAAACTTTCTATGTCTAATACAAAACAGTTGAAATAATCAGTACACTGATTAGTATTTGAATGACCGCTCGATATTCTTTTGCAGCATCTGGTCGCAGGACTGGTATTCCGTATCAATCATTTTAAGCTTGTTTTGATATTGCTGCATTTGCATATCGAGTTTCTTTTCCATCTGGTTTAATCGTTCTTTTCTTGCTTCCAGCTTTTTAACCATAGGGTCATCAGAATCAAGGTCTGTTCCGACATTTAATAAATCTGTACAAGTTTTTGACAGATTCATTTTTGCCTCTGTAATCAGCTGTATTTTATACTCCAGATCAAGCCTGTAAGCATTTAAATACATTAATCTTAATTGTGACGTTGCCATTCCCATAGCTGGCCCACCCCTATCTAGTTATGATAACTATCTTTGGATATTGAGCTTGTTTCCTCTGAGGAAAACATGCTCATTATTTTCAGCAATCAGCTGTTCCATTTGATTAAGTTTGTACATTTGATAGTTTACTCTATATTTGGCCATTTTCAGTTTTCTGTTCATGGTCAAATAATCTTTAATCATGGCTACAATCTGATTCAGAAAAGCTTGCAGTGGATTATTTCTTCTAAAGTATGCCATTAAGTAACCAAAGAAGTTTACAATCTTTTGCAAATTTAACATTATTGCATCTTGAAACAATGTTGACTCCTTGTCCACACACGGACTTACATTTCTATAAAAACAGAACACCATATTTAATTGCCTTATATAATAAGATTTTTAATATTTCTTAATATATGAAGTTTATATTAGAATTATCTGCTGCTTTTAAGAAAGCCAGACACTTCTTGTGTTCTGTTGTATTAGTCGACATTTTTTTATAATTCTTGAATATATTTGGGTGAAAAACAAAAGAATTGTAATAAAAAGTTACAATTCTTTTTATTAATGAAAAAATGAATATTTTATCAAAAAAAGCTATACTAAAGGTTCTTATATATGTCCTATTCATAAAGTTCCTGATATTACATATTTTGTACTTGCTTGCTGTCACCCTCGATATCATCTTTGAGCATTTTCTTAACAATATCACCCTGCGTATCAAGCATTTTTACTACAGTTTCAATATTTCTTACTTTGTTAGAAAGAATAGTATCTGCATTTGACAAAATGCTTCCAGATATATTTTGATAAGCAGCAAGACCTGCTGATGAGGTACCCTGCAGCAAGTTTCCTAAAACAGTTGCTCCAAGCCCAAAACTGCCCATATAAGGAGCCATTGCCTGAACAACACCTGCAAATCCTGAGATAACACCTGCAGTAGGAAGTACCCAGCTTGTACCCGGTACACCAAAGCCGGTTGCAACGCCTGCTCCGTATGCTGCAGCATTAAGCCCAACTGAGCCGCCTATGCTGCTAGCTGAGTACAAACTTGACGCTCCACCTGTAACAGTACCTCCAGAGTAGCTTGTATCCATACCAAAACCCCAGGCTATTGGTGCTGCACCACTTGGAAAACCCGGATAATTACCCAAGTCAGTTATACCAAATGCAGCAGAACCACTGTCCAGAATAGAATTGCCGCCGCTAATCGGAGACCAGTATGATGTACCCGGTATATTCATCGAAGTGTTACCGCCTAAAGCAGGCATAAAAGCACTTGGTGAAATAAGTCTGGCAATCTGCCATAAGAAACTTCCAGCTGTACCAAAGCCGGCACCATCCAGAGATGAACCGCTAACGGTTATATCTCTCAATCTATCGTAGGTTTCAAAAAGCTGTGCTTTTGCATCAGAGCTGGCTTTGCTGAATTTATTTGCTATTACCAGATATCCATCATTTTTGTAAGACATTGTAACCTCGCATATCTTTATATAACTTTTAATTATTGAAATGTCTTAAATACATTTTCAACATTTTTATCAATAACTTTCTTCACTGAATCAAGTTCAGTTTGAAGCGCTTCTTGCTCTGTATCAAGCTGTTTTAGACGCAATTCTAATGTACGGTCAGTTTGTTGAAGTTCTTCAGTTTTAGCGTTTATATCAGCAACTTCTTTTTCATAGTTTGCAATATCAACATTATATTTATCCATTGCTTCATTATAAGCTTGTTCATCGTACTCTTGTGCCGGCGTAAGTGTTACTGTACGCTGATTCCCTGTTGAATCAGTCCAGTACATGGAATTATATATACCGCCTTCGGATTGCCCTAGTGTAGCATTTGAGATTGTGTCGTTTACTGTCTCTTTAGCACCCATAGATGTAAATAAGGCAATATTTTGTATATTAGTAGATGTTGTGTCTAATCCTGACTTTGTCGCATTTATATAGTATGTACAATTATTCGCAGGATTTGAAAATGTATAATATGTATCAGAGGTTAACATTTCCTCGCCATATGGATAATTTGCTGTTGTATTAAAATTATTTACTAATGTCTGTCCAATGGTTGTCGAATCAAGATTGTATATTGTACCGTTACTCAATTGGATTTTTAATTGTCCGTCAGATTCAAATAAAGATACTTCTTGATTGTCTGAACAAGCATAATTCATAATATCTTTTGTGTAGGATATATCAACTGTATAAGTTTCAGGATCTGTTCCGTTTGCCTGGACATTTTTTACTGTTACAGTACCATCTGATGATGTAGGATCACTGTATTGATATACATCTGTATAATAGTCATTTTGCGTTGGTGCAACAGGGGCATCCAAAGATAGCAGTCTTCTAAATAAGCCGGCACTTTCATTTGCCAGTGCTGTCCTTTGCTGGTTAACCTGCTGACCTTCATATTCTACATTAGTTTTTCTTGCTGTAAGGCCTAAATACCTAGCCTGTGAAGCTGCCATACCCATATATTTAGTCTCCGTTTCTTTCTTACTAACCTATTAAAATTTAATTATCCTTGTGTAAATGTCATTATTATTTTATTTAATATTAAGATTTGTTACCTTTATTATAAAGGTTTATGCCGGCTTTTTTAAAGCCTCATTATTTAAAAATACACTGTTTGATGTACTCTGATTTTAATAAAAAACAGGCTTTCTGTGAGACTTTCCAATATAAACTCATCTTGAAAGCCTGTTAAAAATCGGAGTATTATGCAAATGTTTTGAAGGTTTCTTCAATATTTTTATCTATAACTTTCTTTACTGCGTCCATTTCTGTTTGAATTGCTTGTTGTTCTGTATCCAATTGATCAAGGTGTAATTCAAGAGTTTTATCTTGTTGTTGAATAACAGTAGTTTCAGCGTTGATATCAGCAACTTGTTTGTCATATATTGCTTTTTCAGCTGTATATGTAGCCATTGCAGCATCATATGCTTCGTCATCTTGAATCGTTTGCTGAGTAAGAGAAAAAGTTGTTGTCGGATTACCATCATCATCAAGGAAAGTTATTGATTCATATCTTCCTGTGCCATCGTCAGCTTTGTTCAAAATAACATCATCTGTATCTGTTTTTGTTTTAGTAGCACCTTCTGTGCCCAAAACATAGATACCATTACCGCCAGCCTGTTGTATAATTTGTGTCGGAGTTGTTGACGGTGCTGTTATGTTTCCGCTTCCGTCATCTGTACCTTCACCGGCATAAATATAGTAAGTAACACCTGTTGATGGTACTGTAAATTGATAATAGAATGAATTATCTGTATATGCAGTGTTAGAATTTGCTTCCTTAGCAGCAGCATTAAATTTATCGGTCATTGCTTTGTTTCTGTTTGGACCTGTTATTGTATAAGGACCTTGACCGTTAATTTTTGCTGTATAATTTTGGCTTTCTGCATTAGGATCAGGTTCAAAACATTCCAATACAGAATTTGTGCCGCCTGCTGTAGTGTCAAATAATACAGCATTGGCTTCTACGAATGAAGATTTTTCAGTGATTCTGATAGTGGCATAAATACTGCCATTACCTTGAGAAGTGCGTTCTTCGTCAATATATATAGCATCGATTGTTGTTGTGTTTGTGTTTGCAGGATCGCTATAAGTATAATATGTTTTTGTGTAATCAGTTGCAGCAGGTGGAGTTGGAACTTTTAATGACAGCATCTGATTAAAAAGCCCAGCGCTCTGATTAGCCAGAGCAGTTCTTTCCTGGTTAACTTGTTGACCTTGATATTCTGTATTGGTTTTTCTAGCGGTCAAACTTAAATATCTGGCTTGTGAAGCTGCCATTCCCATTGCTAATACTCCTTTGGTTTTTGCATATCTGTTTTTATATTCGGCATATCTTTAATAAAACTTTAGGAATTATGTTTATAATGTTAAGAAATCTTTACATTATAATTTAATAACACACCTGAAAGCGTTTCAAATAGCTCAATAATACACCTTCATCTATTTAATGATTTCAGAGTAAAAGTCAAAAAATAGCCCAGACTGACTCGCTAACTCTAGAGAATATACTGATGTATATGACTTTTATTAATCTATATACTATGCGAAAATACAAAGCATATCCGCATAGTATATAGATTAGAAACCATACGAGCAGAATTGTATATATTATCTAAAATTACATAATATCTAATCTAGTGTCGCAGTTGCTGACTCGAGCCTTCGCGCCGTCACTGCTCACCTTTTCAATGTATCATAATTGCTATACTGCACGCAGAAACTTCGCTTTTGCGTGCAGTATAATTAATTGTCTGAGAGTGTCCTCGGGTACAAGCGAGGGCACTCTCAGACATATTCGTAAAATTCCATTTTGGGGGTACAGTTCACTGCAAAAAAAGAGTCCCAAAATTCGGGACTCTTTTTTGTGAAATTTTAGAGAATAACAGATTAATATCTGTAATGAGCAAAAGCTTTGTTAGCTTCAGCCATTTTGTGGGTGTCTTCACGTTTTTTGCAAGCAGCACCCTGACCGTTTGACGCATCTAAAATTTCAGCAGTCAGTTTTTCCTTCATAGATTTGCCGTGTCTTTTCTTTGCTGCTTCAATAATCCATGTGGAAGCAACACCCATGCCTCTGTCAGCTTTAACTTCTACAGGAACCTGATATGTAGAACCGCCAATTCTTCTCGCTTTAACTTCGAGTAACGGAGTAGCGTTAGTAATGGCCTTTTCAAATACTTCTCTTGGGTCCTGTTTAGTTTTTTCTTTAACGGTTTCCATCATTGAGTAGAAAATCTTTTCTGCAATAGATTTTTTACCGCGTCTCATTAATCTGTTAATAAATTTTGCAATATCTACACTGTTGTAAATTGCATCGGGTGCCGGTATTCTTTTCGGCGGTTTATTTCTTCTTGACATCTTAGTATTCCTTTCTCAATTATTTGCCTTGTTTAGCTCTTTTAGCACCATATTTAGATCTGCTTTGTGCTCTGTTTGCAACACCGGCAGTATCCAGCGTGCCTCTTACGATGTGATATCTGACACCCGGAAGGTCTTTTACCCTGCCGCCTCTGATAAGAACAACACTGTGTTCCTGAAGGTTGTGTCCGATACCGGGAATATAAGATGTAACTTCAAAACCGTTAGTCAATCTAACCCTTGCAACTTTTCTCAAAGCTGAGTTAGGTTTTTTCGGTGTAGTTGTATATACTCTTGTGCAAACGCCGCGTCTTTGGGGGCAGTTTGTAAGAGCAGGTGATTTAGTTTTATCAACTGAACTTTTACGTTCTTTTCTTACCAATTGTGCAATTGTTGGCATATTTTCTCCTTGTATAAAAATTAATGATTATTGTTTCAGCCTTGGCATACACACCTAAGCCACTGGGTTTGCGGGATTTGCAACGGCGTCTCGCACGCCATATCTTTACTGGAAATCAGCGTTCAGCACAAACCTGGTACTCCCGATAGAGATACAAATATATCAAAACGCAAACAAAACCCGATGTCAACTTTGGCATCGGGTTTTTATTAAGTTATAATAACACTTTCAGCTAAATTATTCTTTAACAACTCTTGCATGGAAGCCTAAAGAGTTAATTTCTCTTGAAACCGCTTCTGCTTTGCCTGCATCAGCATAAGAACCGGCCTGTAAAACATACACACCGTTTACTTCTTTTACAAACGGACTTACTGAAACAGTTGCATTCATTAGCTGATTTTGCGCCTGAATTGCCTGCTCAATGGTTGGATAAGAGCCGACATATACTTTTGACATTTTAAATACTTCTTTCTTTGGTTCGGGTACAACCGGTACAGGCGGTTCCAACTCTTGCTGTGGCTCAGGTTTGTTAACATACTCTATTGGATCGAGTTCATTTTCACTGCCGCTTACGGATTCTTCTTTCTGATGATTAGCATTGTTTTTATTTTGTTCATTATGCTCATAATTGATTTCTTCCGATTCACCGTCTTCTCTTTTTGATACACCGGGCATATTGTCTTCCATTTGTATCCACCTTAAACGGTCATCGATAGCTTTTTTAACATCGCTTTCGGATGTTTGTTCTTCTGTATTTTGTATGTCTTCACCGCCTATTTCCACGTCAACATCAGGAGACATGCTCTTTATGAAATATGTAATTACTATTAAAGAAACAAGGAATGTTACTATGAATAGCACCCATGTCTGTTTAACTTTTTTTGATTGCGCCATATTTATACTCCCCTGACCTTACAAGCGGCTTCTAAAATTTCAGTATCTTCTTCAATATACCGTCTCATTACATTTTTGGCAAATTCTTCAATATTTGTAATCCCGAGGTCTGTTGTCAATCCGCAGGCATCTATAGGTGCGCCTTTCGGGTCAATATTAAGACCTGTGTGTATTAAAGCCGAGGTTGTTGATTTTGTAGCAATTGAAACAGAAAGTTTTTTGTCAACACCGTCTATATGAACAAATATATCATCACCCCTGCGTGTGATTTTGTATTTATCACCAAGAATTTTTCTGAGTTCTTCTATTATTATGCATATCAAAAATCGCTGTCTTACAACGCATTCTGACAACCCCATTCCGAATTGTTCAATAATAAAACTAACCATCTTTTTACTGTAAATCGGAGAATTTGAAATCACATCTTCTATATCCACCATTTCAGTAATTTTTACGTCCATTTCTCCTATAAAAGACACTATAGCATCACCGAGTATATGAAAATTTTTGTATATCCAGTGCGGTGAAAGCTGGCTGCCTATGTATTTTATTTCTTTATCAATAAATAGAGATTTCATAACCAATCCTCACATACTATTCAAAAAGCTTTTCTATTATATCAAAAGCACCTGCATTTTCTAATGCTCTTTTTAATCTGGAGCAGGATTCACATTTTCCGCAGTGCTTTTCAGATGCATTATAACAGCTGTTGATATCTTTTAAAGGTACATTTAACTCAATTGCTTTTTTAACGATTTGATTTTTGTCCATGTCTATTAGAGGTGCAATAACCTTGACATCATAGTTTGTTGAAGATTCCAGTGCTTCGTTAACATCAACTATGAACTGCTCTGAATTATCCGTAAAAGTCACTGCCTCTTCTTTATTTGCACCTATTACAACATAATCAATTTTAAAAGAATCCGCATAAGCAGCAGCAATATTTACGAAAACTCCGTTTCTGTTAGGAACCCAGACATTTTTCATTGATTGTGAAGTTAAAGATAAATTATCCAGATTTTCAGGTTCTATATCAGGAACCTCCTGTTTTGAAACAAGAGCTGTTTGTGTTATATTTCTCAACCAGTCAAGCTTTATAACTTCGTGATTTTGAATATTATAATACTTTGCAATTCTTTCAGACGCCTCTTTCTCTTTTTTTAAAGATTTCTGCCCGTAGTCAAAAGTAAGTGCATAACAAAAATCAAATTTGTCATGCAAAAGTGCCAGAGAAACAACCGAATCCAGTCCGCCCGAGAGCAAAATCAAAGCCTTAGGTTTATTATTCATCGACATCATCCTCATTGTCCAGAATTTCCCTTGCTTCTTCTTTGCAGACCTTTGAATATTGAGAAGAATTTAAAATTTCTTTTAAAATATCACTGCCTGACAGATTATAAAGAGCAATTACGGCATTTTTTTGAACTTCTTCATCTTCATCTGCCAGCATTTTCTTTATCAAACTAAAAGCTTCTTCTGTTCCGTTTTCCATTAATGCTTCTATTGTATTAATTCTTACCTGCGGATTTTCATCATTTAAAGAATTTTTCAATGCATTAAACGCTCTGTCATTATTTGGGTTTAGACGACAAAGTGCTTCCACTGCTTTCTCTTTAAGATATGTAAATTTATCCATAATGCCGGTTTGTCTTTCCAGTACTTTAACCAGAGAATCAACAGCTCTCATATCTCCGATAAGCCCTAGCGCTACAGCAGCAGACTCACGTATATAAACTGATTTTTCTTCTTCATCACCGACAACATCAATTAGAGAAGTTACTGCGTACTTATCTCCAAGCTTACCCAGCGCGTCAGCACAGCTTAATCTTATCTTGTAATTTTCATCCTTATTATTTAAACAGTATAATAGAGCGTGAACAGACTCATGATCTTTGAGATTAGATATAGCTTTTGCACACAGAACACGGACATTTGTATAATAATCTCTGTCATAATTTGCATTAGGTGTATGGTCATTCATCAATAAAAGTTCAGTCAATGGCGCCAGAGAAGAAGAATCTTTGTATTTATCAAGTTCTTTAATCAGCCAGCACAAGACTTCTGAACGATATTCTATCTTTAAAAAATAATTGAAAATTGCAATCAACTGCATTTCAGAATACCGGTCTTTTAATGCTTTCAAACGTTCCACAACTTTTTCGCTGTCAGCCTCCTCAGCAATAAGACAGTCCGATGCGATAATATTAAAATCCAAACTCTTATTATCAGCCATGACCTTTAAGATATCTCTCGTTAATGATATTTAAAATAAAACACAAAAAGATATCAACTTATTTGGCCGTAGAATTACGTAGAATATTCAAGAACGATAGAAAAACTTTACATTCCCAAACCCCAAACAGGCAATTTTTAATTAAAATTATACTTTATATAAATAAATAATTTTATCCAAAGGTAGTGAAGGTCAAAGATTTAATGAGTGTGAACAGTATAAAGCCGTATGTAAATCTATTTGTACACAAAGCAGGAAAGTCTTTTGTTCAAAAGCCTGAATTTGTTTCTGTTTCTAAATCCGAATTATCTAAACTAAAACCCCTAACAGATACTTTTGAGTTCTCTCAATTTAAAAAGCTTTCTGTTAATGACATAAAAAATCTCTTCCCGAAGGGAGAAATACAAGCTGACTATTTATTAAAAGAAATGAAAAGGATAAAAAGAGGATTATTTTTTCATTCTCTTACGAGTATAAAAGATTTTAAAACATGGCTTCACAGCGCAAATTTGAGCAAAAGATTAAACGAAGATGATTACAAAGAAATAGCAGAGTTTATGAATCTGCATAAGGGAAAATACATAGATATCTGGAAAGGATATTCAAAAACAGATGATACATCTAATATACACAAACTTGCATTGTTTGTAAGGAGTATAAGCAGAATAGACAAGCTTAGATTTTATAAAAGTCTGCCAGAAAAAGACTGGGAGATGTGCATAGACGGCATCATCAACAGACCAAAGGAAGTGATACGGCCTTTGATGGAGTACAAGTTTGATTCCGGTAAGATAAATAACGGTATAAGCAAAGGTACAGAGTCGCCTACAATAAAAGAATATATAGAAAGAATTGAAAAGTTTTTAGATACACAAAAGCTAAAATATGAAGTAAAGGCATACAGAGGAGAAAACTCATACTGGCCGTTTTCTGCAATAAGAATAGAAGATAATAAAACATTGTTAAATAAAATAGAAGAATTTACTGAAGGAATAGAATCAGGGCAGTATTCTCTTGAGCAGATTGATGAATTTGTTAAAAATTATTTGATAAAAAAGATAGTACCCCAATCACGTTTTCTTTCTACCGCAATAGAAAAAGAAGCAGGAGACAGATATGCAAAAAAGATACTCTGGTATCTTGATATACCGAAAGGAACCAAAGGTTCGATGATAGAGTGTTACAATGTAGAGCGTGCATCTGAGGCAGAGCTGTTACTGCAAAGAGGTTCAAATTTAAGAATTGATGATGCACGCTATAACAAAGACAGACACATCTGGGAGCTGTGGGCAACAGTGCTGCAGTAAGGATTGAAAAGGACAGATAAAGTGTTAAAATGATAAAAGGCAGGGAAAAATGAAAGTTTCATCAATAACAAATACATTAAAAACAAAGATACCTGTAATGAAAAGGATAAAGAATTTCTTTTCAAACAGTAAACTTAAACTGCGTACATTGATAGCAGATGTATATGAATGCCACAAAACAAATTATATTATTGTAGACGGTAAAAAGGTACGGGAGCGTGATATTCCTAATTTTATCGGAAGACCTAATGACTACATCGGTGTTGTGGCAAAAGAAATCAAATTTTATCCCGAAGATGAAGCAATAATGGCAAAGATGAAAACAGCCAGAGAGCAAATTGAATATACAAAAAAATTAAAAAAAGCAGGCAGATATACAATAGAAGAAGCGCCGGAAAATAAAAAATGAAAATTTCATCAATAACAAACACATCTAATATATCAATAGTCAAACGTATCAAGAATATGTTTCACAATTGCGGATTAAAATTGAAAACATTAACTAAAGATGTGTTTGAAAGAAAAGAAAAATACATAATTTTTGACGGAAAAAAGATGAGAGAAAGAGATTTACCAAATTTTGTAACAGGTCCGAGTGATATTGAAGGAATAACTTGTAGTAAAATCAAATTTTATCCCGAAGATGAAGCAATAATGGCAAAGATGAAAACAGCCAGAGAACAAATTGAATATGCGAGCAAGCTAATAAAAGCCAGAAAATTTATAGAATAAATGAAAATTTCATCAATAAAAAACACATCTAATATATCAATAGTCAAACATATCAAGAATATGTTTCACAATTGCGGATTAAAATTAAAAACATTAACTAAAGATGTATTTGAAAGACAAAAAAACAAATACATAATAGTAGACGGGAAAAAATACAGAGCAAGAGATTGGCCTAATTGTGCGGGACGTCCTAATGACTACATTGGTGTTGTAGCAAAAGAAATCAAATTTTATCCCGAAGATGAAGCAATATTAAAAACAATGAAAAATGCCAGAGAACGTATTGAATATCAAAGCAAGCTAATAAAAGCCAGAAAATTTATAGAATAAATGAAAATTCCAACAACCATTTAATCGTAATAATGTTAATTAACAGGTTTATATAAAATCAAATCACTATTAATAATAAAAGTAACCTCATCGCCTGCTCTTATAACAGTAGGATGTCCCATTTGCCTGATAGAAGTCGGAACAAACTGCAATGCACCTCTTTTCCATGTACCCGGGTAGTGAGGCATTCTTGTGTAGTATGCAACTTCTGAGAGATCTCCTCCGATTGTAGTGCTTCCTTTCCAGTATACATTTGCATCAAGTGCATATTCTCTTCTGTCAGGAGTTATTACCTTATAAATTTTTATTTTCATTGCTGCATTTATTCCCTCAACCGCCTCTAGTACTTCCTGTACTTCTCCAAGGTATACTGAATTTTTGGGAATAATATTTGATGTACCCACAAAAACATCTTCCGGATTAATAAAATATTCTATATCACCGACTTTAACTGTTGAAGTTGATATAGTTCTCTGGCATATAGCTTTCAAAAATGAGCCTTTTGCAATGCTGATAGACTTATAATTACGAAGATTGTTATCAGCCGAGGCAGCAGAATTAAAAAAGAATACATATAAAAAAATCAAAAATATATATGGAAAAAATCTTTTCATATTTTTATTTTAATTAATATTCTGGATTTTTCAACGCGTTTTTTATAAAATTAAGGCACATAGAGTAGTATTAGAAAGAGTGTTTTTATGTTAGATATCAAAATTATCAGAGAAAACCCTGACAAAGTTAATGAACTTTTGAAAAGAAGGAATCCTGACCTCAGCATAAACCAAGTACTTGACATTGACGTTGAAAGAAGAAAAGTACAAACACAGGCTGACGAACTCAGGGCAAAACGAAAATCCGAATCACAAAAAATCGGCATAATGAAGAAAAACGGAGAAAACACTGATACAGTACAGGAAGAAGTCAGAGTACTCGGAGATGAAATAAAAGCACTCGAAGAAAAAGAAGCAGAATTAAACGAAAAACAAAAAAATCTGCTTCTCAGTATTCCCAATATGCCGGATGAAACCATCCCTATCGGGGCAGACGACAGCGCTAATGTTGTAAAAAAAGTTGTCGGAGAAATTGCAAAGCCTTCATTTGAACAAAAGCCGCACTGGGATTTAACTGTAGAAAAAGATCTCGTTGATTTTGAAAGAGGTGTAAAAATCTCTCAATCCAGATTTTATATATACAAGGGCAAAGGTGCAAAACTTGAAAGAGCAATTATAAACTTTTTCTTAGACGTACATACAACAAAACACGGATACGAAGAAATCCTGCCTCCCGTACTTGTTAACGGCATGGCAATGACAGGCACAGGGCAGCTTCCAAAGTTTAAAGAAGACATGTACAAATGTGTGGATGAAGATTTGTACCTGATTCCTACAGCAGAAGTCCCTGTGACAAATATTTATTGCAACGAAATTCTTTCGGAAGATGATCTGCCTAAATGTATGACTGCATACACACCTTGTTTCAGAAGGGAAGCAGGTTCAGCAGGAAAAGACACAAGAGGCTTGATACGTGTTCACCAGTTTAATAAGGTAGAGCTTGTTAAACTGACAACACCGGAGCAGGCACCTGATGAACACGAAAAACTGACACGTGATGCGGAAGAAATGCTTGAAATGCTAGAGCTTCCTTACAGAAGAGTTGAATTAAGCTCAGGTGATATTGGATTTTCAGCAAGAAAATGCTATGACCTTGAAGTTTGGCTGCCTTCTTACAACGATTATAAAGAGATTTCGAGCTGTTCTGTATTCGGCGACTTTCAGGCACGTCGTGCGGGGCTGAAATACAGAAGCAAAGAAACAGGCAAAGTAAATTACTGTTATACTATGAATGGTTCCGGACTGGCTGTAGGCAGAACTTTTGCCGCAATTGTTGAAAACTACCAGCAGGAAGACGGAACAATTATTATTCCTGAAGTTCTCAGAAAATACACAGGTTTTGACAGAATATAAGGTTTAAAAATTGGGAAAAGGCTTATTTATAACTTTTGAAGGTGCTGATGGCTGCGGCAAGACAACACAGTCCAAGTTGATACAGCAGTATCTTGAAGAGCAGGGGTATGAAACTTTGTGGACAAGAGAGCCCGGTTCAATAGGGCTCGGACAGAGAATCAGAGAACTTTTGCTGTTTTATGACGGAGATGTTGCACCAAGATGCGAAGCTTTTTTGTTCCTGGCTGACCGCTCACAGAATATTGAACATGTAATTAAGCCTGCAGTTGCACAAGGCAAAATTGTCATCTGCGACCGTCATACAGACTCGACAATCGCTTATCAAGGATACGGCAGAGGCGAAGATATTATTCAATTAAAATACTTAAATGAGCTTGCCACAGGCGGAATGAAATCGGACTTAACTATAGTTTTTGATGTTTCTACTGAAATTGCACAGCTCAGAGTCGGTAACGAAAAAGACAGAATGGAAGCCGCCGGTATTGAATTTCATAAAAAAGTCAGACAGGGATATCTTGAAATAGCAAAACAAGAACCTGACAGGGTAAAAGTTGTCAATGCTGATAACAGCATTGAAGAAGTGTTTGAAGATACAAAAATCCTTTTAAATAATTTGCTAAAAATACAGTAACATAATAGCTGCAATGTTGTATCTTTTTATACAATAAAACAACATTTTAAAAATCCTGAATTTTGAAAATCAGAAACAAGCTTATTTATATTCATAGAAAATAATTAAAATTAAAACATAGATGGGATTTGAATAAATACAGTCCGGATTTAAAAACAAAAAATCCGAACTGCTTTATCATTACGTGTTTATTTAAATTATACAGTTTTACCTGTTCTTATCAGATTAATATATTTATCTAGTGCTCCATCTCCTTTATCCCAGCTAAAGTCATTTTGCATAGCTGTTTTTTGCATTTGTTCAAATTTAGCGTGGTCATTATAGTATACATTCAATGCCCTTTCAAGAGCTTCACAGTATGCATCATTGTTGTTTGCAAATCCGCCGCCGTACAGCAATTGTTTGTTCCCTGTTTCATCATAGAAGGCTTTTGTCCTGAATCCGTCTACATTGTCCTGAATTGTATTAACAAGTCCGCCTGTAGAAGTTGCAATAGGCAGAGAACCTTTTGCCATAGCTTCCAGCTGGGTCAAACCGCAAGGCTCAAATACTGACGGTACAAGGAACATATCAGAAGCAGCAGCAACAAGATTTGTGTTCAAGAAACCATGTACCAGTATTATTCTCTTACCTACATTTGGGTAGAATTCTGTCATATAATGTTTAAATTCTTTTAGCTTGTCATAGGCGCCTTTTTGAGAAATTGCTCCGCCAAGTATGAATACAGGAAGTTTTTCTTCAGGCGTATTTTTATTGTGTTCGGCAAATTTCCACATTGCTTCTTTAAATATACTGTCCACACCTTTTTGAGGGTCAATACGACCGGAATAAGCAATAACCGGAGTGTTTGTAAAGTCATCTTCTTTTATTGAGGTTCTATCTGCTTCAAAAAGCATATATTTTCTTGCCGGCTGGGCATATTCATCGTAAGGAAGATGTTTTTCTCTTTCTATAAGCTGTTTAAACAGGTTCATAACAGCATTTTTGTTTTCGATTTTTTTATCAAGCGAATCAGAATCGTATGCTTTCAGTTTGAATTTTGATACATCAATTGAGGGCGTATTTGCAGGCAAATTATCAATAGTAAAATCTTTTTTAGTACTTTCCTGAAGCTGTTTCATATTCTTTTCTGTCGGCACAATCAAAGATTTTGAGTATCCGTTTGTGATTGGAGTCAGTGTATGCCCTGCACCATAGAATCTGGCTTTCATCAAATCCATCATTCCTCTGGCTTTTTCATTGGAATGAACAAGTTCCTGCGCATAGTACTCAGATACTGGAACAACTCTGTCAACAAGAGAAATGCCTGTTTTTGCCGAGTTAAAGTTAGTATATCTCATCAATGCACTTTTATCTTCTTCATGTGCTTCATCCCAGCTTTTTGAATTCGGGAGAATTTCTGCTCCGTATGCACCGAACAATGTGCCGAAAATGTTTTTTCTGTTCCAGTCATTACCATCAGTTGCTCCCTGATGTTCACAGTTGTGGACAATGTATATAGTCGGTGTTTCATCAAAATATCTGCCGGTCTCTTTGGAAATTGCTCCGGTATCAGCTTCTGCATTTGCTGTATAGTGCATCATTGCTGCAAGTGAACCCGCATGCCAGTCATTAAGTATAACTGAATTAGGCGCTTCTATTCCTTCAAAATCTCCTTCTTTTATACTTTTCATAAGTTCATATACCCCTTTTGAAAAGAACGCCATTCTGTAAACAGGGTCAGAAAATTCAGAGTTCGCATACGGAGTATTATTGTTAGCAGCATTTGGATTTTTATCTATGATATTGAAGAACTGATTAAATGTTGTAAATTGACCGTTTGCGTCATCACCGTACTCAGGGATTTCAAGCATTATATATTTGGTCGGTTTGGGTTTATCTGTCATTAGCTCAGTCATAAACACTCGAACATCTACATCTTTTAGGCGTGTATTATGCTGATTGCCAAAGTACATGGGAACATTAATTTTTCCCATATATTTTACTTCTTTTTGCTTGTCTCCGCGTTTTCCATAATGATAAGTATATTTTCCATCTTTTAATTCAAGTCTGTATTCTTTTCCGTTGACATACATAGGTGTTACTACAGACATAAAATTTTTGTTGTCTTTATTAAATCTTTTGTTAAAGCTGTTAGGTAAATCTTCAGCTACTTTGCCAAGGCCACCGTCTGATTTGAACTCGTTAGTTTCTGATGTAACCATCCACGCATTGATGTTGTCTATTTGAGGCCAGGGTCTTACTCCAAAAATTCTTGATGATGCCTCATTATAAATTTTATTTTTTGCATAATCTGACAAAGTAGGTTTAAAAACATCCACATCAAATCCTTGACCGTAAGGACGAACAAGAGTCTGTTCCATTGGTATTACTGGTACAAATTCTTTGTCCTCTGCACCGTGTCTTGTGGGTGCATAACCAAAAGATATTACTGACTTATTTCTGTCAGCCATTAATGACAAATAGTTAGATAACAAATTATTGGTTGAAGCTTTTAATATTTTTGTTTCGGGTAAAGTTGGTTTTAAAGCTTTATGCTCTCTGTTATGTGAAATTTGTGTGTTGGTTTGAATTTTTTGTATAGATGGCATTTATTATTCCTTACAATTTTGTTTTTTATCATTAGCATTAAGTTAGAACATAGATAAATTTGTTACTTATTTTTTGTAAATTATTTTAAAAGTTACAATTTTTAATAAAATCATAATAACTATGATAATATTTTTGTATGGATTTAAAAAATATGTTAAGTACAAAATTACGGATTTTTGCAGGAGATTTATTCGGCGGTATTAATTCCGCTATTATCACATTGCCTCAGGCACTTGCTTTCGGGGTCGCAACAGGATTTGGAGCAGGTGCCGGAATCTGGGGAGCGATTATTTTATGCTTTGTTGCCGGCATGCTGGGGCCCAAAGTTCCTTTGATATCAGGAACGACAGGGCCTGTTGCAATAGTTGTTGCTTCTGCAATGATTGCTCTTAAAAACGATATACACGCAGCTGTGACAGTAATGCTAATGGCAGCATTGTTTCAGATTGTTGCTTCTTTAACAAACATTCCAGGGCTTGTTAAGTATATTCCATATCCTGTTATATCAGGATTTATGAATGGTGTCGGTATTATAATTATTATATTGCAGCTGAATCCTCTTATGGGGCATAAAGCTCTTCCTTCTACAGTTGATACTGTTTTATCTTTGCATCAGAGCATACTGTCCTTGAATCACAGTGCTATTTTTATAGGAATTATCACATTAATTATTGTGTTTTTTACTCCGAAAATAATTAATAAGTACCTTCCGTCTCAAATTATTGCTCTGATTTTTTGCACATGGCTTTCTGTGAAGCTTGGCTTAAATTTAGACAGAATATCCGAAGTTTCTGTTTCCTTCCCGTCTTTAGTAAAACCATATCTTGATTTTAACCATATAATTAGTTATATGCCTTATGCACTTACAATTGCAGTAGTTTTTTCTGCAGAAAGTATGCTTACAGGGCTTGTTGCTGATTCTCTGACAAAATCAAGACACAATCCAAAACATTTGCTTGCCGCACAGGGTGTTGGCAATATCTTTTGCGCAGTTACCGGTTCTTTAGGCGGATCAGCTGCGACTATGCGTTCTGTAGCCGCATTGAACGCCGGTGCAACAACGAAAATGTCTGCCGTGATTAATCCTTTGCTTTTAGTAATACTTCTTTTCAAATTTTCCGGTTTTGTTGCACAGATTCCTCTGGCAGTACTTGCTGCAATATTAATAAAAATAGGTTATGACATTATAGATGTAAAACTTTTAAAAGTATTGAAATATGCCCCGAAAGATGACTTGTATGTTCTTTTTACCGTGTTTCTTCTGACGGTTTTTTACAATCTTATATTTGCAGTAGGCGTCGGCATTACTCTTGCGGCACTTTTGTATGCAAAAAGAGTTGCAGACAAAGCTAAACTTGTTCATAAACCTGTCTATGATACGAATATTATGGAATACGAGAAAACACTTGAAAGTGATTTTCATCATAAAATAAGAGTCGTGCATATTTCTGGACAATTTTTTTTCGGCTCTGCCACCCAGTTGATATCAAAATTTGAGGACATGCTCGGTACAAAATATTTGATTCTGAATTATGAATCCGATGACCTGCTAGATATTTCCGCAATTTTTGCTCTGGAGGATATAATTCTAAGATTAAAATCTCAGGATGTTGAAATGCTTCTTGTTATAAAAAACGACGATGTTCTAAAACAGTTGAAAGAGCATAATATACTAAGCCAGATTGGGGAAAATTGCACATTTTTTGAAGAAATGCCTGCAATTGAATATGCAAAGGAACTCTTAAAAAAAGACAAGAATTAGTTTATCTTACAGATAACAAAATTTAGTATGGAAGCAAAGCCTGACCATATTAAATAAGGTATAAGAAGCACTGCCGAAATAAATGAAATTTTATAATAAACAAAAATCATTGCAGCCACTGTTAAAAACAAAAATAAACTGATTATCACTGCCTCACATATTTTATGTGCTTTAAAAAACACTGGCATCCACGAAATATTCAGTATCATTTGAACAACAAACAGAATATATGCCAAAGTTTTAAGCTTGTTATGCGGCGCTTTTATTATTAATATTAAAGATAAAAACAGCAAAATATAAATGACTGTCCATACCTGTGCAAAGAGCCATTTTGGCGGTTGAAAAAAGGGTTTTTTTAGATTTTTATAAAATTCTGTATCTCCGGGATTTTCCATAGCTATAGATTATCACTTTATTTAATTCTTTATATTCCACACACGGGCAGTGTATTTATGTTTCTGTTTTGTGATAAATTGTTGTATATGAATAAAAAAATTATCTATCTAATATCACTGCTGGTATTTTTGTGTTTGGTTTTGGCAAGCTGTATAAGAGCTGATAAACCTGATTTACAAGACACTTCTGCGTCGAAAAACGTAAATAATCAGGAGATTTATACTCCTAAACCTGTTTCTACGAAAACAATAAGCGGCGTTGATTATATTCTCTCAAGAAGTCCTTCCGGCAAATATGGCGGAACCATTGTTACAAGTACAATAGGAGAAGGCCCAAAAACTTTTAACAGCTGGAACTCTATGGATGCTACATCTTCTCAAGCCGCAGATATTATGTTTGATGCTCTTGTTACAACAGACCCGTATACGGGTGAAGTAATCCCCAAAATTGCAAAAAGCATTGATGTGCTGCCTGACAATAAAACGTATATTGTAAAATTAAGACACGGGTTAAAATGGTCTGACGGTAAACCGATAACAGCAGATGATGTATATTTTACATGGAATACAATAATCTTTGGCGGGTATGGCAATACAAGTACAAGAGATGCAATGTATGTAGGCGACAAACTTCCTAAAATTGAAAAAATTGATGACTATACCGTGAAGTTTACTACTCCTGAACCTTTTTCTCCTTTCTTGAGACAGCTCAGCGTGCCTATTGCGCCTAAGCACATACTTGAACCCGTTACAAAGAAAGGGAAGAGAGCTTTTGCATCTTTTTGGAGTTCTAATACAAAACCTTCGGATTTTGTAACAAGCGGTGCTTTCAGACTAAAAGAATATGTACCGGCGCAAAGGCTGGTTTATGAAAAAAATCCCGATTATTACATGATTGACGAAAAAGGTCAGAAACTACCGTATCTTGATAAATATATTATTTTAATTGTTGGTGATTTAAATAATGAACTTTTAAAATTTAAAGCAGGTGAACTTGATACAGTAGGACTTAGAGGAACAAATGTTGCTCTGTTTAAAGAGAAAGAAAAGTTTTCGGATTATAAAATATATAACCTCGGTCCGGATACGGGTACAATGTATTTTGCTTTTAATTTAAATACAAGAAAAAATGATAATGGCAAATATTATGTAAATCCAGTAAAACAAAAATGGTTTAATGACAAAAATTTCCGCTATGCCGTGGATTATGCTCTTGACAGAGAAAATATGGTGTTTAATATAGCAAGCGGAGTTGCAGCACCTTTATTTACATCAGAACCTTTATCTTCCATATATCTGAATGGACAGGTGGCAAAAGGTCATCCACGAGACTTGAAAAAATCAAAGGAATTCCTTAAAAAATCAGGCTTTTACTGGAAAAAAGGGAAATTATACGACAAAGACGGTAACAAAGTCGAATTTGACCTTTATACAAATGCCGGCAATACAGAGCGTGAATCAATCGGCGTTATGGTAAAACAGGATCTTGAAGAGCTCGGTATGACAGTGAACTTTAAGCCTATAGAATTTAATACTCTTGTGAGTAAACTGGTAAACACAAATGATTTTGATACTGTTATTATGGGATTTACCGGCAGCCCACTTGAACCATACGGCGGCAAAAATGTCTGGTATTCAAACGGAACTTTGCATGTATTTAATATGAGAAAAACACCTGAGGAAAATAAAAATCTTTTTGTATGGGAGAATAAGCTTAATGAACTATTCGACAGAGCTTCTCTGGAACTTGATTTTGATAAACGAAAATCCTTATATGAAGAGTATCAAATGCTTATCTATGATGAAAAGCCTATAATTTATCTTTATTCACCAATAAGAATAAGTGCAATAAGAAGAAAATTTGCAAATGTACATCCGACCCCGCTTGGAGGAGTTATTCACAATCTTGAAGAAATTTATATAAAATAAAAGCCGGTTATTAACCGGCTTTTATTATTTTCTGATATTTGTTATTTATTCTTCATCAAGCCCTGCTGCTTTTTTCATATTTGATCTTATTGTAATTGTTGACTGCTCAAGTATTTTTTGTTCATCAGCAGTCAAAGTCTGTCCTGAAAGATATTTGTTAACTACTCTGTTGATTTCCTGATTATTTGCATTCATTCCTGTAACTGCGCTGAACATCCCGCTTTCTCCTGCGTTGGTAATTACACCGTCTGCTTTTCCGTCCATTTCATCTGCGTTTTTGTTGAAGAATGCAAGTTCTTGTGCTGAAATTATACCGTCTCCGTTCATATCCAGATTGCGTGCAAATAAATTGCCGGATCTTTCTGATATAGTTTGGTTTAATTCTTCATTGTTCATTGGCTGCAAGCCCAAAGATGCAAGAGCAGCTTCATATTCTTCCTGAGATATTTTGCCGTCATCATTAGTGTCATAAGCGTCTAAAAGATCTTTTTTATCAGGATTTGTTTCTATATCATGTATTACATCATTATCGAGTTTCTGTCCTTGAATATTTAAAGCACTAGCAGAGCCTTCTGCTTCCTTTTTACCAAACTCTTCTGTTGTGACCGTACCGTCACCGTTTAAGTCATAATATTCTTTTAAAAGTTGTTCTGAATATGCAGTATATGCCTGTTGTTTTTGTTCATCAGTTTGTACTTCTGATGAAAATATTGAAACAGAACCTGATGAAAGTCTGTTTAAATCATCGTAAGATTCTATATTGTTTAAGTTTATTCTTTCATTTGCTGCAGTTATTGCTCGTTTTGTTATTGGATTTGTTGCTGTCTGCTGTGCTGCCGGCGTTGTTTGTGCTGGTGCAGATGGCGCAGTTGCCGCAGGTGCTGTCTGTGTCTGCGTGACTGCTTGTGCTTGTGTGCCGGATTCTTTTTCTACAGTTAAACCCATATCCAAATCAATTTTTTGTCCTGCAAAAATCAAGTTTGCATTACTTATATTGTTAGCTTTTGCCACTTCATTAACTTTGTTTGCGATATCAGTACTGCTAGTAAGTTTAAACTGACTCTTTACTATATTCCACAGATTTTCTCCTGATTTTACAGAATATACACTCATTGCTCTCTCCTGCTTTGATATATTATATATATACAAAAACAATTTATGAAAAAATATTTACTTTTTAAGCAATTTCTTTGTAACAAATGTTAAAAATCATGTATAATAACAGCAGCGTTGTATTTTAAGGGGAGTTTTTTTATGAAGGTTTTGATTACTGACAAAATTAATGAAACAGCAAAAAATATTATTGATGAAGTTGCTCAGGGTGTTATCCTTCCTACAATGAGTGAAGACGAACTTTGTAAGGTGATAGGCGAATATGATGCATTAATGGTTCGAAGCCAGACAAAAGTTACACCCAAAGTTATAGAAGCAGGTAAAAATTTAAAAATAATCGGCAGAGCCGGAGTGGGTGTAGATAATATAAATCTTGAGGCTGCTACACAAAACGGTATTATTGTTGTAAATTCTCCTGACGGAAATACTAATGCAGCTGCGGAACACACGGTAGCATTGATGCTTGCAATGTCAAGAAATATTGCAAAAGCAGCTGTTTCTACAAAAGAAGGAAACTGGGAACGTTCTAAATTTACCGGTCATGAAGTCTTTGGAAAAACTCTCGGTGTAATCGGTTTCGGGAAAATAGGCCACCACGTAGCTGAAGCAGCTAAGGCACTTGGCATGAAAATAGTAGTTTTTGACCCGTATACAACAAAAGAAGTTGTTGAAAAATTCGGTGCAAAATATACAGAGACTCTAGATGAATTATGGCCGCTGTGTGATTATATTACGGTACATGTCCCAAAGACTAAAGAAACAATGCACATGATTAATAAAGAATCTATCGCAAAAATGAAAAAGGGCGTACGTCTTATTAACTGCGCCAGAGGCGGTATTATAGATGAGGCTGCTCTTGCTGAGGCTCTTGAAAACGGTCATGTAGCACAGGCTGCTATTGATGTATATGAGACAGAACCTGATATAAAAGATTCACCTCTTGTTAAAACAACCGGAGATATATTGTTGACACCTCATCTCGGTGCAAGCACGGAAGAGGCACAGCTAAAAGTTGCCGAAGATGTAGCTGAACAAATTAGAGACGTGCTCTCAGGCGGTTCAGCCCGTTCAGCAGTAAACATTCCTTCTTTAAAACCGGAAAAATTAGAACCTGTGAAAGACTATATGCAGCTTGCAGAAAATATCGGAGAACTTGCTATGCAAATCTCTTCAGGCGCATTAAAAGGCATATATGTTACAGTAAAGGGAACACTTGCCGATATGGATGTGTCCCCACTGGAAACTGCAGTTGTAAAAGGGGTTATTTCTTCATTTATGACTGATGTAAATTATGTTAATGCACCGGTGATAGCCAAAAGAAAAGGTCTTGATGTTACAACAACAAAATCCAATACTTCAACCGATTATATAGGTTCTATTACACTGAAACTGGTTACGGATAAAGGTACAAATACTGTTTCCGGTGCATTGATAGCGCAGGATATGCCCAGAATCGTAAAAATAAACGGATACAATGCAAGTATTGAACCGGAAAAACATATGATTCTTGTTCCGCATGAAAATAAACCAGCTATGGTTGCAAAAGTAGCTACAGTATTAGGTAACAAGAATATAAACATTACCAGAATGAATGTTGCGCAAAACCGTTCATCTGATAATAATATTTCATTGATGATTATTAATACCGGCAGTGAAGTCGATGAAAGCACGCTTTCTGAGATAGCAGGTATAAATGGTGTAACAAAGGCAAAATATGTTAATTTGACAGCATAGAACCAAATGCAAATAATTGTTTTGTATACACTTTATTAAGAATTGTAAAAAAACTTTACTTTTTTAATGTTTTTTGAATATAATTAGCAAATAATTCTCTTTACAGACTTAAAGCGAATACGTAACATACATAAAATAGATTGGAAAACCAATGAAAACCGAAAATCTAGCTTATCATAGCCATTATCAGAATTATTTAGCAAATAATAATCAAAACAAAAGTGCGAAAAAAACGACCGCAGGAGTTACTCCGAGCGGTCGTTTGAGTTTTAAAGCCAACCCTGTTCCTGTAGCTAAAACAATAGGTGAAAAACTTGCAAGAAACAGAGGTTTTAACTGGTTTCTCGATGTGCTAGCAGACAATTCATTAATGGCAGATGCGCTTATTGCTCTCGGCTTGACGGCAATTGCAAGACCCGCATTAATCGCTGCATTTCCTTCAAAAGACCCTGTAGAAAAAAGAAAAAATGAATATCAGATTGGTCACTCAATAGGAACAGGTATTTTAGGTCTTGTTACTACGTTTGCAGTTGCAGAACCTGTAAAACGCGGTGTTAAAAAATTAATGGAAAATCCTTCCAAATATATGAAAAATGATACTTCTTATATAAAACAGCATGCCAGAGTATTCAAAGAAACCGCAGGAAGATTACATCAGCCTATATTTTTACCATTGAGAGCTGCAGCAACTATTGCGGTTGTTCCTCCTATTTTGAATGCACTTGGACTTTCTAAAAACGGTAAACCATTAACACCGACAGATAAAGCTAAAATTGATTATTCATTTATGAGCTTTAAAGGTAATGATTCAAAACCATTTAATAAATTTACAAGAATGAAGGCTGATTCTTTGTCCGCTCAGAACAAACCTTCTTTTAAAGGTGCAGGCGCAATGGTAACAGAAGGTATAGCAAAAGGTGTAGGAAAAATTGCGGATACCAGTTATGCAAAAAGATTTATTAACTGGTTTGCAGAAAAGAAAGATTGGTTCCCGCATTTGATAGCTGCTGAGAGCCTGTGGCTTTCCGGCTGGTATATGCAAAGAACTGCCAGATCCAAAACAATTGAAAAAGACCAGAAACTGCCAATGATATTGAATCAGGGTATTACTGCACTTCTTTGTACGATCGGTGCTTATAAGCTTGATGGCGTTATCAATAAAAAGCTTGCCAGCTATAAAGAAACATATAAACGCATGAATCCAGAAATGGTTAGAAAATCCGAGTTGTATGAAGGCTTATTAAAAAGATATGCTAATAATCCTGAAATTCTTGAAAAAATATCAAAAGGAGAAAAATACGCAGATATAAGAAAAGCAAATAAACTGCTTAATAACAGAATGATAGGAATCAGACTGCTTGGACCGATAGTTATTTTCACTACAATATACAGATTCGTCGGACCTGTAGTAGTTACTCCGATTGCAAACTGGATAAGCGAAAAAATAGAACCGCACAACAAAAAGAAAGCTGCATAAAGAGAACAAATTTATCTTATTAAAAAGGCTTTGTATATACAAAGCCTTTTTTATTTAAACATTAATGACACAAAATGCTGTTTAGTATATATTTATAATATTACTTGTGGATGATAAGAGGATTAGGTTGAATGAAATTAAAAGATACACTGGCTGCAAATTCTTTTGATTATGCATATCTTACAAAGCGAATATACAAATATATAAAACCGTATCTGTTCAGAATAATACTTGGCTTTTTAATTGCATTGCCGGTAGGTGCATTAGACGGTGTCATAGCATATGCATTGAAACCGTATATGGATGAAGTTCTTATAAAAAAGAACATGCTTCTTGCTTATATAATTCCTTTTGGAATAGTTGCTTTTGCAGCTTTGCAGGGGCTTTTGAGATATCTTAATGATTATCTTACAAACTGGACAGGACAAAAGGTAACAAACGATGTAAAACTGGGATTGTTCAAAAAACTTGTTCAAATGGATGCAAAATTCTATGATGAAAACTCATCCGGAATAATTCTCACCAGATATTTGACAGATCCTGACACTGCATCAAAAGGCATTTTAGATAACTTAAAAGCATTGATGAGTTCAGGCATAGGGGCACTTGCTCTTATAGGTGTTATGTTATACAACTCCTGGGAACTTGCGTTAGTAGGGGTAATCGTTTTATGCATTGCATTTTTACCTGCAGCAATTATTAGAAAGAGAATTAAATCGGCCTCTAATAAAACAATGAAAATCGGCGGTAATATCATGACCGATTTTAATGAAACAACACAGGGCAACAAAATAGTTGCTTCCTATAACCTTGCTGATTATCAGTTTTCCAAATTTTCTAAAGAAATCAGGGATTCTTTTG
>CALUVO010000084.1 GCA_944324245.1 Candidatus Gastranaerophilales bacterium | reverse complement strand
GGTTAAGGATTACATCGTCTATTTTCGGGTTAATATTTTTCAGCTCCGATATTATCTGATGTCTTAAAAAATTGCGTGCATATTTGGTATCAAAATTGCTGGAATCGTTGTTTGGTACGAGTTTATTGACTGTGCAGTAGCGCATGATATCTTTTCTTGAAAAACTCATAAGAGGACGGTATATAGTACAGGGTTTATAATTCGGCAGGCATGTTTTTTCCGGTATACCGCACAATCCTTTTACACCCGTGCCTTTTGTAAGGCGGTAGAGAATTGTTTCCGTATTATCGGATTTTGTATGTGCAAGGAAGAGTCCGTTTGCATTAAATTTTTTAAAATATTTTTTAAAGAACTCATGTCTTTTTTCTCTTGCGGCTGTTTCTGTTTTTGGAACTCCGTCAGGAAGGGTTTCTGTATAGAATTCTATGTTTTTTTCTTTGCAGTATCTTTCGCAGTTTTCCTGTTCTATTTCCGCTTCACGTCCCCGCCAGTTGTGATTCAGATGCAGGGCAATAAGTCTGAAAGGTGTTTTTTGTGATATCCTGTGCAAAATATCGAGCATGCACATAGAATCATAACCGCCGGAAAATCCGACGATAAAGGTCTTGTTTTCATCCAGAAGTTCATATTTTTTTAAAAAACTTTTAACTTTGTTAATCATTTTTACAGGATTCTATAAGTTTTTTGGCCTCTATAATTGCATCATCAAGATTTTTGTTTCTGACTATTTTTCTTGCATAAGAACCTATTCCTATCCCATTATACCTGAGACAACACATTTTTGCTAACTCGGCAGTTTTTTCATTTGTTCCGCCCGACATAAATATATAAGTGCCGAAGGGCTGGACAAGATGCGCCATGGCAGCGGCCTGCAAAGTGGAGTTAAAAGTATTGTCCCCCCCTGACATGGGAACACCGTCTGCCTGAATAATGAATTTTGTATCGCCTTTCCATTTTATTACTTTATTTATGAGTTTTTTTACTCTTTCGTTGCTGTAATATTTTCTGTCAAGGCACAGGCTCAAAAATCCTTTGAAATTTTTCAAGACATATTTTATTTCTTTTTCAGGAATTTTTTTTACGGAAAGATGAAGTTCTATGCAGTCAAGATTGTAGTCCTGTGCGATTTGTACAATATTTTCCATGCTTTGTACGTTATAGTCGCAAAAACTTATTGCTTTGCATTCATCACATTTTTTGCAGCCAATGCATTTTTCTTTTATGACAACAGGATATTTATCTTCCCATACGATTGCCTGTCTCGGGCATTTTTTTATACATTTGCCGCATTGTTTGCATTTTTTTGTATCAATAAAACATTTTTGTACATGGCTGTCACCGCTTACGCCCGTGCTTATTGTATAGAAAAAGTCATCTGTGCTTCTGCCTGTCTTTTCAATTATCCTAAGCACCGTTTCAACAGCTTCTTTAGAAGGGTTTATATCGAACATATCCGCACCGGCAAGTGCGTAAATTTCAACAAGATTTTCTATTTCTTTAAAATCCTGATTGCCAAGCCCCAGAACCAGTTTAAAAATTTTGTTGTTTTCAAGAGTTTGTACAAGATTTTTTTTCATAAACTAAAAATTTATTCTTTCTTTTTCAACCACAACAGGTTTTTTGTTCACTCTGGTGTAGATTGCGCCTATGTATTCCCCAAGTACACCCATGCAAAACAACTGTATAGAAGCAAGGAAGAAAATACTTATGATAAGAGGAGCAATACCTATAGTGAATTCTTCCCAGAAAATGAGTTTTAAAATAAAATACAATACCGCAGCAAGAAAACTCAAAAATGAGAACCCGAACCCGAGAAAAGCCATAAGTCTCAGAGGAACTTTGGAGTGTTTTACTATTCCTATCATTGCATTGTCATAGAGTGTATAAAAATTGTTTTTTGTAATCCCTCTTTTTCTTGCGGGCTGTTTAAAATCGACAAAAGCCTTTTCAAAACCTATTTCACAAACAAGACCTCTTATATACGGATACGGGTCATCAAGACTTTTTATGATATCAATTACCTGTTTGTCAAAAAGCCCGAATCCCGTGCAGTTTTTGACAAGGTTTGTATCATCATCCGCAATACGGGAGATAAATTCGTAGTAAAGTTTTCTTAAAAGGAAAAACAGGAAAGACTCTTCGCTTTCTGTTTTTCGCCCGAGAACAATTTTGTATCCCTGTTCCCATTTTTCGATAAAGTCTTTTATGAGTTCAGGCGGATCCTGCAAATCCGATGCAAGATAAATAACCGCATCGCCTGCAGCCTGAATCATTCCGTAGTACGGGGAACGAATATGACCGAAATTGCGGGCGTTTAAAATTACTTTTATACGATTATCTTTTGCAGCAAGTTCTCTTAATTTTTCTTCTGTTCTGTCAGTAGAACAGTTATCAAGCAGAATATATTCAAATTCATACCTGTCGCAAAAAGGCTCTATTGCTTTCATTGCCCTTTCATACAGGGTGTCAAGATTTTCCTCTTCATTGTAACAGCTTGAAACCAGACTGATTTTTTTCATAAAACTCCTCGTAAAATTTTCTAAACATTATTATAACACGCACTCTTTTTTAGGATAAACTATAATCATCTGATAATTATATGGGAGTTTTGATGGAGAATACCTGGTTTAAACCGGAAAGAGTTTTTTTGATATTGTCTTTATTCTGGGGATTACTGTATCTTTTTGTTTCTCCGCCTTTTACCGCGGCTGATGAATGCTGTCATTTTTGGAAGATTTATCTTCTTTCCGAAGGGAAATTGAGTGCCAAAAAACTTACCTCTCCCGTTGCAAACGGTATCATAAGAGACAGGGTGCTTTCTATGACGGGTGAGTATGTGCCTTTTGGTATGTACAAGGCCGGATATAAAAATATTAGAACAAGGTGGAGAGATTTTGAAAAAACAAGTTTTTCGCAAACAAAAGAGATTTTGTCTTATTCTCTGGAAAAAGATAAACTTGTATTCAATACTTTTCCTGTACCTGTATATACGATTTTTTCTTATCTGCCGTCGGTTGTATTAATGAAGATAATGACTCTGGCAAACATAAACCCGGGGATTATGATGTATGTTTTAAGACTGGTGTCTCTTATTACGTATACTGCTTTAATTTATGCGGCAATAAAAATAATCCCTTTTAAAAAATGGCTTTTTGCTGCTCTGGGGCTTTTGCCGGCTGCTGTATATCAGGCTTCTATGATAAATACTGACGGTATTACAATTGGCACGGGATTTTTATTTATTGCGCTGACTTTTTACTATGCGTACGGTGAAAATGTAAAAGTTTTAAGCAAAAAGAATTTGTTTATATATTTGGCTGTCGGGTTGTGGTTTCTTATTTGCAAATTTGCTTATGCACCAGTATTATTGATTTACTTTTTGATTCCGAAAGAAAATTTCATATCGTCAACTGACTCCGACGGCTTGTTGAACCTGTGCAATAAACAAGTTCAACATTTAACAACAAGTCCGGCACAGTCAACAAGTGCATGGGGTCACTTTCGTAAAATGCTAGACTCTGCGCCACTCACACTCCGTAGACCTCTCCTACAAGCGAGGTCCCACTCAGACTTTTTTGAATCGCAAAAACTTAGATACAAAGCTTTTGCGTGGGCTGTAACAATTCTGTTTTTATTTGTGATGCTGTTGTTTTATATAAACAGCCGGATAACCGCGTATACTGATGATGTTTATATGAGGCAGACGGCTTTTGCATTTTTGATAGAAAAACCGATAATATTTATTAAGGCGGCTTTTTATACCCTTCTTGTAAAAGGGAAAGACTGCCTGACAGGAGTCATCGGGAGTTTTGGCTGGGGTGAGGTAAAAATTCCATTGCACATTGCTGGGATATATTATCTTTCTTTGCTTTTATTTTCCGTCTTTAATTTTAAAGAAGAGCAAATGCAAAAAACACCTGAAACAGTACACAAACTTTTATTTGCCGGTATTTTTATTTTGTATTCTATACTGCTTTTTGTTATTTTGTATTTGAATTTTCAAATCTCGAAAGACGGTATAATAGATGGATTCTGGGGCAGGTATTTTATTCCTGTTTTGCCTTTTATATTTTTGTGTTTTCAAAATAAAAAGTTTTTTGTTAAAACAAATGCTCTCATTTTTGTAAATCTGGTTTTGATAAATTTTGTTTTGTTTGTAAGTTTAATAAGGATAGTTTACAGATTCTATGTATAGACAATGTTTAAAACCGCAGAATATTTTTGCTTTTATATGTCTGGTTTTGGGATTATTTTTTGTATTTTTTAATCCGCCTTTTCAAACACCTGATGAAGCCCAGCACTTTTTTAAGATGTGGGGATTTACGCAGGGTACTTTTAATTTTAAGGTTTTAAACGGATATTCCGGTGATATTCTGCCGGATAGTGTTATAAAAATAAGCAAATTTGACAGACTGTGCCGTCATCCGGAGTTGAAAACTTCTGCCGGCGAAATTTTTTCCGCATTAAAAATAAAACTGGAGAAAGATAAAACCGCTTTTTATGTTTTTACGCCTACATCATACACGCCTGTGTCTTATTTTCCGGTGTTTTTAATACTGTGGGCAATGAAGCTTATTAATGTGCCGCCTTTAATTATGCTGTATATAATGCGGTTATGTTCTTTGTTTTTGTATACGGGGCTTTGTTATCAGGCAATAAAAATAATCCCTTTTAAAAAATGGCTTTTTGTCTTGCTTACGCTTTTACCCATGGCTGTATATGAGGGTTCATCCGCCACCGCAGACCCGTTGACTACGGGAACGGGCTTTCTGCTCGTGGCATATACTCTGTATCTTGCATATAGCGATAGTGTAAAAAATATTGGTAAAAAAGAGCTGTGTGTTTTCGGATTTCTTATCACATTGCTTTTGTTGTGCAAGTACGCTTATCTTCCGTTTTTGCTTTTGTATTTTGTACTGCCGAAGAAAAAGTTTTCATCCGCAAAAATTTATTGGAGTGTTTTTGCTCTTCTGGCTTTATTAAATACGGCAATAATTGCTCTTTTTATTCATCACATAACAAATGTATCGCAGGGGATTGTAACAGGTGCCCCGGGGTATGACAAAAAGTTTATGATAGCATTTATTTTAAACCGTTTTCACTGGTTTATGGATTTTGTATTTAAAACAGTTCATGCTTACTGGATGTCGTATTACTATGCTTTTATAGGTCTTTTGGGCTGTAATGATGCTCCTTTGCCTCTTTTTGCACTCAATTTTTATTCCGTAATGCTTTTTGGTTCTGCTTTAATAAAGACAAATAATGAAGAAAAAACAGTGTGTTTAAAAGACAAGATTATTTTTGTTTTTATATTCCTGCTGACGGGGCTTATTATACTGGCTTCCGTATTTATTCTGTTTCAGTGTTATCCTTTGTTTTGCGGGGTGCAGGGCAGGTATTTTATCCCTGTTATGCCTTTATTCTTTTTGCTTTTTGACAACAAAAGAATTGTATGGAACAAATTTCCTATTTTATTGATTCTTTGTATTTTGATATTAATTCCTTTTTCGGTTACAACAATACTTAACAGGTTTTATTTGTGATGGTTAATTTTATTGTAAAAAATAAGTTTAATATTCTGATACTGATTTTGTTTGCCGTATTGGCGCTGACAGGAATTTTTCACCATGAAATCTGGAGAGATGAAGGACAGGTCTGGCTTGTTGTCAGAGATTTAAATCTTTACGGCATTTTTGACCATGTAAGAAATGAGGGGCATCCTCTGTTGTGGTATATGCTTGTTATGCCTTTTGCAAAAATGAAACTGCCTGTAATTACCATGCAGTTGTTGAGTTTTGTTTTTATGACAGCAGCAGCCGCAGTGTTTTTATGGAATGCTCCTTTTTGTAAGTTAAGCAAAATTTGTGTAATTTTCAGTGCAGGATTTTTGTACTGGCTCACAATAATTTCCAGAAGTTATTCCATAATACCGTTGTTTTTATTTTTGCTTGCAGTTTTTTATAAGAGGCAAAAAGAACATCCTTATATTTATTGCCTTTTTAACATATTACTTTCAAATACCCATATGCTTATATTCGGCTTCTGCAGTGCAATTGCTCTGCTTTTCGGGTATGAAAATATTTTTAAAAATCCGGAAAACAAGAAGAAATATATTGCTCCTTTTATAATAATGCTTGTTTGTCTTGCTGTCACGGCATTGTATGTGCTGACAAGACCGGAACAAAATGTAAGCGCTTCTGTTGCACCGTTGAGTACAATCAATTTGGCTGCTGCAGCGGATTCAATCCGCGGATTTTTTGTAAATATATACGCAGAATCAACTTTTGGTGCATGGATTGGAGGGCTCTGCATTCTTGCCGGTTCGGTATGGCTGTTTATAAAAAGTCCGAAATTGGGAGTTGTATTTTGTTCTGGCAGTTTGTATCAGCTTTATATTTACGTATGTGTATGCAAATCTTCTCCAGAAAAAGCTGTGCTTGTTTTGTTGACACTGGTTTTTTGTTTGTGGTGTGTTTTAATTTCCAGAACTTTTACAACAAGAGAAAAAGTTTTTGTTAATCTGCTTGTTATCTTGATATTCGGTTTGACTTTGAGGCTCGGATATCAGCTTTATAAAAATGATATCCTATACAAATACTCGGGAAGTAAAGAGGCGGCAGAGTTTATAAAAAACAATATTGAAAAAGATGCCGTAATAATTTCCAATATGACTCTGACCACATCGGGATTACTGGCTTATCTGCCTGACAGACAATTTTACGTTACTGCTTTTAATGATTACTATACTTTTGGTTATAAAAAATTCAAAATGAAAGAAAAACAGGACTTTAAAAACCGCAAAGTGTATTATATCTACAGTGCAATGGAAAAACCCGGTAAAGACAAAGAGATTCTTTTTGTCAGTGCTGCGGATACTCTTATTCCGACAGAAGTATTTTATATAGCAAAAGACAGGAGTTTATGATAAAAGATTTTTTTAAGATAGAAAATGTATTTTTCATATTGTGCCTTTTGTGGGGGGCATTGTTTTTGCTTGTAAACCCGCCGTTTCAATCCCCTGATGAGCCGGAGCATCTGTTTAAGATGTGGGGATATACTGAAATGTCATACAATTACAAAATAAAAGACGGCTGGAGGGGACAGACTCTGCCTGAAAGTTTTGCTGCAATGTATAAGGTGTATGATGCTTACAGAATGTCTAACAATCCCGTTCCTTTTGATGTTACGCTAAAGGCCTCAATGCTTCCTCTGGATAAAAATAATACGGAGTTTTTGCGCTTTACGCCTTCTTCTTACACGCCCGTATCTTATTTCCCTTCATTTTTGGTTTTGTGGATATTGAAGATAATGAATGCCGCGCCTCTTTTTATGATGTATGTTCTAAGGTTTTGCTCGCTTCTTGTGTATCTGGCTTTGTGTTATTTTGCCATAAAAATTACGCCCGTAAAAAAGATACTGTTTTTTATTTTTGCAATGCTGCCCG
>CALUVO010000083.1 GCA_944324245.1 Candidatus Gastranaerophilales bacterium | reverse complement strand
AGAGCGAACAGCCATGTGAACAAGGACAACGAAATGGAAAATTTTTAGAATAAAAATTTGAAATGAAGTACTTGACCTTGTGAACGCCAATAATCCAAGACATACCCGGAGTCAGTTGACGATATGAAAAAATTTATGTGACAGATTGTATTCATCTTTCCGCTTTTAGACCGGAAACGAACAGTGTTACACATATAATGTATTTTTAATATAATTTAATTAACTGATACAATTCACGGGATAACGAATTATGGATAAAAATTTCGAAAATGAACTTAATAAAGCAATGGAGTTTTTTAAAAAAAGAGATTACACAAGCGCTTTTGAGCAATTTAGAAAACTATTGGAAATTGATAGCAAAAATGCACATCTTTATAATAATGCGGGTCTTTGTTGTGCTCATCTCGGGCAAAATACCGAGGCAGAGGGGTACTATAAGAAAGCAATTTTTATAGATGATAAGCTTGTTGAAACTTATATAAACATAGCTGATTTGTATTACAAAGAAAAACGATTGTGGGATGCTATAGAAATTTTGCAGGGCGCAATTGCGCTTATTCCTGATAATGCTGCACTGAGACATTATCTCGGGCGTATTTATATAGAAGATAAACGCTATGATGATGCTATTGATGCACTGGATTCAGTTCTTGAGATTGCTCCAAAAAATTATGATGCAAACTGGGATCTTGGCATGGTGTATTATGAGCTCGGAGACTACAACAGTGCAATTGCAAATTTTGAAGAAGTTTTGAAATACATAGAAGATAATGAGCTGATATTTTATCAAACTGCACTGGCTTATGAGGCTAATGATGAGATAGACAAAGCTATTTCAAATCTTTTAAAAAGTATAGCAGTAAATGATAAATTTCCTCTTGGTTACAAAAGACTGGGGATGCTGTTTACTGCACGCGGAGATATTGAGGACGCAAAAGAATATTACGAAGAATACTTGAAATTTGATATTCCGCAGGAAGAAAAAAATAAAATACAAAAAATACTTGATAGATTTAATGTCTAAGGCGGGCTCAGACTAATTTCGAAAATAAATTCTGCACTGCCAGTTGTACGGGTAAGACATTTTAAAAATTCATAGAGTGTTTTACGCCTATTTTGTAAATGTATGTAAAATTTTTCAGATATTACCCACCCGGGCTAGCAAAGAAAAACATATTTCGATTTATAATAAACATAATTTAGTTTAATAAAAATTTTAACAGGAGAGATTATGAAATTACTGCCCATTCAAAACACGCGCACCAATGGTGTATCAGTTTCCGCACAATCAAACACACAGAACAACACACACCCTCTGCAATCCAAAATGCAGATAAGAACAGGGTATCTAACCATGCTGCACAGAAAAACTCAGCTCCGTCATTCGGATGGTTTATTTTAGATGATTTGTTTTATTACTTTAACAGAAAACTCAACTCTAGCAGAGAATTGGAATTAAGCGGACAAATACAAGACGTAAATCAAAAAGTTGTGGACGATATAACACTTCTTTCAAAAAAACTCGGCATATCACCCGCTGTTGCAAAAGTAAGATATCAAGAATGTCTTGATATAGGCGGTATAAAACCAAAAGGAAATGGATATGAAGAAGGTCTTAATAAAGTAATAGGCTATAATGCCGAAAAACTCGACCTTATACAAAATGTTGTTACGCCGATAATATGCAACGGTAATTACAAGGATTTTGATATTCCAAACGGCGTACTTTTCTACGGTCCGAGAGGCAGAGGAAAAAGCTATATGGCAGAATGTCTTCTGGAACACTTAAATAAAAAAAGGCATAATATATATACAAGGGTCATAAGCAAAAACTGGGACAAAGGCGATACGGACGAAAATGCTTTTGCAATAGCAAAGACTTTTGAAGAAGCTAAAAAACGTTATGAACAAGATAAAATCCGCACAATAATATACATAGAAGGGTTTGACAGATTGTTGAATGAAAATAACAACCCTATCCTTTGTGCGGAATTTATTGCAGCTGCAACAGACTGCCGCAAAAACGGAATCACCTGGATTGGCACCATAACTGCTCCAAAAGCTATGCCGGACTGGCTTTTTGACCCTCATATCACAAGTGTGTCTATGCCTGTAAAAGCGATATCAGATTTGGAACAGTCTGCTTTAATGAGCTATTTCTGGGCAAAACATGACAGGCTGGACAAGTCAAACCACAACACAATCCTAAATTATTTTAGAGATAATGACATAAAACTCTACCCTCCGCAATTCGAAGAGATTGCAAACAACGTAAATGAAAAACTCAACAAAAAAGATTACAAAAGTGAAAAAAGAGGCAATTACAGTGCACCTGTTACAACAGATGTTGTTCTTAATACAATAAGAGAATATTTGGCAAGCAGGGAGCTCGGGATTGGAGATAAACAGAAATTAGAAAAGCTTCAAAAAGAAGAACTTGTAGGCCTTGATGATGCTGCTTACATTAACAAAATTCAGGAGAAATACTATGGAAATAAATTCCCTGAAAACAACTAATCTATATCCTGCTCAAAACAACAGATTAAAAAACAGATTCTACCATAACAGCAGTTTTAAACAAACACCGATTCAGCAGGAAAGAACGCATACTTCATATATTTCTAATATAACAAAAGAGCAAAAAACAGCTTTTGCAGCCGGAGGAGGTGCTCTTGCCAGTATAGCCGGCATCACTGCTGCGTTTAAAAACAGAAAATTTGTAAATGCGTTTAATAAAATCTTTAGGCCTTATAAAAATATGTTTTTGTATGGTAACAAAACTTTTAAAATAAAAGATTTTAGAAAATATCATAAAAAACATTTTTTGGAAGCCTTTACTAAAATGATTAAAGAACGGGCAGCAGGAAGAAAAGATGCCTATCCCGATGACGGTATTCTTGTTGTCGGGCCTGACTCAAAAAATAAAACAGACTTTTTTGAATGGGCTGTAAAAGAAATGGAAAATAACGGGTTTGAAATCATTGACCCCAAACCGGGTGCAAGTCCGAAACTCGATGATGTCCATGACTGCTGGAATAAAATGTTTTTTGATAACGGGATGACTCCTGACAAAGCAAAAGAGGAATTTCAAAAAACAGGCAAATTCAAAGCTCTTGTTATAAGAGACATAGATGAAATGGGTGTATCAAAAAAATTTACGCACAATTCTTTAGAGTATGCTGAAGAATTTTTAAACGATCATCCCGATACGAATTATGCGGCTAAAAAGTTCGGACTTATAAAAATGTTTTTGGCAAAAAGTGATGAACCACTTTCACCCGCAACCATACGTACGGGAAGGATAGGCTGGAAAATGACTCCTATGCCTTATGACAATGAACCTGTAGAAGTGTGGAAAAATTATCTTGATTACACAAAAGACCACTATGGCTCGGAGTATATAACACAGATCATTAAATATGCAAAAAAACTGTTTAAAAAACGCGGAGGTCAGGATCTCAAAGAAATAACCCCGCATTTTGAATTCCGGCTGTCCTATGCTGCTGCGGAATTTAAAGACCCTTTGAAAAATTGGCAAAACTGGGCAGAATACATGTCAACAAGAAAAGGTGTCAGCGATAAAAGAAGAATGGATGATTTAAAAAGTATTATAGAAACACTGGCACTCCATGAAAACACCATGTCTTCCACAACAAAATATAAACAAATTAAAGAATCACCAAAATTCAAGGCAATCACTGATATGCTGTTTGAAAAATTTTCTCAAATAGCAAAAAAATATCCTGAAAAATACATAAAACAACACGAAGACCTTATAGTATCAGCAAAAGGCTCTATTGCCGGTATAGAAAAAATTATACAGGATTTTGAACAGCGTATAAAAGCCAATCCCGAAAAGAAAAAAATGTTTTTAAATGCTATAAAAATCCAGAAAGATTATCTGGAATCAAAGAAACAGGAGCTGGCAAGGCTGCAAAATGAAGGATTTAATCTTGACAGAAGTATTAAAGCCGAATGGGAAAATCATGTTGCAAGATGTCTTGCCGGTCAGGTGAACAGCGTGTAAACAAAAAGCAGGTGCTTTACGCACCTGTTTTACTATACAAAATAATAAAGGAGAAAAAATATGCAGGTTAGCGCAATAAGATATAATACACCGCACTCTTTGCCGGTAAATAAAAACAGCAGTCAAAACAAGCTGTCTTTTAAGGGGTATACTCACAAAATTGAATATTATGCACAAAAGCAAAACCCCAGCCATTTTGAAAATCCCAAATATGATTTCTTTTTTTACTGGCCGAAAAATCTTGAAGAAACAGGATTCAAGCTGGACAGAGCAAATATGACGGAAAGAGAACGAAAAATACTGGATTCTACAAAGCTTACTCCGCCAAGAATATATATAGCTTCTCCGAATGAAGAAATACCACCCGAAGTATACAAAACCCATACCCATGTACAAAAAAATAATCTCTGGCTTTCTCAAATAAAAAAGGACTGCATGAGAGGATACATGAATTTTGCCAGTAATGCGACCTGTGAGATGGAACACTATAAAGAATTTCAGAAAAAAAGAGATGAAATAGTTGAAAAGAACACAAAAGAAATAGAGCAGATTCAACGGCATCTTGAAACAATGACAAAAGATTCGCCTGAAAGTACAAATACCGCTGCGGAAGATAAATACAGCAGCAGGCTTTTTTAATTAGCAAATGAAATTAGTGAAATACAACAAAAAACACAGCGGGCAGACAAAAATATGGATAAGGCACAAAAACGATACAATGTCTTAAAAAAGCTGGATGACTTATGTGAACAACTTTATTCTAAAAGGATAGAAGAATCCGATCTTAATAGTTCGTTTTACTACTCATATAGTGGTTCAATGAATAAACTGGAAGATAAACTTGAGATATTAGAAAAACAATACAATGCCAAACAAGAGCAGGCAAAACGTCTTCAAAAAATCAGCGTGCCGCAAATTGCAGAGCTTGCCCGTGCTAAAAAAGCAAAAGATTTGCTCCTGACAGAAGAGGAAATAGAAAAAGTAAAACGGGAAATAAAAAGCTTAAAAGATGAAAAAGATTTTAAGGTGGCATTAATTGAAAAAATTGAACACGAAGAAATACCCGCATTAAAAGAAAAAATTGAAGAAGAATTTAAAAACGTAGAACAATTCTACAGAGAATATTATCCTGAATGGTGTGATATTTAGGTTGTATTTTTTATCAGATTAAGTCCGTAATATTATTACGGACTTTTTTGTATATTATTTGATAATTCAGGGTTTGTAGTATAATGTTAAAAAATAGATTTTGACAAGGGGTATAAATATAAATGACTTTAAAAGATTGGTTTGAAACCAGAAAAGAAGAACAGCACGCTGCACGACCGATTGACCCTAAAATCGATGATTACGTAGGCAAATTATGGGTAAAGTGTTTTAACTGCAATGCACAGCTGCCAAGAAAAGAACTCGAACATCACATGATGGTTTGTCCTCAGTGCGGCTATCATTTTAGAATAAATGCAAAAACAAGGATTCAGCAGCTTTTTGATGAGGGTACTTTTCAGGAATACTTTGAAAACATTGCACCTTCCGACCCTCTGGAATTTTTTGACACGGAAGCTTATACTGACAGACAACAAAAAGCAAAAGAAAAAACAAACCTCAATGATGCTGTTGTTACGGGTACTGGCAAAGTTGAGGGAGAAGAAATAGCCTGTGCTATTATGGACTTTGAATACATGGGCGGTTCTATGGGCAGTGTTGTCGGAGAAAAAGTTACAAGAATTATGGAACTTGCCATAGAAAAAAGAATCCCTGTGGTTACAATTACAGCCTCAGGCGGTGCAAGAATGCAAGAAAGCGCATTATCCCTAATGCAAATGGCAAAAACAAGCTGTGCTGTTGCAAGGCTTAATGATGAAAAAATCCTCTATATTAATATACTGACAGACCCGACTTACGGCGGTGTTACCGCAAGTTTTGGCACAATAGGCGATATTATTATTGCAGAACAGGGTGCGCGTATCGGTTTTGCCGGCAGACGCGTAATCGAGCAGACAATAAGACAAAAACTCCCTGCGGATTTCCAGACAGCGGAATATCTTATGAAACACGGGCAGCTTGATATGATTTGCAAACGAAGCGAGTTAAAAGAAACTCTTGCAAAATTATTGAGACTCCACAAGCATTAAAATATTATTAGGATAATTGGTGATATGAAATTAGATTTTGAAAAACCTATAACAAAAATAGAAGAAAAAATAGAAGAATTGAAAAAAATGAGTGAAGAATCAGGCATGGATTTGTCAAAGGAAATAGAAGTTTTTGAACAGCAGTCTCATGAATACAAAAAAGAGCTGTATGAAAACTTAAAACCTTCTCAAAAATTGCAGATTGCAAGACATCCTAACCGTCCGAATTTTATAGATTACATTCATCTGATTACAGCGGATTTTGTAGAAATGCACGGTGACAGAGAAGGTACGGATGACAGAGCAATAATAGGCGGCGTGGCAAAAATCGGCGACACACCGGTTATGCTTGTAGGTACTGTTAAAGGCAAATCTACAAAGGAAAATCTTGTGTACAACTTCGGTATGCCCCAGCCGGAAGGCTACAGAAAAGCTTTGAGATTGTTTGAACATGCAAACAGATTCGGTCTTCCGATTGTGACTTTGATTGACACCCCCGGTGCCTACCCTGGAATCAAAGCTGAAGAACACGGTCAGGGTATAGCTATTGCGGTTAACCTTAAAGAAATGGCAAAACTCGAAGTTCCGGTGATTGCTGTTATTACAGGCGAAGGCTGCTCCGGCGGTGCTCTCGGGCTTGCTGTTGCAAACAAGGTTCTTGTTCTCGAGCACGCTTATTATACTGTAATTTCACCGGAAGGCTGTGCATCTATCCTGTGGCGTGATGCGTCAAAAGCAGCGGAAGCAGCTGAAGCTCTTAAAATTACAGGGCCGGATTTGTTAAAATACAATATTATTGACGGAATAGTAAAAGAGCCCCTTGGCGGTGCTCATTATGACTATGAAGCAATGGGTGATGAACTCAAAAAAGAAATTTTAAAAGCGCTGAATGAGTACAAAAACATGACCCCGCAGCAGCTTAAAGAAGACAGATATAATAAGTTCAGAAGAATGGGCGTTTTTAATTCTTAAAATATCTGATGATGTTTGAGTGGGATCTCGCTTGTACCTGAGGGTATCCTGCTGCGTACGGTTTGTATTAATTTTGTTCTATTGAGCAAGTTCAATTATAAAGGTTGTATATTCATGATCTTTTGATTCTATGAAGATTCTGCCTTTGTGTGCCTGTATAATTTTGTTTGAAAGATAAAGTCCCAGTCCTGTTCCTACTTTACGAAATTTTTTTGCCGTAGTGTAATACTTGTCAAAAACATGTTTCAGCTCTTCTTTTTTAATTCCTTTGCCGTAGTTTGTAATTTTTATGTATATGTTTTTGTTGTCATTACAAAGTGCAACATCAACAACAGAAGAAGGATTGCTGAAAGATATTGCATTTAGGATAAGGTTTTTTAAAACCCTTTTCATATAAAATTTGTCGAGCTTTATTTTTCTGTCAAATTCTGTCCAGTATTTTATTTGTATGGCATCAGTATCTGCTATAGGTCTCATTTCTTCTATAGTCTCTTCAATGAGGCTGTTTACATTTGTTTCTTCATGGTTTAACTCTATTTTTGTTTCGTTTAGTTTATAAGTCTCAAGAATAATTTCAACAAGTTCAACAAGTTCTTTGTTAGAGTTTTTCAGATGTAAAAGTGCTTCTGTCTGCTTTTCGTTAAGCTCTCCGAATCTTTTGTCCAGCAGGAAGTTCAGCATGTTTTTTTCCGCAAGAATCGGTACTTTCAAATCATGTGTCAAGGTCGCAACAAAATCTTCTTTTAGTTTTTCGATTTCTTTTAGCACATTAATTTTTTTGCTGAGGTCATTTTGGTATTCTTTAATCATGTCTTCTCTATCAACAATTGATTCAATCATTGAGTTTACACTCTGGGCAAGATTCGGGAAAATTTCGGAAATTTCATCATTAACTCTTTCATACAAATTGCCGTATCTTACTGAATTAATTGTTTTTGTAAGACTTCTCAGGAGTCTTAAATTTCTGAAATGTATTTTTTTTATTTTTCTGTATTTTACAAACAAATAAATCTGTGCAGCCAATAAAGCACAGAGCAAAAGTATTAGTACTGATAATAAACTATACAAAAGACCAATCCTGTTTAGTAACCGTAATGTTCGTGCTGTATAAGGTATTCACGTACATGATTCAGTGCAGCCTGAACTATTCTTGTAATACGTGAAGAAGACAAACCTACCTGCTCGGCTATCTCTTTTACCTGCATGTTTCTGTAGAACCTGTATTCCACAACAAGTCTGTCTTTCTGGGGAAGTGTTGCAATAGCTTCTCTTATTGCTTTACCCAGTTCAGAGATTTCTGCTTTTTCATCCGGCAGGGCATGAGGGTCTTTGATAAAATCAAACGGTGAATCATTATCTGAAGAAGCTGCAGCAATAGAATCTATGGACAGGATTGTTTCATAGATTGCCTCTCTAACCTTGCCCGGAGATACGTCAAGACCGTCTGCGCCGGCTTCTGTTTCATCTTCATCTGTTTTATTGTGTTTTAGTGTATACCATTTATAACGATTTCTGAGTTCGTTTCTGATAGCCCATCTTACGGCAGTTCCTATATAAGAACTGTTGTATTTTTCAAGCTGTTCCGGTGTTTTGTTCTTTATCATTGCCTGCACGGCAATAATACCTATAGACACAAGCTCCTCGTAGTCCACCATGTGTGACGGAATACGTCTGTGTTCTACCTTGGCTACCTTTTCAACAATTGAAATGTATTCTTTAATTTTATTTTGAGAAACGTTATTAATCATGATTATTTTTTATCTATCTTAGTATTTATATTACTAGGTTTTTGTGTTTTTCGCAAATTGTATACAAACAATAAAATTTCTGCAACAGCTTTGTACAAATCAGGCGGGATTTCACGGTTAATATCAACCAGTCTGAAAAGAGCTCTTGCTACAGGAGGATTTTCTATGACCGGTACGCCATGTTCTCTTGCAATATCTATAATTTTTTTTGCAAAAAGCTCCGTGCCTTTAGCAACAAGTTTGGGAGATTCCATTTCCTCCTGATCATATTTCAATGCACAGGCAATATGTGTCGGATTTGTAACGACAAAGTCGGCATCAGGCACTGCATCCATCATTCCCTGCTGCATCATTTGCTGGCGGCGTTGTCTTAGAGCAGCTTTGACATTCGGGTCTCCTTCTGTGTTTTTGTATTCATCTTTTACTTCTTTAAAGGACATTTTTTGATCCTGCAAAAATTTCCAGCGTGTCATCCCGTAATCCGCTGCAGAAATTATTAAGAAAGCAATACTGGCTTTAACTACAAAGTCCATAATTAACGCACCGAATTCCTGCATTACGGCAAAATTGTTGTCGATTGCAGCAAGACTCAATATAGTTTCAAAATGACTGCTGTATACAGACCACCCGACATATCCAAGAATAAGAACTTTTATTATGTTTTTTACAAGTTCAAAAAGTGTTTTTATGGACATTAAGTTTTTAAAATATTTAGTAGGATTTAGTTTATCAAGCTTCGGCGCCAGAGGCGTGGTAGTAAATAACGGCCCAACCTGTATAAAATCGCCGATGATAGCTATAAACATAGCAAGAGCAAGAATAGGGGCAATTATTAGTATTGTCGGTACAAGCGTAATAAACAAAAGATACGGAAGCCCAATTGTTTCTAAGCTGTGATTTGAAATTTGCTCATAGCAGAGTACAAAAAGCCTTGAAATCTGGTCAAATATAAACGGGGCAAGCTTTGCTATAGCAAAAAACATGACAATCATAGCAAGAGCAGTTGAAAAATCTTTTGATTTTACAACCTGACCTTCTTTTCTTGCTTTTTCCAGTTTTTGGTGGGATGCCTCAAACTGCTTGTCTTCATCACCCATGGGGAAGGGATCCTTAACTTTTTCTAACCAAACTCAACGACAATATTCTATCATGAAATATAACTTAATATTTCATTTTATCAACGGATTTGTATTACTAAACAATTTAATTTCTCCCAGATTCTTCAAATAATTATTGCTGTAAATCCATATATAAAGGACTGAGGCGGAATACCAGAGAACTCTTCAGTTTTTTACATTCCCGGAGGTCTAATCATAGACGGTGTAAGCATTGTACCGCCCGGCATCATATTAAAGCCAGGCATATAGTCATTATAATCCTTAACTGACCGGTTCATAGGATCTGATTCTTTTTGTTTTTTCTTAGCTTCAGCTGCTTTTCTATTTTGTGCGGCTTCATGTTTTCTTTCTGCTTTATCATGTTTTGCTATAGCCTGAGGATCATTGAGGATAAGTCTGTTAAACTCAACTTCGGAATTTTCCGCACCAACGTTCATGCTTATACCCATAGCCGCATTTTGTCTGTATATATCGTATCCGATTAAAAATTTCAAATCATCCGGACCTATTGCAAAATATACTCTGTTTTCCTGAAACATTCTGTCATCCGGAGTATCGTTAGACAAAACAATTGTTGTAGTATACATAAGAGTCAGGTACTTGCTGATTCTCAAAGATTCACCGAGCACAACGTTTGATTTGCCATAGAAGTTCTGGTCAAAATAAAATGGTGTATCGCCTGCCTGACCGCCATGGAAATATGCTACATACTGCTGCCAGGATTTGTATTGTGTCCTCAAATACGGGCCGCCTCTGACAAGACCCATTGTATCTCCTGTACCGTATAAAGCAGCATGTGTCTGAACATTTACACCAAAATCAAGAGCAAACTTTGATTCATTGTTTGTATACTTAAATAAAGATTTTGAAGAAGAAGTCTGCCATGCAAATTTTGTTGTTGAAAAAGAAGTGTTGCCCCAGTCTCTGTAAAGACCGCCTACAAATCTGTTGTTAAACTTTACCCCTAAATCTTCAATATTATAAGCTTTGTGATGAACCAATTGAGCACCGTATTCCGGCATTCTGCCCCCGAGGAAGTAGTTGCTCATGTAAGTATTGATACCGTATTGCAAATGTAAGTCTTCGGTAATTTCCTGATCACCTTGAACAACAAATTTGTCTTTTGAACTTGACCAGCCGAACTCTGTTCTGTTTTTATCAGTTAAAAAGCGCCCCAAAGCACCTACACCAAATTCACTCTTATAAGTAACAGCAGGCCCAATTTTTAAGGTAGAAGCATTCGGTGTCTGCAAAACTATACCCGGTGAAATATATGCACCGAAGTTTCTCATAGAACCGAGTTCCAGCATATTTGTTTCAATATAGCCCTGTTCTTTATCTGTATAGAGTTTTATTTTTCCTGCCGATGCGAGTTTTGTATCTTTAATAAACATATCAGCATTTTTCAAAGTAGCTATATCTCTGTCTTTATAGCTGTCTATTATGATTGTTTTGGCTTTGAGTTTCCATTTATTATCATATTTTTCTTTAAAATAGAAATGCTGCGGAATAGCATCTTCCAGCATTGGATTATCAAAACCCATAATCGGTCTTGATGTAAATTTGTAGGTAACTTTATCATTAAATGTTACCATACCGTCCATGGCTTCTGTTTTGACATCACTAACCTGTGCATTTTTGGCTCTGATTTTTATTGCCAGATGGTCTAACACAGGATGTGTCATCATTGCATTGTTTTCGTTTAAGTCAACCTGAATATAATCACCGTTTACCTTTTGACCTTCTTTTATAAGAACAACATTGCCGTAGCCTTTTATAAAGTTTGTATCATGGTTAAAAATAATTCTGTCTGCAAGGAGTGTGGAATTTTCTTCGGGGAATGAAACTTTAGCATTTCCGACAGCTTCAAATTCGTGGCGTTCAGGGAAATATTCTATACTGTCGCTGTCTACAAGCACTTCAGTAGCAGGGCCATCTTGAGCAGCATCTGTTTCTTTACCGGATTGTTTTTCTTTCTCAGCTCTGGAGAAAAATTTCTTAGTTTTTTCCGGTTTCTCCTCAGTCTTTGTATCTTTGTCAGATTTGTCCTGTGTTAAAGTTTGTTCATCCTGTTTTGTGTCAGGTTTAGCAGAAACATCCTTTTCAGTATTTTTATCAGTATCTTTTATAACTGCATCCTCAAGGCTTGTATTTTGCGGAATATCAAGTGTTTCTGCCGCATAAACACTTGTCCCTGCAAGTAGAGAAAATATTAAAATCAATGCTGTTATAAATTGCTTTTTCACGAAAATGCCTTTTATTTTTAAATATAATTCAGCGGATTTTGAGGTTTTCCGTTAACTCTGACCTCAAAGTGGCAGTGCGGCCCCGTACTGTATCCTGTAGAACCTTCATAGCCGACGACCTGTCCCTTTAGTACATTTTGTCCGGGGCTTACAATATAACCCGACATGTGTGCATAAAGAGTGGTTATTGCCTTACCATTTATTATACCATGGTCTATGATAACAACTTTTCCGTAACCGCCGTACCAGCCCGCATAGATAACCTTTCCGGAGTTTGACGCACGAATTTTCCCGCCGTTGATACCTCCAATATCGATTCCGGAGTGAAATATTGTTCTTTTAAAAATAGGATGTGTTCTGTATCCGAAAGGCGATGTTATGGGGCCGGCAATAGGTTTCATAAATCCGGAAACTACCTTTACAGTTGTGCCTTTTGTATTTTTGTTAATCATACGGCCGAGTGCTTCTGATTGTTTTGCCAGTTCTCTTTCGGCTTTTTCGTAATAAGCACGGTCGGTTCTGTATTTCTGTATAGAAATTTCGTTCTGGTTTATGGCGCCTTGAATATACTGCTGCTGAGCATTTATATTTTTTATTGAATAGGCGATTATTGTTTTTTGCTGTTCTATTTGATTTCTCAAAAGAGCAATTCTTCTGGATTTTTCTTTTAAATAAGCCATTTTCTTTTTATCTTTTTTGGTCAGAATATTTTGAAAATATATTCTGTCCAAAAAAGTATTTATATCAGTAGTTGCCAGAAGCAGCTGAAACATACCTTTTCTTTGTTTTTTGAAGATTTGTCTGATTCTGTTTTTTGCCTGAAATTCGGTTGCAGAAAACTCAGAAAGCGTCTCATTCAGATTTTTTTCGGCTTCTGCAAGCTGAGCTTCTGCTGATTGATACTGTTTTTTAGAGGTTTTTAGATTTTTTGCCGCATTTTCCAGCTTTTGCTGGTTTCTGTACAATTTGTTTGTTTCAATAGATTCAAGTCTTTTGAGTCTTAGGACTTTTGCATGCGTTTCTTTTCTCTTTTTCTCAATATGATTCTGGTTACAAAATGTCTCCTGAGAAAAAGAAAATATTAAAATGAATATAAAAAAAGCTTTAAGTATACTTTTTACAAAGCTTTTGTATGTAAAAACGCTTGTGTTATGCGGCATTTATTTTATCCCGATTCCAACCCGTCTTTTTTGTAATTTTATAAGGATAAAACAGCTATCCTTATGCATTGCCTGTTTTATTTTGCTATGAATGCAATCAATATAGGTGCAAACATAAACAATAAAAATGATACGGCAATTAATCCTACTATAATTTTTTGATTTTTTCTGAAAAATTCCATTAACATTAATCCACAAGTCTTTTTAACTTATTAATATTTTACATGCAAAAAATTTCTTTTACAAGGATTTCACAGGTCAAAAAACTATATCTTTACTTTTACAACAGCTTTTTTTACATAAGACACGCCATTGTTTTCAATACAGGGCATGTGAGCATCCTGCGGCATAAATACAAGAAAATCGCCTGATTTTACTTCGACAAATTCTCCGTCTCCTTCGAGAAAAATTATGTCTTTTGCATCATCGTAAAATGTTACGGGTTTAAAGTTTTCTATATCACCAAAACCCATTTTTTCCGTACCTTTGGCAATAAACTGGATATCAGCATATTTTCTGTGAGCTTCAAATTTCCCTTCTTCAAGGGATTTTGTTTGGTAATCCTGAACAGATACAAAAATATTTTCACCTTCTATTTCATATATTCCGTTCTCCAGTGAAAGAATATCTGTGTTTTCCAGATATTCAAAACCTTTTTGGAAATTTTCTCCCAGATAATAGTATTCTTTTGCATTTTTAATATTATCTTTAATCATTTTCTTATACCTTTTCTACTCTCTTAATTTTTATTTACAAAGATTATAGCAAAATTTTAACTTCTGTGTTTTTATAATGTAAGAACAAGAGAAATTTATAATGCCGTTATCTGTTAATAATAAAGTAAATACCACTAATTCAAATGTGTTCAGTTCTTTTCAATCAACTGCACATACAAAGAATATTTATTCCACACTGTATTACAAAAGAAACCACAGGGTGGAAGAAGCTGACACAAAGACAAAAATAAAAGTAGCAGCAGGGTCTGTAATCGCTACTCTTTTGCCTATGATTTATTTTGCAAAAAAACAGCACGGTTTAAAAAACTTAAAAGATTTATTTAAAGTTAAATATGAGCTAAAAGAAGTGCTTGCCCTGAGTACGGCAAGTATAGCAGGCGGTGTTATTTCCGGTGTTGCCGCAGATAAAAAATCTAACAAAAAACGAAAAATACAAGAAGGTGTGTTCCAGTTTATGAATGCCACTATACCTACAGCGCTTGTAGGCGGGGCAATGAAATTAATTGAAGATAACGTCAAATACAAAGATTCAAAACCGGTAAAAGTGGCTGCTATTGCTACTTCTTTGATAGCGGGAATGCCGCTGGCAGCATTTATTTCAAATATTATCAATGACCCGAAAGATAAAGAGCCGGACAGAAAACTGACACTGAAAGATTCAATTGTTAATATGGATGATGCTCTGGGTGCTCTGGTTGTTGCCAAAATACCGTTAGTACAAAATTTACATCTGGAAAAAGTAATGCCTGCAATATTTGCATGGTGCGGCTACAGAGCAGGACAAAGCAACTAGACCATACATTTTCTTTTCGGGAAGCGATTTGAGGCAGCTTTGTATGTACTCAATAGTATTTTGATATGTCTGGTTCGTTTTAATCTATATACTATTCATTCTTTAAGAAAAATCCTTTGGGTTTCACCCTCAGATGTGTATATGTTACGTAATTCAGTGACAAAAATTGTTACAAAGTTTACTCATTTTTAGCGGAATTTATTATATAAATCCCTTAATTTGCCGGGAGCAAAAGTCTATCAGCATATTATATGCAGATTCGGTATCTTTTTCGTTATAACTAAAGATTTTCTCTCTGTCCAGACAGATTTTCATAAGCCTTTTTTCTGCTTCGCAAAGTTTTTCTGCAAGTTCTTTTTTAGATAAAATATACTCCCCTGTTTCAACAAAATACCTTGCCTGCAGAATAAAAAATATCTGCTTATGCAGTTCATAAAGGCTTCTTTTTAAATCTTTTGAATATAAAAAACTGTGACACGCCGCATGGTACAAGCTCTGTACTCCCATATATACTGCCTGCTGTGCATCTTTTTTGTCAGGTATTTCTACAAAATCTGCCAGATTGCCATACAAAGCTTTTGTGTCGTTGTAAAGCTGAAAAATTTCTGCCCTGTTCCAATTTTTTAGAGTTTCCGAATCTCCTATAAATCCGCAGGCTTTATCACTGTTTTCCATAGAAGAAACAATTTTTTTGTATTTTATTAAATCCTCAATATCAACTTTATCAAGAATAACAACCATATCTATATCACTTGTTTCAGAAGCTTCGCCTCTTCTATAACTGCCCTGAAAACCTATAAACAAAACCCGCTCTTTAAACACTGATTTTATTTTTTCGCAGATTATATTTGTCCAATCATTAATATCAAACATATATTCTCCTTTTTATATATCATACTATACTAAACACCTGTACGATATTATTACATTAACTTTAATGTATGTTATATTTAGAAAAATAAAAGACTTAGGAGAAAGATTATGAAAAACTGGATTATTGCGCTGGCTGTTTTAATTATTCCAATGTTAACTTATTTTGTACTTGATAAAACAAACTCCGATAAAGCGGCTTTTGAAGCACAGGCAAAAGTCTCCTATACAAAACCTGTAGTCATAAAATTTGCGTCACCGATGTGTCTGGACTGTAAAAAACTTGAAGGTGTCATGAATGAAGTAATGCCCAAATATACAGGTAAAGTAGATTATCAAAAGATTAACGCACAATCAAACGATTCTGAAACTCAAAAAATGATAAAAAAATACTCTGTGACACTTGTTCCGACAACGGTATTTTTGAAAAAAGACGGCAGCATGTATGACAGAATAGAAGGCTATATGCCAAAAAGCCAGCTTGAGGGGATTCTTAACGGACTTGTAAAATAAACATTATACGGTCTTATACAGCAATAACTTCTAAGGACAAAGACAAATGGATAATCTTATACAATTTTTTCAAGCAAATGTAAAAGGAGAATTTTCATTTATAATTCTTTGCCTGTGTTTTTTAGGCGGAGTTGTAGCTTCCATTTCACCATGCGGTATAGGAATGCTGCCAGTAGTAGTAAGCTACATAGGAGCAAGTCCAGAACAAAAGACTTCAAAAACAATTATTCAAATATTATTTTTTATTCTCGGGTTATCTGTCTGTCTTACCGCAATAGGTATAATTGCCGCCATGACAGGACATGTTTTTGGCGGAGAAAACAGAGCGTATTTTGTACTGTTTTTGTCATCTCTAATTTTAATTTTCGGTCTGAATCTTGTCGGTCTGCTTGATATAAATTTCCCTGTTATAGTAAAAAAATTCCCTCAAAGCACAAAAAGTAATGAAATTATCTACCCGTTTATTCTTGGTATGGTTTTTGCATTTGCGACAACTCCATGTTCAACACCTATTCTTGCCGGAATTATGGCAGCTGCGTCTTTGTCCTCAAATATTGCTTATGCCGCATTGATGCTGTTTTTGTTCTCTATAGGTCAGGGGATGATTATCTTTGCCGCAGGATTGTTTACGTCTGTGTTAAAAAATCTTTCCTCTGCTGCAAAATATACTGATATTCTTACAAAATCAAGCGGTATCATTCTTATACTATTTGCAATGTTTTTGTATTATAAAGTATTTTCACAATTTGTATAATGCTATACGGGAAATTTTATATATCCAACTGGCTCTGACTACGTATTAGATTGCTTGTACACTTAACATCACTGCAGAATATGCCGTTGGCATCCCAGGAAAAATCCAATTCATTCCCCCTCTCGTGGGAGAGATAGTAGAAAAAATGCCGATGAAGGGGCTCGTCTTGCAATGTAGGCGAGTTTACGAGCCGTACAGTGCAGGATACTCGAACGGGTAAACCACCGTTGTTCCTTTGGAACAACCGGGGTGAAGAGTCCTGTTTTATATTTTCTTTGTTTTAAAAATGCCGATGAAGGGACTCGAACCCCCATGAGTTTCCTCGCACGCACCTG
>CALUVO010000082.1 GCA_944324245.1 Candidatus Gastranaerophilales bacterium | reverse complement strand
GTGAGACACTTCATATCGAAATTCCAAATGAGTATAGATAACTGCAAATAACAGTTTGTAGGGGAGTTCTGATACTCCCCTATAAAAATGGCTATTTATCAACTGTTTGTTGTGACATAGCCTTTTAAGATTATCTTTTTTCGATTTTTTCTTTAATTCTTGTTGCTTTACCTGAACGTTCTCTGAGGTAGTAGAGTTTTGCTCTTCTAACGTCACCGCGTCTTACAACCTGAATTTTTTCGAGTCTCGGAGAGTATACAGGGAATACTCTTTCAACACCAACACCCTGGAATGTTTTTCTCACTGTGATGGTTTTGCCTACGCCTGAACCTCTCTTTTTAATGATAATACCTTCAAAAGCCTGAGTTCTTTCTTTGTTGCCTTCGATGATTCTTACAAATACTTTAACAGTATCTCCGGGGTTTAATTCCGGAAGATTGCTATTTTCAATGTGTTTTTTTCCTAATGCTTCAACTATCGGATTCATTGTTTTATTCCTTTATACTTATTATAATTCTTTTCCTGACCATAATTCGGTGACAATAAACCTATATTAATTAAAACATGTTTACATAGCAAGAGGGGAAGATATTTTAGGTTAATTTTTAGAAACATTTTTTAATTAATCGGATATGTTCAATACTATTATCAATGTTTTTTATATCTATTTCGCCTTTTTTTACGGCATCAGCGAGCTGTTTTATTAAATCTATTGTACAGTCATCAGAATTTCTGTATATAAACATGTTAACGCCTGCATTTATTGCCCGTTTGCAGGCTTCAAAGGGAGAAAATTTCCTTATACCTCCCATAACCATATCATCTGATATAATAAGTCCTTTAAAATTAAGTTTATTTCTCAGATATCCGTTTATTATGTTTGAAGAAACAGAGGCTGGAATCTTTTGCGAATCAAAAGCTTTGTAGTGTACATGCGCAACCATTATTGCAGGGAGAATATCGCATAACACTTTAAAAGGTTTTATGTGGATATTTTCAAGCTCATCTATAGAAAGATTTGTCTCAGGCATTTCGAGATGAGAGTCAGCCGAAGTGTCTCCATGCCCCGGGAAATGTTTGCCGACAGGGATTATATTGTTTTTAAGATATGTTTCTGCTGCAATTCTTCCGTATTTTATAACTTCATCCGGATTCTTTGAATAAGACCTGTCTGCGATTATCGGGTTATCAGGATTTGTGTCCACGTCCAGAACCGGAGCAAAATTCATATTTAGCCCGAGATATTTTAGTTCCTCCGATATCCATTGGCATTGCTGTCTGACAGTATCTTCACCCTGTTTTGCAGAATCTCTTGCGCTAAGGTAATGGCTTTTTCCGTAAAGATTCAGCGTTCGTTCCACTCTGCCGCCTTCTTGATCAATGCTTAAAAACGGCGGTATCAGAGCATCATCTTTTATCATTTGAACAGAATTCTTGAATCGTTCTTTATCACAGATATTTTGTGTAAAAAATATCACACCGCCGAGGCCTGATTTTAAAGCATTAATCAGATTCGGGCAGGCATGAGGATTTTCGCCTTCGTATCCGAGAATAAACATCTGATACAGTTTTTGTTCTATACTGAGTTTTTTTAATAAATCTTCTTCCATACTGCTGCAGATTGATTAGTATTGAGGCCTAGTAAAAATATTCATTCTTGTCGGCGGCCAGAAAAGGAATACCGCCCTGCCGATAAATCTTTCCTTAGGCAAAAAGCCCCAGAATCTGGAATCCTGCGAGTTGCCTCTGTTGTCACCCATCATAAAATAATTGCCTGCAGGAATTTTCATAGGACCGCAAAACATTTCACCGGTGCAGGGAATGTAGTCATCGGGGCTCATAATGTAATTTTCTTTTAAAGGTTTATTATTTATATAAACTCTGTAGCTGCCGTCAGACATTTCTTTTACTTCCAGTTTATCACCCGGTACACCGATAACTCTTTTTATGTATGCAACATCCTTGCAGAAAAATCCTGTCAGTCTTGCCATAACAGAAAGCGGGTCTGTTTTTATCTCTTCTTCCGGAGGATAAAAGACCATTATATCCCCGCGTTTAGGCTCTGAATAAAATCTGGAGAACCTTTCAACAAAAATTCTGTCGCCTTCAATAAGCGTAGGATGCATAGAGGCTGACGGTATCCATCTGATTTCACCGATAAAGAATCTTATGATAACTACCATAACAACTACAAATACAACTGTTTCTACAGTTTCTTTGAGTGCTCCGATAATTTTTTCTTTTGTTTTTTTATCCATCATTTTTTTCTGTTATATATAAGTTGCACAAATCAATTAATGTTTGCTTGTATAAATTATCCTCAATAAAAGAGAGATTTTCAATAGCCTGTGTAATATAACTTTTTATAAGTTCTTTTGTTTTATTGATAGCTGCTGTTTTTTTCAATTGCTTTAATATTAAGGCAGGATTATCCAATCTGCAGGTTTTATCCTGGCATTTTTCCTGTGCATAAAAAATAACAGGCGCGCTGTAATCACCGTTTTGTATATCCTCATTAAGTTTGTCCGGATTGTTCAAATTTTCTAAATCATTATGAATTTGAAACGCTATGCCGAAATTCAGCGCAAAATTCTTAAGCTGTTCCAGTTCTTTTTTGTTATCCGAGTTAAAACGGTATGCACTGACAATGCATGCAGCAAAAAGTTCTGCTGTTTTAGCTTTTGATTTTTCTATGTATTCATCAATCGTTAGAATTTTAAATCTGTTAAAATACTGGTTAAGCTCTCCGTTTATCATGGAAGAAAGCGCATTTGTATAGATTTGTCTTATATCATTATCCATATCAGAGAGCAGTTTTAATACTTCAGTGAGAAGGTAATCTCCGGCAAGTACAGCAAGTTTGCTGTCATAGCTAAAATTCAGGGTTTTTTGCCCGCGTCTTAATAAGGAACAATCTATAATATCATCGTGTATTAATGTTGCGTTGTGTACAATTTCATTTGCCAGAGCAATTTTGTAATGACCGTCTTCTATAGTTTTGTTTAGAGCTTTTAGTGTTAAAAAAATGAGAACAGGCCGGATTCTTTTGCCTTTTATTGATAAAAACTCTCGGATAATAGGCTGTATTTCTTTTTTATTGCCTAATGGGAAATAATTGTTAATATATTTGTCAAGTTTTTCAAAGTGCTCTTGCACAGGATAAATTAATTTTAGATACTGTTCATTAAAATGTTTGTCAGACAATTTACTAACCCTATTTTTATTTGATTATATCTTAAAAATAGTACTTATTCCATAAGCAAATAAGAAATGATTATTTAGCTTCTTCGTAATTTGTATTAATAACATCAAGCCCCTGCATACGGGCTTTTGCTTCGATTGATGCAGGCATTATATTGATTGCATTTGTATAATGTTTTTTTGCCATTTTAACGTCATTCAATTTTTCATAACAGATACCGAGTTTTAAATTTGTTTTGTAATCATATCTGTATCCGTGTGAGTACGCCCAGTTGTAAAAATCTATGGCTTCTGTATAGTTCCCTTCGATAAAAAACACTTCGCCGAGATAATAACTCACTTTCGGATTTGCTTCGTTAAAGTTTAATGCAACCATCAAATCGTTTTTGGCATCTCTTATTCTGTTTTGATAAACAGCTACTCTGGCTCTGCCGATAAGAGCATTGGGATTAGACAAGTCCACTCTGGAGGCCTGATAATAAAAATATTTTGCAGCATTTAAATATCTGTCACCGTTTGTTTTGTTCTCGAGCCGTTCATAATAATCAAGAATTTTGTCTCCTTTGATACAGTACTCGTTGGACGTAGCCTCAATAGCGTTTGATACGCAAAAAGCTTTTTGTCTGCAAAAAACGCTGAAAAGAGATAATATAATTATAAAAACAAGTATTATTTTTTTCATAAAAAAATTAAACTTAATAATTCACAACATTATTATTATATCACCTGTAAGATATGATATAAATAATATTAGAATATTACGGGAGAAAAGCACTAAGTGGAGTCAAATATTTTTTATTTTTATTCTCTGTTTATACTGATTGTGGGCTCTGCCATCTGTATTATTCTGGCATCGAGGATGTATCTTGCTCTTATTTCTTTGTTTTGTCTTATCTGCACAACCGGACTTTTATATCTTGCATTAAATGCAAAATATCTGGCAGTTTTTCAATTCATACTGTGTGGAATATTTTTATCCGTATACATATTCCTTTTGCTAAAAAAAATAAGAAGACTCAATCTTTCTCTAAAACTCGTAAATCCTGCAAAAATTATAATTTCAATGTTTTGGGTTCTGTTATTTGGCGGAGTAGCCTGCTTATTTTACAATGAAGAATACAGCAATTCCTTATACACAATTTTTAATTTTATAATAGAAAATTCCTCTGATACGGTAAAATTTTCACAGCATATTTTTCCGCTGCATCTTGTTATGTTGCTGGTAATTGTTACCGCGGCAGTACTTCGTATTTTTCTCTCTTCTCAAACGCAGAAGCAAAATGAGGAGGATAAATAATGGCAGTTATTTTAAATATAGGTTTAATTCATTATCTTATACTGGCTTTGTTTTTGTTTCTTACAGGGCTAATCGGGGTGTTGATTTCAAGAAATATGCTCAGAACAGTCATGTCTTTGTTCATTATGACAATAGCAATTGTTCTAAATTTTCTGACTTTCGGACATTATTGCGACAAAACAATGGAAAACGCAAATATAATATGTATTTTTGTACTTACAATTTCTGTTGTACAAACAATAATTGCTCTTGTAATACTGTACAAAATCTATCAGGCAAATGAATATCTTGATGCGGAAAAAATAAAAGATAAGGAGAACTAATGGATTTTTTTGTGGAAAATATAAATCTTATAGTTATTTTACCTCTTATTATGTGTACAATAATAGGTTTTAACTCTCTTATATCAAACAGGACAGAAAAAAGTACTCTTTTTGCAATGAGTATAGCTGTATCTTTTGTATGTCTTGTATTTGCACTGGCGGTGTTTGATTATTCCGTTATAAAAAATCTATCTACCGCTTCAAATTTTCAGTGGTTATCTTTTGACAAAATAAACTTTTATCTGGGGATATTTCTGGATAAAACCTCTGTGAGTTTTGTATTGCTGTCCTGTCTATTGTCTTTTATAATCCAGAATGCTGCTTTTATAAAATTAAAAGAACACAATGATTTTCCGCGTCTTTTGTTTTATTTAAACCTTTTTGCAATGGGGTTAAACGGAATATTTATAAGTTCCAATATTTTCCAGACATACCTGTTTTGTGAAATTACAGGAGTTGCCGGTTATCTAATGATTAACTTTGACTTTCAAAATCGTGAACAATCAAAGGCAGGGATAAAGTCTTTTATTTTTAACAGAATCGGTGATTTAACTTTATTGTTATGTGTGCTGACAATAATGTACTATTCTGTCATATACAATCAGCTTTCCGGTGTAAATGCGCTCGCTTATTCAAATATGAATAATATTGCAGCGTGTATAAGCTCTCTTATGACAACACCTGTATTTGTTTTATTCTGTTCAATTCTGCTGTTTATGATATTAATGAAATTTATGCAGGCATTTGTATATATAACTTTTGAGTCAAAATCAGAAAGCGGTTTATCAAAAATAGTCCTGTATCAGAACAGCCTTATAGCGCTTGCCGGTATATTTCTATTTTTGAGATTGAATCCTTTTTTCTTCGAATTAAATACAAATCTAATCTGGACAGTGCCTGTACTTTTGTTGATTTTTATAATACTCGGTATTTTGAATAAAATTTTTGTACCCGTCTGCAGAGTGTTCGACTGGACAGAAAAATATGTAATAGAAACGGTTATAAATTTTACGGAACTAACAGTAAGAGCATTATCATATCTTTGTAAGAAATTTCAGGGCGGAAATTTTCAGTCTTATCTGATATATTCTCTAACCGGTCTTGTTTTAATACTCATTTTTGTACTTATTTTTTATCAAATACTTATAAAAGTTTAATCAGTTATCGGAGAAAATAAATATGAATTTTTTATCGTTAATATTGCTCATATTTGCACCTGTAATAGCAGCATTAATCATAATGTTTCCGTATTTTCCTAATCATCAGGTAAAAGTACGGCGTTTTGCAAAATGGTTTGCGGGTTTTCATTTTTTGTACGCATTACTGTTTCTTACATTTTTCGACCCCGGCATGTTCGGTATGTCTTATGAAAAAGAATTGACGTTTTTTGGAATGTCGTGGCTTAAAAGTCTCGGTATAAGTGCAAAATTTGCTGTTGACGGTATAGCTTTGCTGATGGCTGTATTAACAACATTTATTATCTTAATAACCCTGTTTATGAGCAAAATTCATATTCGTTCCAAGCACAAATTGTATTATTCTCTGGTATTCTTGCTTGAGTCTGCTATTCTTGGTATTTTTTGCGCCAAGGACATGTTTTTGTTCTTTGTATTCTGGGAACTAACATTGATACCTGTATATTTTCTTGTTTCGCAATGGGGTAATATGGAAGCAAGAAGAGCTGCAATGAAGTTTACTGTAGCGTCGTTTGCTGCAAACATGTTTCTCATTTTCGGAATGTTATTGCTGTATTATTACAACTTTGCGGTAAGCAATGTACTGACGGCGAATATAGAATCCCTCAATATGGATGAAAAAATCTATCCGGTGTGGTTTCAGGTTATGGTATTTGTAAACTTTTTGATAGGTTTTATTGTGCGTGTGCCGTTTGTACCTTTCCACAACTGGTATCCTGATATACAGAGCAAAGCTGCAGCGCCGGTGAATATTATGCTTGCAGGAATTCTATTGAACACGGGTGTATATGGTTTAATAAGATTTAATATGCAGGTTTTCCCTGAAATATTTAAACTATTTGCGCCGGTACTGATAATCTGGGGTATGGTAAATATGTTATATGCCGGCTGTTTGTCAATTGTATGCAGCGGCATTAAAAAGATGGTTTCTTATGCACAGATTGCCTCTGCAGGTTTTATAATGATAGGTCTTGCCAGTTTGAATACAAACGGCTTTAACGGTGCTGTTTTTATGACAATTGCCTCGGCAATAGTATATGCAGCTCTTTTTGTCATAATATCAAGCGTACAATTCAGAACAAAAACCACTTATATTACATCTCTTGGCGGACTCGGACAGGTTATGCCCAAATGTATGTATTTTGCATTGATTATTTGTTTCAGTGCGATAGGGATACCTTTTCTTATAATGTTTACGCCAAAACTGCTTGTATTGTCAGGTGCAATGCTGTCTAATCTTGATCAACAGCTTACCGTAAAGATTGCAGCATTTGTAGGGCTGGGGACAATAGTTGTTTCTGCCGGATATATAATGTACTTTTTCTACAAAGTATTTTGTTCCGTACTTCTTGACCAGTGGAAAAAAGTAAAGGATTTATCTCCGCAGGAAGTAAGCATTTTGTCTGCATTATGTCTTATAATCATTTATTTTGGTGTTTATCCGATGAGTATTATACAAATTTATCAATCTGTTTCGAGTATAATTTTAGATGTATTGCAGGTATAAAACAATAAAGTAAAAGGCGGAGTCGTGTAAATGTCAGAAATAATTGCTGCTTATATGCCGGAGTTTATAATAACCGTATTTATAATATTTAATCTTGTTGCGTCTTTATTTTTTAATACATATTTGTATAAATTATCAAAATGGTTTACTTTGCTGGGCATTGTACTGGCAATAGCCTCCACTTTTTATCTGCAGATTGAACCGGAAGCTTTCGCTTTTCACTATACATTTTTGACAAATATTTATACGGTATTTTTTAAGATTCTGATATTAATGGCAGGATTTTTCCTTACACTTTTATCAAGAAATATGATAAGAGAAAAAAGAGACAGGGCATTTGAATACTTCAGCGTATTTTTATCGGGAATACTCTTTGCAATGTGTGCTGTCAGTGCGGTAGATTTTATAGGGCTGTTTGTGTCACTGGAAGCTCTGGGACTGACCTGTTACTTGCTGTTGTCTTTGAATAAGAATCCTAATGCAAAACAGCTCACTTTTGGATATCTTGTGCAGGGTGCTGTTGTATCTTCACTGTTTTTAGCCGGTCTGTCAATTCTTTACGGAATTTGTGCACAATTTAACTACTCCAAAATAAGCCTGTTTCTGGTAAACGCAGCTTCCTTATCGAGTCTGCCACAGATATTGCTGACATTTTCTTTGATACTCATTATCTGTACTCTGCTTTTTAAGCTCGGTCTGGTGCCATTTTCAAGCTGGCTTCCGGATACTTTTGAAGGTGCAAGCCACCCTATCGGAGCGTATATGTCTTTGATTCCTGTTTTGACATGTTTTGCCGTTTTATCGAGAATTTTGATGACTTTTCTTCATTACACATACACAATAAAAATTGTACTTGCCGTTATTTCTGTGGTTACAATATTTTTGGGTTCTTTATCATTAATAAGACAGGAAAATTTAAAAAGAATTATGGCTTATTCTATGAGCGTACAATCAGGAATAATGCTTCTGGGATTATGTGTATTTTCAGTTTACAGTTTATCAAGCGTGCTGTTTTATCTGTTTTGTTATCTGTTTGCAAATATTGGCGCATGGGCTGCTATAATTTTGCTTTATAATTCAGCAAAGCTTGAAAATCTAGATGAATTAAAAGGTATAATCTATCACAGGCCTTATTATGTAATAGCATTTACTATTGTTCTTATTGCCCTTGCAGGACTGGCTCCAACCTGCGGATTTGTTGCGAAATTGTATGTTTTTTCTGCTGTAGCACGCTCAGGATTTGTATTTTTACCATTTTTAATTTTTTCAATGCTTGCTTCTGTAATATTGATATACGGCTATTGGAGAATAATAAGAGCTATGTTCAGGCGGATAGAAACAGATATAGCAATAGACAATACTGTAATTTCGTCAAAATTCATACTTTACGGGTGCGCTGCAGCAACTGTAATAATATGTCTTTTTGCGGATAAATTGATAAGATTTTGTCAGCTTGTTGCATACTATATGTAGTTCAAATATTGTTACAAATTTGTATTTGATATTTATGTATAATTAAAAAATGGCAAAATTAAAAACAAAATGGATATGTCAAAATTGCGGATACGAAACCGCTAAATATCTGGGAAAATGTCCTGATTGCGGACAGTGGAATACTCTTGTTGAAGAAGTATCATTACCTGCATCAACTACTAAAAATAAAATTGTTTTAAACGATACAAAACCCTGTCTGATAGATGAGATTGAAGTTGATAAATCAATAAGATTCACAACCGGAATAGAAGAATTTGACCGTGTACTCGGGGGAGGTCTTGTACAGGGGTCTATAGTTTTACTTGCCGGTTACCCCGGGATAGGAAAAGCCACAATACTTTTGCAAACAGGAAAATCCATCTGCAAAGACGGAAGAAAAGCTCTTTATGTCTCGGCAGAAGAATCAGCATCACAGGTAAAACTAAGAGCACAAAGACTCGGAGTAAAATCAGATTCATTATACATATATTCACAAACAAATTTTGAAGCAATAAAACGGCAAATCGAAGAAATAAAACCGGAAATACTTATTGTTGACAGTATTCAAGCTGTATATTCTGATGAAATAACAAGTTCGCCGGGCAGCGTTTCACAAATACGGGAATGTACAAATATTCTTATGGATATAGCCAAAAATAAGAATATTACTGTCGTTGTGATAGGACATGTTACAAAAGAAGGCAATATAGCAGGTCCCAAAGTGCTTGAACACATGGTGGATACAGTTATTTATTTTGAAGGAGACAGATATAAATCTTACAGACTCTTGAGATGTATGAAAAACCGTTTTGGTACAACAAACGAAGTAGGTGTTTTCAATATGTGTGATGACGGTTTGCATGAAATTTCGAACCCCAGCGAAATGTTTTTGAATGAAAGAACAAAAAATAATACACCCGGCAGTGTAGTAATTGCGACAAACGAAGGAACCCGCCCGCTTCTTATCGAAATACAGGCGCTTGTCGGAACAACTCCATATCCTTCACCCAGACGTGTGTCAAACGGAATCGATTATAACAGACTGCTGCAGATTCTTGCTGTTTTGGAAAAACGAATCGGGCTGAATTTGAGCAAGCAGGATGTATATGTAAATGTTATAGGCGGTTTAGAAATTGATGAACCTGCAGCAGATTTGGGCGTAGCACTTGCAGTTGCAACCTGCGCAAGAGATGTCAGTGTTAGCCCTGATACTGTTATTGTAGGTGAGATAGGACTGTCTGGAGAGATAAGAGCCGTCAACAATCTGGATAAAAGGATTAAGGAAGCCGAAAAACTCGGATTTAAAAAAATTATTGTTCCGTTATCAAATAAAATAAATAAAGCCGATTTTAATAACATTGAAATAGTAGAAGTTCCAAGGTTAATGGATGCAATAACTGCCTGTATAAATAGTAGACCACAACATTAAATATTTTATATCGGTCTATCCGGCAAAATGTTTAACAACAGGCTTTTATATTTTTAATGTAAAATAGTAATTATGAAAAAAGGAAGTATAAAAATTGCATTAATAAATCACGGCTGTGCCAAGAATCTTGTAGATTCTGAACTTATGCTCGGTATACTTGCGCAAAACGGGTATGATATTACTCTTGATGATGAAAAAGCAGATATAGTAATTATAAACACCTGCTCTTTTATACACGATGCAGAAAAAGAATCAGTGCATTCCATAATAGATATGGTAAATAAAGGCAAAAAAATAATTATTACAGGATGCCTGCCGCAAAAATACAAAGAAGAACTAAAAAAAGCCGTACCGGAAGCAGCTGCTATGATAGGCACTTCTGAAATTGCTAAAATAGCCGGTGTTGTAAAAGAAATTACCGGCAACTCTTCAAAATATATTTGTGAAATCTCTGACAATCCTGTTTTTAAATATCCTGAAACTGCACAAAGACAGCAGATAACAGTAGGCGCTAGCAGCTATATAAAAATAGCTGACGGCTGCAATTATAAATGCGGATACTGTGTTATACCTCAGCTAAGAGGCCCTTACAGCTCCCGACCGATTGAGAATATTGTAGAAGAAGCAAAAATGCTAACACAAAAAGGAGTTTCTGAAATTGTCCTGATTGCACAGGATACAACGGGCTATGGAATAGATTTATACAAAAAGCCCTCTTTGGCAAAGCTTTTAAAAGAATTAAACAAAATAGACGACCTTGACTGGATACGTGTTATGTATACATATCCGTCTATGTTTGATGATGAATTAATAGATACTTTTGCAAGCTGTGAAAAGGTTGTAAAATACGTAGACATCCCTCTTCAGCATTCTCATCCTGAAATGCTCAGGGCAATGAAACGTCCGGTTATGGATTACAGAAGGTTTATTGAAAAATTACGCAGAAAAGTACCTGATGTTGCAATAAGAACAACATTTATTGTCGGCTATCCCGGTGAGACAGAGGAAATGTTTGAAGATTTGTACGAATTTACAAAATGGGCAAAGTTCGACAAAATGGGCGCATTTGAATTTTCAAGAGAAAAAAACACTTATGCATATTCTTTGCCCGAGCAGATACCTGCAAAAATCAAAAAACAGCGAAGAAACAGACTAATGAAACTTCAAAAGCAGATTTCTAAACAGATAAACGAAACTTTTATCGGAAAACAAATTTCCTGCATAATAGAATCTGTTACTTCAGATGGACAGGTTATTGCACGTTCATACAGAGACGCACCGGAGGTAGATGGTCTTGTTTACATTCAAACAGACGAAATACCCGTTCCTGGTGACATCGAAACAGTAACTATTATCGGCTGTGATGATTATGACTTATACGGGCAGCTTTAGCTCAAAAAGTCACGTTCTCCGAGATTCTGAAAAGACCCGTCATACAACATAGGATTAGATGTTGAACGTGTATCATCTTCTTGTCCGTTTTTAAGCTTACTCAGCCTATTTTCAGTCAATGCCATTTGCTGTTTTGCTAGATACAATTTTTCGTCAAAGCTTTTATCAATGTTATTAAAATTTGCAAATCTGAATAATGACTGTAATTGACCTATACCCTGTTCCATTTTTGAAGGGTCTTTTGTCTGAGCCAAATAAAGACTCAGAATGTCATTATATTTTTTTTCTGCTGTTGTTGTATTCTCTTCACGAATTTGTTTTGCCAAACGTGCTCTGAATTCTGCCATTCTTTTATTGTAGTCTTCGACAGATTCGTAAATACCCTGTTTTAAATCATAAGTATTTGCAAGTGCTTCAAGCTTTTTCCTGTCAGTATTAAATGTTAAAAAGCTTGCAGAGCTTATCGGCTGTGAAACTGTAGAACCTATTGCTTGCTCCCAACTCATTTTATTCTTCCTTTATATATGTATAATTTCCCTTAAATATATAAAAACATTTTCTTAAAAAAAATTGCCTGATATAAAATTTAATCCTTAACAATTCTATAAGGTAACATGACAAATACATGTGTGTGCGCTAAAATTAAATACGTCAATAGGAGAATGAGGATTGGAACTATTAACGACTTTTTCCCGGACATAAAATCAAATCAGGATAAACCAAATACGCCTGTCACAAAAATCAGTTCTCTTTCTGATGAAAAAGATAAGTTTAGCTCACTTAGCACTTCTTCGATGCTGGCAAAAGCAGGTGTCCCGATTTCTCATATTGTTATTGCAGACAATTATATGTTTGTGAAAAAAATATACGGTGCTCCCGTTGTAAAAAGCAGGATTACAAATCAGGATAAGGCACTGCTTGGAAAATATGATTTTAATCAGCTTGAATATACAACTATCAAACAGATTAATGAAGAAATAGAGTTGTTAAAAAAATGGTCTCAATCACTTGATGAAAACTTGAAAAACGATTCTGACAATATTCTCGAAATAAGAGCAAAAGAACTGAAATATTTGGCGGCTTGCAGATATACAATAATATCGAACGAAATATATAACGGTTATATGGCTCTTGAAAAATATTTTGAAGATATTTCAAAATACAGAGTTTAATCATAGAATTATTAACATTTGTAAATTTACATTTACTGTTTTATCAAATTTGCAAACCGATTTGTTTTTACATATATATAGTGTGTTAAAAGATAAGGAAGTGTTATGTCAAAAGTTTTATTTTTAGTATCTCCTACATTAAATTCATTTGTAGATCCCAGAAAAGGTACAACGGGTAACAAAATTGACTGCGCAATGCATCATTTTACAAATTCTCTTGCATCAAATGTACAAATAGGCGCAGCAGCAGGTATTACAGCACTTGCAGGCAGAGCTGTAGTAAAGAAGACACCGGAATTGGCTGCTAAAGTTGCTGGTATGGGTGGAGTAAAGAAATTTTTCCAATATTTAAAAGCAGCTCCAAAACCGTTAAAAATTGCAGCAGGTATAGCTGCCGGTTTGAGCCTTCTTTACAGAACTTACAAAAAAGGTACAATTGAACAAAAATACATAGACAGAGCCCAGTTTGTAGACCATACGTTTACTCTTGACCGTAAAGAAAAACCGGCTTCTGCTCCTGTTAAAGCATAGTTTTACAAAAAGATTTATTTAATTTCTAAAAATTCTTTTTCTATGATTTTAAACATTACATCTTTATTTGTTATGTATTTATTTTGTTTTAAAACTTTTTGTAAATGTTTAAGGGTTTTTTTTGCTGCTTTTTTATCTTTAAACTCGGAATACTGTATCTGAGAAACAGCAAGCGAATCTACAAAAATATCTCTAACAGTGAATTCTGCTGTTCTTAAAAGATAATAATCTCTCAGGCCTTTTCTTGTTCCTATACAAGCATACAAAGAATCCTGTGCTTCTTTTGCGTCCATGTGAAAAAGACATTTATCCACAATTTTTGACTTATAAAATTTTAAAAGCTTTTCATTTTCTTTTATTCTTATTTTTTGTATTTTCAACGCTTCTTCATACTTTTTCTCAGATGATATTTTTAGTACATATGCCTGACATTCGGGTGTAACCACCATTCTACAGGCAGGTGCAAGATTTTCTGCAGGATCTGTTAAAACCGCATGTCTAAATAATGCTGATCCCCATACTGCAGCAATAAAAATTATCAGATAAATCAATACTTTTTTCTTTGTCATAGCAAACTCTCTCCTTTTATTTTCTAAATATATCATATATCGAAACAAACAGGGAATAAAAAATATAAATTGTACGTTTATAATTCAAACAGATAAAGAAAGGATGTGTATATGACGGAAAAATTAGAATTCTATAAGTGCAATATCTGTGGAAATTTTGTTGAAGTTGTACTGGAAGGACAGGGGGAACTAGTCTGCTGTGGACAACCCATGGAAAAAGTAAACGCAAAAACACAGGATGAAGAAATGAGAGGCGAAAAGCATGTTCCTGTTGTATCAAAAAACGGAGAAGAGCTTGAAGTCAGAGTTGGCTCTGTTCCTCATCCTATGGAAGAAGAACATTATATTCAATTTATAGAAGTAAATTCACCGGACAAACGTTATGTAAAGAGAAAATATTTGTTCCCTCATGAAGAACCGGTATTGAAATACAAATGCCACTGCGATAAAGTAGAGGCAAGAGAATTATGTAATATCCACGGACTCTGGACTTCCGGTGAAACCGGTACCGGAAAATAAACCCCAAGATTCTAAAGGATACGGAAGGGAGTAAAATATGATTTCAGAAAAAATGGCAGCAGCTTTTAACAAGCAGATTAAAGATGAAATGTATTCTTCAAACCTTTATCTTTCAATGGTTGCATACTTTGAAGAAATCGGTTTGAAAGGCTTTGCAAACTGGATGAGAGTGCAGGTTCAGGAAGAAACAGCTCATGCTATGGGACTTTTTGATTACCTTTTATCAAGAGACGGCAGAGTTATTGTAGATGCAATAGACAAACCGGCTTATGAATGGTCAAGTGCTCTTGATTGTTTTGAAGCTGTATACAAACACGAACAGCTTGTTACTTCTTTAATCAACAATCTTATCGATGTTGCTGAACAGGAAAAAGACAGAGCTGCAGTGTCATTCTTACAATGGTATTTAAAAGAACAGGTTGAAGAAGAAGCAAACTGTTCTGAAATCTGTGCAAAACTTAGACTTATCGGTGATGACAAACATGCATTGCTATTAATCGACAGCGAGCTTGCAACAAGAACTTTTGTTGCTCCGACAATAGCTTAGTATTACATAATTTAAAAAATATTGTCCGAGAAAAATTCGTGATAAGGAGCAAAGCGACGTGAACAAGAACTCTGTGCGAAAGTTGCCTGTGGCACGTTTCGGATAGAGACTCTGCCGAATAAAAGCAACTAAATGTTGCTTTTATGAGAGGTGCTAAGTCAGAAACGAAGTTTCTGCGTGCCGTATAGCAATTATGTTACATTGAAAAGGTGAGCAATGCCGGCTCGAAGCGGAATCTGACGGGGCTTTGCCCCATGCGAAGGCAAACCACGCTTTGCCGTAGCGTCAGTATTCAAAGACAGGCTTGAGGCGGCAACTGCGACATTAGATTAGATAAAATTTATTGTAAATCCACAACTTTTACAGGGGTTGTGGATTTATGATTATAAATAATGCAAATCAAATTTAAAAAAATAATAATCAGATATTTGCACAACAGAATAATTCTTCTGAAACTGCAAATATTGAAGAAGTGCCTGCAATTGAAACAGCAGCAGTATTTTCCAAGAATAATTTCTTACCTTGCAAATATTCTTATTAACCTATATCCTGTTTAAAATCCTTTCCGCCGACAATCTTGAGATGTCTTTCGTGTCCATCACCTATACTTACAGATTCAAGATTATGCTGTTCCACAAGTTCGTGCTGCAATTTTCTTATCTGCTGATTCTGGGGAGATAACTCAATATCTTCTCCTGTTTCTAATGCTCTTTGGATAGCTTCTTTGGCTTCATCAAGTGCTTCTTCTGTTTCGTCATGGAATACAATTCTGTTGTCGTCCTTGAGTCCGAGAGCTTCTTTTAAAACTTTTTGTACCTGAGAAGTTGAATTTGAACGAACATAATATATAGGCAGCCTGTACTCGTTTGCTATACTCAAAATTTTGTTTCCGCCTTTTGCAAAATTCTTGTGTGCAATTACTATATCTGCATCATCAATATTTTTTGTAAGTTCGGCATCAAGATTCAGCCTTTCTATTGATTTTTCCATTATAGAACGGCTTACAGCATAAATGTAAATCTTTTTGTATCCTTTAATCTCATTTACATATTTTTCTCTTGAAAAACTAAAATTCATTGCATTATTTGCAGAATTGATTTTATTATCCAGCTGCTTTATTTTCTCAACAAGATTTGTTTCTGTTGGCTGCGACATATCGACTTTTCTTATAACAGGTTTAATCGGCCAGCCTCTTAAAATACAATCTACTGCCTCTGCCGTGTCAGGATATACAGCCAGCGTGTTTCTGTCTATAATTTCTATAACGATGTCAAAAGTCGGTTGTTTTTCTCTTTCAAGAACAGTTTTTTGCGATGCTCTTCTTTTTGCTTCATCATCACCGAGTGTAACAGACTGAATACCGCCGACAAGATCTGATAAAACAGGGTTTTTGATTAAGTTTTCAAGCGAATTACCATGAGCAGTTGCAATAAGCATTACACCTCTTTCCGCAATAGTTCTTGCTGCCTGTGCTTCTGCTTCGGTACCGATTTCGTCCACAACAATTACTTCCGGCGTATGGTTTTCAACAGCTTCTATCATTATATCTTTTTGGAATTCAGGCTGTGTAACCTGCATTCTTCTTGCGTGTCCTATTGCAGGATGCGGAGTATCGCCGTCACCGGCAATTTCATTTGATGTATCAACAACAACTACACGTTTATGCAATTCATCAGCAACGAGCCGTGAAATTTCTCTTAATTTTGTTGTTTTACCTACACCTGGACGTCCCAAAAACAGTATACTTTTATTCTGTACGACAAAATCCTTTATGCAAGCAATCGTCCCTGTAACAACTCTCCCTATTCTGCAGGTAAGACCTACAATTTTACCCTGTCTGTTTCTTATTGCGCTGATTCTGTGCAAAGTACCGGGAATACCGGACCTGTTATCTTTTGTAAACTCCTGAACTCTGTCGGTGATGTATTTTATATCTTCATCGACAATATTATCTTCACCGAGATAATCAATATTGCCGTCCGCATGCCTGATTTCCGGCTGTCTGCCTAAATCCAGAACGATTTCTATCACATCATCTAATGTTTCATGGCTCAGACATTTTTTTATTTTCGGAGGTAGAATTTCAATTAACCTATCAAGGTCACTGTGAAATTGTACTTTGTTCATATTATATAATGCCCTTTCAATCGGCTGATACTTGTCTTTATGGTCTCCTTGTTTTGTCTTTTTTAGTACTTACATTTATATTATAACATTTTTTTTAACAGAAGGCATTATTCAAACGTACTACCCGTGTAGTAAATTTACATATCTTTATAAAAACATTCAGTATAGATTTTGAATTTCAGGCATATAAAGCCAGTGTAGAGAGAATATCTAGCAACTTTGTGAAAATCTTAAAATTCTAAATGATTAATCATTAAAAATTTTCATTATGTCTAAAACTCTTTTTACATCTGTATTTACCGAATCTACAACACAATAAACAGCTGTATTTGGATTTGTGTTAGATGTGTATTTGTTATTTTTTCTTTTTGCTGTCGAGTTTAAGTGTCTTTTGTAAATACATAAGTCGAAACGTAAAATATAATCAACTGACTCTTTGATTATGCTCAGTATGGTTTTGGCTAAAGCGTTGCAAAGTGTAAAAGCCGGATGCGGATATTGCACAAGTTCTTGTACTGTCGGTGTAACAGTAACGTTCTTTTTAATCATGTCTAAACTCCTGTAGTTGGTAAATTGGGGAAGTATACGAAAAATATGCGGTAAGGTTCAGTATGTGGAGAAATATAGTGAAATTTTATCCGTAATTTAATCGTTGTTCCAATTTTATGATAGATATAAATATCGTCCATTACCCAATTGGGCAATTTAGTGTATAAAATACAATTATTATAGGAATTTTGTTGTGATATAAAACTATCGACATGTTTATGTAGCGAAGAGTATATAAAAATTTCTGTTGTTATCCTAATTTTTTTATAGAACGGACAATCAATGAATATACAGGAAAAAGAGTTTGATTATATTCGGAAAAAAACATTACAAACAAAAGACAATTGAAGAACTGGTTGTAATGGCGCAGCAGGATAATCTAGATGCTGTGGAAGAACTTATTAAAAGAAATCAGGAAAATATTTATGCGTCTTTTTATTACCTTAGCAGCAATTGTGAAGACATTCTTGATTTAACGCAAGAGGCGCTTTTAAAAATGGCCAGAAATATAAAGAAACTCAAAGACCCCGCTAAATTTAAACCATGGTTAAACCAGATAATAACAAGAATTTTTTATGACTATATAAGAAGTAAAAATAAAAAACTACAAACTGTTCCAATAGATAACAAAGATGACAATGAACAAGACCGGTTTAATGTTGTAGAAGTCCCATGCAGTAAATGCTCTCCTGAACAAAACAGCCTGAATTCAGAGCTTCACTGCATAATTGAAAATTCCATTCATAACCTGCCGGAATCTTTTAGACTTGCTATTGTTTTAAGGGAGTTTCGAGGACTCAGTTATGAAGAAATCGCAGAATTAACAAAGACAAACATCGGCACAGTAAAATCACGTATCGCTCGTGCAAGAAACAAACTACAGGAAGATTTAAGAGGATATATTGCATAACAGAAAGGTATTTGAACAATGAAGAACAAGTCCGTTTGCAGAAAAGTCGCAGCTATGCTGTCTTTATATATTGATAATAAAATTACAGCAGCAGAAAAATCTTTTATTGATGAACACCTCAATTCATGTGATGAGTGTTATAAAAAATACCTGTATCTCAAATCTCTTATAAAGAATTTAAAAGATTCCTATAAGCAGGTTCTTGAGGTTGCCTTAAAAAAGCAGAAACAACGCACTTTTAGCATAAGAGAACACGAAAAATTTCTGCAGGAGTTGTCACCTTACATAGACAATGAATTGAGTGCAAAAGAATGCTTTGAGTTCAGAAAATACCTGATAAAATCAAAACCTGCACAAAGAGAATTAAAAAACATATATATTCTTCAAAAAGAACTGAGGCGGGCTTTTAACAGAACAAAAAAAGAATTTTCTCCCTCTGTCTCAAGAAGCGTTATAAACAATTTGCGAAATAAACACAAAAGATTTGAAAGCACAATTATTCGTGAAATTTTTACAATGCGCACAGCAAAAATTGCTATACTAGCAGGCTTAATCCTGATTGGTACTTACGAATTTAAGCAAATTGATACTCCGCTTAAGGAAAAAACTAAACAGGTATTTTTGAAAGAGCATAACAACAGTATTTATATGCGCAATACAGAAAGGCAGAAAGAATCAGATCTTGATTTTATAAGATTTTAGTCTGTAAATCTGAATTTTAAAAGAGCCCAGATTGCATGCAATCCGTCTACCCAGGTGATTTTCTTGCCTTCGGAATATTCTCTGCCGTAATAGGAAATAGGCAGTTCATACAATCTTGCGTGTCTTTTCAAAACTTTTGCTGTTATTTCAGGCTCAAAATCAAATCTGTCGGACTTTATTTCAATACCCTGCAAAAATTTTGTGTTAAAAGCTTTATAACAGGTTTCCATATCCGTAAGCGTAGCACCGTAGAGAATGTTTGTTGTAAGGGTCAACACTTTGTTTCCGAGCCAGTGCGTAAACATAAACGAACGGGAAGGTTTTGCACCCGTGAGTCTTGAACCGTATACTACATCCGCTCTGTTACCAACGATAAGCTGTATCAGCTCATGGTAATCAGACGGGTCATATTCAAGATCCGCATCCTGAATAACCATGATATCCCCGCTAATATGTTTCATAGCGGTTCTTATTGCAGCACCTTTACCCTGATTTTTTTCGTGATAATAAATCCGGTATTTATCTTCAAGAGTTTTTAAATGCTCTCTTGTACCGTCAAAAGACATATCATCAACAAGAATAATTTCTTTCTCAAGACCGCAGAATGACGCTTGTTCTATTTTTTCAAGAATTATATCTATAGTGTTTATTTCATTGTATACAGGAACAACTATACTTACTTTTTTCATACGTATCACCGATATTGTGTATATTTATTTATAAATTATAAAAAATATTGTATAATTAAATAAAGATTATGTTAAGGGTGTTATATGGAAGATTTTATAAAATCCGTTTGTGTTGAAGATATAAATAATGCGCAAAATACTATGTTCTCTCTGTTTAAGACATTAGAGACAGCAAGTCTCGGAAGTCTGTGCGCAAAAGCAGAAATGATTCACAATACATTTCTTGTTAACAAATCTTATGAATTTATCGCCCAGAATCTTTCGCTGCTTGCTATTTTGAAATACAAAGCAGATAAATCCAATTACAAAATTGCACTGAATATGCTTGAAGATGCAAGATTTCTTGCCGAAAATTCTCAGAACAAAAACGCAATAAAAACAAACAGTTTCTGCTGGGGATATATATATTTCTCTGAAAAGAATTACTCTCAGGCACTGTCTGTTCTTAAACAGGCACGCAATATTCCGTCTGAAAACAGTGTTATAAATATAAAAATAATGGATTTAATAAGCCGCATTGAAGCACTCGGCATAGATACATCCGAAGTAAAGATTGAAAATGATATAGAAAAACCACTGACGGCTTTATTAAATGTAGCCCGCACTCTTGCTGCAGAAACAAGTCTTGAACTGCTTTTGAAAACAGTTGCAGAGGAAATAAAAAAAGTTCTGGATGCCGACAGATGTACGGTATTTCTGTTAGACAGAGGCAGAAATGAACTTGTTTCTAAAATTGCTCTCGGTATGGGCACGCAGGAATTAAGATTTCCTGCAGATAAGGGACTTGCAGGATATGTTGCACAGTCAGGCGAAATTATTAATATAAAAGATGCATACAGCGATTCCCGTTTCAATCAGGATATTGATAAAGAAACGGGATACAAAACAAAAACTATTCTTTGTATGCCTATCTGGAATATGAAACACGAAATTTTAGGTGTGTTTCAGGTATTAAATAAACAGAATGGAACTTTCACAAAAGAAGATGAAGATGTTCTCATAGCAATAGGCTCCAGTGCAGGTATCGCAATAGAAAACGCAAAGCTTTTTGAATCCCAGCAGTTTATGATTAATCAGCAAAAAGAGCTGTTTAAAAGTTTCATTGATACACTTGCTGCCTCTATTGACGCAAGAGACAAAATCACAGCCGGTCACTCGAACCGTGTAAAGATGTATTCCGAGCTTATTTGTGATGTAATGGACACCGATGAAACAACAAAAGCAAATATTATTCATGCTGCGGTATTGCACGATATAGGCAAAATCGGCATTAGAGATGCTGTTTTGCAAAAAAACGGAAAACTAACGGATGACGAGTACAAACATATACAAGAACACGTTAGAATTACTTATGATATACTAAACAGAGTATACATATCAGAAGAATTCAAAGAAGTAGCGGAAATTGCTTCAAGCCACCACGAAAAATATGACGGCACTGGATATTTCAGAAAATTAAAAGGCGAAGAAATACCTTTTGGCGGTAGAGTGCTTGCTGTAAGTGATGTATTTGATGCAATTACGTCAAAAAGACATTACCGTGACAAAATGCCGATTAAAAATGCACTGGAGATAATAAAATCAGGAGCATGGCAGCACTTTGACGGTAATATTGTAGAATCTTTTTTCAAAATACATCTGGATAGACTTGTTGATGTGTTTTTAAGTGAAGTAGATTCTGTTCTGTACGATACAAAAGACAGAGAAACACTTGCAAAATATGATTTAGACTATCTATATGAGATTTTGTGTAAAGAAAGTGATACTCTCACTCAGGAAGAAAGTGATTTAATAGAACTGTTTAACAGATACTACAACTGTAAAGCCGGAAAATAACAAATTATTTTGAATAAACAGACTTAGGGAATAAATATGTTAAATAAATTTATAATATCAGCTATGCTTCTTACATGTACTTTTACCTGTTCAGCAGTACAGGCCTCATCTTTAAACACAAACAAAAATATCATAAAAACTCCTGTGTCCACTTTTAATAAAGAAAATTTGAAGTTCATAAAAAACAATGATTTGACAAACGATTTCTTAAAAATAATTACATTTTCTCAAAATAACGACAACAAACTAACTTCAGCAGCAGAAAAAATAAACTATTCAAAAAAATACACAGAAGCTAACGACAAATTTGCACAGGGGAATATTACAGCAGCTTACAAAGATTACAAAGATGTAGTAACAGCTTCTGCTGACAATGATTTTGTAAGTCTCGGTCTTGCATATAAATTCGCGAATATAGGACTTTTCTCGCTTGCACAGGAGGCAATAAACAATATTCAGGACAGAGAAACCTACAATCATCAGATACAGCTTATTAAATCCAAGCTGTTCCCGCAGGTTGTATTGTCTTATGATGATGAAATTCAGCTTGCACAAAATTACACGGAAATTTATTACAACAATCTTGCCTTTGAAGTAGCAAGAGATATGGGTAAACTTCCAGAAAGATACAAACGTTCAGATTACGCACACTATATTCTGTCTCAGGCATACTACAACATAAAAGAATATTCAAAAGCAATAAATGAAATAAACAGAGCATTATCAATCAATCCTGATAATATAAATTATTTGAAATATAAGGCACAGATATACTGTGAAACAAACAAACTTTCTGATGCGGTAAAAATCCTTGAAGCTATGCTTGAAACTCAGGATGTCAGCATACTTGATTACAGAAATGATTTAGAGGGGCTTTATTATTATACTCTTGCCAAAGCGACAAAAGACAGAGAAAAATCAGGATTCTATCTTGCTCAGTATTTTTTAAAAACAGGCGATTATCAAAGAGCAATAAAAGAACTTAACCAGAACATATCTGCCGACAAAAAAGATGTCAAATCAATGACTTTGCTTGCAAATATTTATTTTAAGCAGAACAAACTTTCAAATGCAATGGATTTGTACGAAAAAGCTTATAAAGTGAAAAAGAATGACCCTGACAATCTTTTTGGCATAGCTAATATGTATATGTACAAAAAAGATTACAAAAATGCGCTTGACTTTTATGTAAAAGCGGCGAAAAAAGATAAAAACAATAAAGAAGCAATGATTAATGCATCTTTGTGCTATAAAATGCTCGGAGCAACGGATAAATCAGTCGAATACATCAATAAAGTTTTTGAGAAAGGCTCATCCGATGCAAAAATTTATTACATAGCTTCAAAAATAGATGACATAAAAAACATTCAGTATTTGAAAAAGACAGTGTCTCTTGATACTTTGATGATTGACGCATGGCTTGATCTTGCCGATATTGCCATAAAAAATAACAGAATCGCACTTGCACAGGACTATCTGATGCCGGTTAATTACATGAATAAAAAGAACGACAGATACTATTACTACATGGGGCTAATCAATAAACAGCAGGGATTTAAAGAAGCTGCAGCAAAAAACTTCAGAAAATCTCTGGAACTCAATCCGACAAACGAATATGCATCTAAAGAGTTAAACTCACAATTGTAGGAAAATTAAATGGGAAAATACAACCTTCTCATAATTGAAGATCATGCGCTTACCCGTTTCGGTTTAAAAACAACTTTTGAAACGGATACTGATTACAGCAAAATTTTTGAAGCATCAAATGCAAAAGACGGCCTTAAAATTATAGAAAAAGAAATTATTGATATTGTTGTTATGGATCTCGGGCTGCCGGATATGAATGGTATTGAGGCTACTGAACTTATAAAAGAAAAACATCCTGATATAAAAGTTGTAATTCTTTCTTCTCATGAAAAACAAGAAGATGTTATAAATTCTATAAAAGCAGGTGCCGGTGCGTATTGTACAAAAGATGTTGAACCGGCAAAACTTCTTGATATAGTCTCCTCCGTTGCAAAAGGCGCAGCCTGGTTTGATCCGAAAGTCGCAGGCTATGTTTTAAAGGCTGCGGTATCAAGCGGTAATGACGAACAAAAAGAGCCAACGGCAGAGCCTGTAAAAAACAGTCCTGCAATAAATCTGACATCCAGAGAAAAACAGGTGCTTTCTTTGATAGCAGAAGGTTATTCAAATAGCGAAATAGCTAAAAAGCTGGAAGTAAGTATAAATACGACAAAAGCACATGTGTGCAGCATTCTGCAAAAACTGGAAGTAAATGACCGTACTCAGGCAGCAATAAAAGCCATTAAAAATAATGTAATATAAATAGATGAATTTATAAGGATTTCAATTGATAAATCCCTTTATATCAATTAAAATTACAACTAAAGTATAGAAAGAGAAACAGACAATGGTAGCCATCGCAAAAATATTAATAATAGACGACAGCCCTAAATACCTTGCTGATGCACTGCCGCTTTATGGTTATGAGGTTGATGTTGCAACAGACGGACTACAGGGCATAAAGAAACTTACATCAGAAAAAAATGATTATGATTTAGTGCTTTTAGATGTGATGATGCCTAATATGGACGGTTGGGAAACATTAAAAACTATCCGTACTAATAAAAAACTGGAAAATATTCCGGTTATTATGATTACGGCTTTAAACGAAGAACAAAAAGAAATTTCAGGTTTAAAATTCGGTGCGGATGATTACGTTGTAAAACCATTTATTTTACCGAATCTGCTTGCCAGAATTGAAGCCTTATTGCGCCGCTCAACCTGGCAAAAAGAAAAAGTAAGCAATGTTGATTTAAAATTTGTTCAGGAAGGCGAGATTGAACCCCTGACAGCCAGAGAAAAAGAAATTCTTAAAATGGTTTCTCAGGGAGCAAGCAATAATGATATTGCGGAAAAACTCTTTGTAAGAGAAGTAACTGTAAAAACTCACCTTAACAGTATATTTAAAAAACTAAAAGTAAAAAACAGAACACAGGCAGTATTACTTGCAATGCAGATGAGAATGATAGAAGATTAAAGAATAATAAATCAGGGAATTATTACAAAGGTCAGTCATCTAAGGAGAAACCTATGGCAAACTATTCAAAAGAAGAAATTTTTGATTTAATCTTGAAAAACCCCTCGGAATTTGAGGATTACAGGAAGGCTAACGGTGAATTAGACCTTAGCGAACTTGATTTTTCAAATTTGACACTTGAAGGAATCGACCTTACAGGCGCTGATTTATCCGGTGCAAGTTTCAATGAAGTTAATTTTACGGAAGTAAATTTTACCGATACAGACCTGACCTCTGCTGATTTTTCAAGAGCCAATCTTGTTGAATGCAACTTTACAGGAGCTTTGCTAAACGGTACAGACTATAGTTACGCAACTGTAAACTATTGCAACTTTACCGATGCTGATATGGCAGGTGCTGTTTTTAATGAAAGCGACCTGCAAAACTCTGATTTTTCAGCAGCGGAAAATATGGATGCAGTAAGGTTTGATGAATCTACCGTATGGCCGGATACAGATATGCTGCCGGAAGATTTTGATACAACATACACAAGAGACCTGTCATCGCTTGAAGATGATGACGATCATGCGGTATCTGATTACTAAATATTTTTATTAAATTAAAAAATAAGCAGCCCCAACCAAAGGGCTGCTTATTACTATAAAACAAATCTGTGATTCATTAATTGTTTAATTTTTTTATTACTGTTTCAGCTAGTTTTTTTGAGGATTCAGGATTTTGACCTGTAATAAGGTTAGAATCAACAATAACATTTTCATTCCATGGCGCAGCTTCATTAAAATATGCGCCCAGTTGTCTGAGTTTTGATTCAAGCATAAAGGGAACAAGCTTATCTTTTTGAACCATTTTTTCCTCTTCGTTGGTAAAACATGTCAACTGCATACCTTTTACTATTGAATCACCTGTTTTTGTTTTTGCATTAATCAGACCTGCAGGACCATGGCATACAGCAGAAACTATTTTATGGCTGTTATAAAAATATGAAACTATTTCTCCTAACAGCATATCCTGCGCCAAATCAAACATAGGTCCGTGTCCGCCGGGAAGAAAAATTGCATCAAAAGTTTTGTAGTCTATAAAAGAAAGTTTGGATGTATTATCCAGATATTCTTTTGTGTAATCCCATTTAGTAGGATTTTTACATTCTAAACTTGCAGGATCTATAGGAGACACTCCGCCAAGGGGACTGGCTACCGTAATGTCAAAGCCTGCCTCTTTAAATGCATAAAAAGGTACGGCGAATTCTTCCAGCCAGACCCCTGTTTCCACTATATTATTCGAATCTCCCTTATGATGTCCCATCAGGGATGTATTGGTTACGACAATTAAAATCTTTTTCATTTTTTTTCTCCAAAAAATTTTAGCAATTTACTTTAACAAGATAATAAAATTATTTTTAAGTTTCATTGGAAGAAAGTAGTAAAATTTGTTCGGGTTGATTATAAATTTTAAAGTGATTTAATATAAATGCAAATGCGAATCATTTGCATTTATATTTGTGTTAGTTAATTATGTAATTTATAAGGGATAAAATATGCCAGTATTACCTGTATCACCAATAAAAAATAAATTGAAAATTCTGGGAAAATATCTTGATCAAACTGCTATGGTTGGCAAATTATATGATGTTATGCCGCCTGTTTTGACAGGAACTGCTATCGGATACGGCATATATGACACAATGAAAAGCTCTAAGGAAGACCGTAAGAAAAGAGCTATAAAAAATGCATCTGTATTAGGCTTTACTGTTGCTTCTGCACTTATTGCAACAAGAGGATTAAAAATTAAGGGAAAACAGCTTTTTGAGGGTATTATAGAGCTGCCGGAAAAAGATTCAGAAGGTATTATAGAAGTTCTCTCAAAACCGCTAAGCCAAAAAGCCAAAATGTTAATTAAAAAGGTACAGGATGATAAGATTCTTAAGTTCAGTGAAGTAAAAAATCTCATGCAGGAATTTAAGGAAAAACTAAAAGATGAAAAACTTATTTCTAAAATAATACCGGATGCAGAGAGTGAAGCCCCGTTTGCAGATTTACTGAAACTGTCCTGGCTTGGCTTGATACCTGTGTTAGGCGGTATTACGGGCGGTGTTGTCGGGGATAAGCTTGCAAAAGAAGATTGGAAAAAACAATTTCCTGATAAAATAAAAGAAGGAACTTATCAATACTTAAATAACATTGCTCTTTGCAACGTAGGGGCCGGACTCGGGGCGTTTACAATGAATGTTTTTAATGTAAAATCAAAAACTGCAAGATTTGCTGCCATGATGACAGGTGTTCTCGGTGTTGGTCTTGCTGCAGGTAATGCTATTGCAAATTTTGTCGGAAAAAACGTAATAAATCCCGTTTTTGACAGAAACAAAACTCCAAATAAAAAATCTGTAAAAGAAATGTTTAAAAATCTGAATGAGGAAAGACATCCAGAAGCATTGGATGTAAGCCTGCATCTTGATGATGTTGCATCTGTCGGATTTGTCTCGGGTTTAAAATGGATAGGGCCTGTTCTTCCAATGTTATACTCGGTTTCTGCATACCGTGCCGGAATTGGTTATCGAAACGGAAAAATTTCTTAGACAAAAATATTAAGATTTATAAACAAAAGTATGAACTTTGTGAATTTCCTATAAAGTTTTATGATTTATATGCCGATAATAAAAATACGGAAGTTAATAGGAATGAAACATGACAAAAGAGAATATTAACAAAAAAGAAGAAGGAGTATCGGTTTTTTCCAGAAGCGCAGAATTTTTGGAAGATGATCCGTTGGAAGAAATTTTTGCTCTTAACCTCGGTGATTTTTTAACTGAACATTTGATATCTGAGGATCTTGCAGAAAAAATAAAAAAACACGATATAAAAGATAAAGCGGAAAGTCTGAAAAAACAGTTGGCAGAGCTTATATCTATATATTCAATCAACAATACTTTGAGTGTTCTGGGATTTACAAACAAAGAAGATTATATAATATATAACTCTATTGCAAAGACAATTGTGCAAATGATAGAAGCAAAAGCATGCCATATTTTTCTTGCAAATGAATATGTAACAGGCATGGATAATGAAGAATCCGGCTTAGTCCTTGTCGGGTCGTCAATTTCTGCGGATGAAGAAATTGACTGTGACAATCCGAAACTTGTTCATATACCAATGCATTACGGTTCTGAAAATGCAGGTTTAATTATGATTGAACCCCGACAGGATAAAAATTTATCAGAAGAATTTATAAAATTGATAAAAGTAACAGCAACCCTTTTTGCGATATCAATGATGCTTCAAAAACTTACAGATGAAACATCAAAGGTTATGGCTGATGAGGAAGTTACAAGCAGTGAACTTCAACATTACAGAGCTGAATTAACTGCAGTTATAGGAGATCTGGGTGAAGAACAGCAAAATTTTGTGGAAATGCTTGCTAAAGCAGTTGATGCAAAAAGCGAATTTCACAACAATCACTCCCAGCATGTTGCAGATTTATCAAGAACAATATGTGAAAATCTCGGCTTAAATGAAAAAACAAAAGATTTAATTTATTATGCAGGGCTTTTACAGAATATTGGAAAAATTACTATACCGGAAGAATTATTTAATAAAAAAGAAAAACTATCAAAAGAAGACTGGGAAACATTACAAAACCATCCCAATATCGGTGTAAGTCTTCTTATGAGCATAAATTTCCTATCAGAAGTAATACCGTATATTCATTACCATAAAGAAAGATGGGATGGTAAAGGTGAACCCGAAGGCCTTAAAGGATACAGTATTCCTCTCGGTTCAAGAATCATAGCTATTGCTGATGCATATTGTGCATTAAGAGAAGACCGTTCTTACCGAAAAGCCAAAACGCAGGAAGAATCTATTGCAATTATTAAAGAAGAATCCGGTATAAAATGGGATCCTGAGCTTGTAAATATATTGGATTGTATAATTTGCAAAAGAGATAATGAAGATAAATAGTAATAATAATTTTATAAACAAAAATTTTCCCAAAGAAGAGAATTAGAATGAAAAAGTTTATTATACTTTTAATAGCAATTCTTATGGTTATACCACCAGCTTCTTTTGCTGCTGCAAAGAAAAATAAAGTCGGGTATATGTCAATTACTTATGAAACAAAAGATAATTTTGTTGTAAAATCAAAACTGTTTTATCCTGCTAAAAAAGAAAAAATTTATCCTCTTGTGGTAATGCTTCATTCTATCGGGTATTCAAGCGATTACTGGGGAATTGTTGTAAAACAATTTGTAGATTCAGGTGCCGCCGTATTGCTTGTTGATTTAAGGGGACACGGGCAGAGTATGTATGACTCGGATTTTAAAATACGTTCGTGGCAGTATTATACAGAAAAAAACTTTGCAAAATATCCGCAGGATGTAGCGGAAATACTAAGCTACATAGCAATGAATTATAAAAATATTTCTACCACAAAATATGCAATAGTTGGAGCTGATATTGGTGCAAATACAGCTATATTAGCAGCAGAAAAAATGATGAATAAACCGAAGTGTCTTGTATTGATTTCTCCTACACAAAATTTTAAAGGCCTTTATACACCTATAGCAATGACTAATCTTGGAAATATGCCTATAATTTCAATGGTAAGCATTCGTGATAACTATTCTTACAAAGAAACAAATTTTTTGAAAAAATTTGCGCAGGGTACATTTGAAATAAAAACTTATCCAGCAGGCGGAATGGGAATGCTTATGCTGAAAGCAAATCCTTCAATGGCATCTGATATAGTAAACTGGGTTTTTCCAAAAATAAAATAGTCTAAACTGTTTTCATGACTTTTATAAAAAAATCATTAATATAGAGGAGCCGAAAATCTCATCCATATTGATGATTTTTTATGCGAAATCTTTCACAGACGGTTAACTTATACCGTAATTGATAGTATAATCGTAAATAACGAGGCAGGAAAAACTCTAAATGGATTTTCAAAAAATATTCGAAAATAAGCCATTGCTATATGGGATAATAGGAGGACTCGTAGTCGTTATCGCACTGTTTATAACAGTGGGGCTTGTTGTGTCTTCAAATAATTCAAATACACCTAAAGTTGTTAAAGAAAAAGTTATTGATAAACCGCTTGACTTGCTTACAACTGATAATCTTGGCAAAGCCATAGAAATTCAGGCACTTCTTGCAAGAGAAGGTATTACGATAGAAAGACGTCTTGACGGACAAAAATCGATTTTGTATTTGCAAAAATACACAATGACACAAAGAGACAGAGCCCTTCTTGCAATAGTAAAAAGCGGTCTGATAGACCAGAATGTAGGTCTTGAAATATTTGACAAAGGCGATTTTACTTCAACAAAAGAAGATAAAAGAATAAGGCTTACCCGCGCAATTAACGGTGAATTGTCACGTTTAATAAGAAAAATCCCTCCGATAGAAAATGCCTCGGTTTTTATTTCTATACCTGAACAGGTAATGTTTGAACAGGATGAAAAACCGGTAACTGCAACGGTACAGCTTGTTATGCCAAGCGGAGAAAAGCTGGATAACATGAAAGTTAAAGCAATAAGGAACCTGCTTTTGGGTTCTGTAAACGGACTTGAAGCAGAAAATATTTCTATTACTGATACAAACGGTAATGTATATGATTCTATTGCTTCAGCGGATGATGATATGCTTGCGAAACTGGAGGAAAATGACCAGTATATGCAGGCAAAAGTAAAAACCCAGCTGGACAAATTAATTGGTAAAGGAAATTATGCTGTTACGGTTAGTACATACTTAAGACAGGCACCAATGCAAAGAGATGCCATCGATTTTGACCCTACAAAGAAAACTTCTCTGACAGAGCAAACTTTCTCTGAAGGTTTGGGTGATCAAACAAGAGATACAAATAAAGGAATCAGTGCGGTAAGTGTATACCTGCCTAACGGCTTGCCGGCAAACAATGCTGATTCCGCACAAAACAGAAGCTACTCAAGAACGGCAAGAGAAACTCAATTCGGTGTTCCTAAAGTACAGACAAGTGAACTTGTTAAACCCGGAACAATTGAAGATATTTCTATTGCAGTAACTCTTGAAGAAAGTGCTATTCCAGCCAATATGACTCTTGAAGAGTTGAAAGAGCTTATAGCCAGAGCAGCTTCACCTAAAGCAAAAGCGGAAAATGTAGAAATTGCATTTTCTGACTCGGTTGATCCTTTTCTTGCGGGAGATAAACCGGAATCTCTGCCAAAACCTGATTCTACAGGCAACCCGTGGTGGATAGCTATTGCTTTGATTTTAATTGGTCTTGGCGTCGGTTTAAAATTCCTCTCTGATAGAGTTAAAAAGGCACAGGAACGTCAGAGAGAAGAAATAGAAAAGCTCAGAGAAAGAGCTCAAGATCAGGAAAAACAGCTAAGAGATGTAAATCTTAAGGCAGCAGAATTAATTGAAAAACAGACCCAGCTTGCACAGGGTATGCTTGAACAAAAACAAGCAGCAGCCAGACCTATTCCTGAATTAAATACAACACTTTCAGATCTCGCAGCAGAAATGGAGGGACTGGATGATGCAGAAGTAGCTGAACAGGTAAAAAGCTGGATTGAAAAAAGTTAACTTGTGTGAAAAAGAATGACTTTCAGAAATGAAAGGCATTCTTTTGTAACCGTAAGTGACCGCCCTAGCGAAGGCAGAAACGCTGCCAAAACGAAAGCCGAGGTGGAGCCCGAAACGGTTGAGTAAATGGGAAGTTCCTGAGTCAATATAAAATTATTAAGAGTCAACAAAAACATGGGGAGCATACATTGCCAATAGAAGGATTTGATTTTAAAGCATTTGCAAGGAGCCTGGCAGAACAGGTCGGTCCTGCACTGCCTCAGGATATTTCTGATGCGGACAAACAGTATATTATAAATATTGTTCACAACTTCTGCTATATGGCTGGTGAAGCAATATCTAATGATACAACAATATCTTTCAATGCGGATCAGGCAAGTGTTGTTACGCAGTTTATAGGTGAGTGGGCATTTCATAAATCAATTGACATTATAAGAAGCGGAATAGACCCTCAGTTTAGAGACGGAATTCTGCAAAAGATTGCTTTTACAATATTTGAAATAGCTAAGACTGCGATAATAAAAAATATGCCGCAAGGCGATATGATTGCTGTAGTCGAGTTTCATGTAAAAAAAGCGTACAACGAAGCTCTTGAAGAACTAAAAAGCAAAGGTGTTTTGACTGATGAACAGGTAAAAGAAGCTCTGACTCATTCGAATATTGATGAAATGGCTCAACAGGCAGCTGCTCAGGAGTCAGAAGCACAGGCAAATGGAGAACCTCCGTCAGAAGGATATACTCCTGCTCCGAATGATAACAAAATTTTAAAGCTTGCAACTTTTGCTATTGTTTTAAGGCATCTTCCTTTTGAAAAAAGACAGGGACTTTTGGATAAATTTTCACCAGAAGAAGCAAATATGCTTAGAGATTATGCCAATATGGAAGATCTTGAAAATAAACTTGATCCCGCTCTTGTTGCAAAATGTCTTACAGAAATAAAAAATACACTCCCGCAGCCTAAAAAGTTAAATAAAAACAAAATTAATAAACGATTATATAATATTGTAAAGAATTCGGATATTACAAAAATTTCGAATATGATGAACAAAGAAAGACTGGCAATAAAACATCTGATTACACAATCAACACAAGGCACTGCCGATGATTTACCGCCAAGAATTACAGAGATTGTTTGCGATTATCTCGAAGAAAAATTAAACCGATAAACGGATATAAAATACTAAATGATAATAAAAAAATACAACCAAAAAAAGATAATAAAACCTAAAATTGAAATACCGGCCGTAGAAGATAAACAGCCTGAACCTGTTGTGCAACCGGAAACAATTGAATCTGAACCGGAAGAAAAAAAAGAACTAAAAGAAGATACATCTGATATTTTTGCTGGTTTTAATTTTGATGAAATAGATTTTAATCAACGTGCAGAAAGACGCAGAGGCGACCGACGAAGAGGCTACAGACGAATTGACGACAGAAATCTTATCTCACGTGCGCAGCAAGAAGCCATAATGATTAAAGAGCAGGCTTCTAAAGAAGGCTTTGAAAAAGGTCTTGAAGAAGCACATTCTGCTGTGAATGATTTAAAAGATTCTTTAGAAGAATTCTTTGAATACAAAGAAGAGCTCTATAATGAAATTTCCGGCGATATTCTTGATATCGCTCTAAAAGTTGCAGAGAAAATTATAAAAAAAGAAGTACAGACAGATAAATCTGTACTTGAGGCAATTGTTAAAGATGCATTGAAAAGTCTTGCTAAAGACGAAAATAAAATTATACTAAAAGTAAATCCAACCGATGTCGAATACACAAAAGAAATTGTCCCGAAACTTTTGTCCTCCGGCCAATTTGAAGCTAAAATATATGTAAATGGCGACAAAGAGGTTGATGAAGGCTCGGCAGTAATAGAAACTTCAAACGGTATAATAGATGCTAATATCGAAACACAACTCGATTTAATAAAGGAGGCATTTAAACAAATCTAATGGCAGGAGCACAAGGTTCAAACTCAATAACAGAACTCGGTCTTGCAGCATTCGTAGTAGTGCTGATACTTATCCTGCTTATTGAAATGCCTAACTGGGTTATAGACTTTTCAATTGCATTAAATATTACTCTTGGTATCGTGCTTTTGATGATATCTTTGTATATTCAAAAGCCTCTTGAACTGGCTGCATTTCCTTCTATTATTCTTATAGGTACAATGTACAGGCTGGTTCTTGGTATTGCATCAACGAGGCTTATTCTTGCAAAAGGTGAAGCCGGAGCTGCTATTCACGCATTCGGAACATTCGTTACCGGCGGAAATATGGTAGTAGGGGCAGTTATCTTTATTATTATTACCGTTGTTCAGTTTATGGTAATTACAAAAGGTGCGGAACGTATCGCAGAGGTTTCTGCAAGGTTTGCATTAGATGCCATGCCCGGTAAACAAATGACTATTGACGCAGACTTTAACGCAGGTTTGATATCTCCTGATGAAGCGGTAAAAAGACGTGAAGATTTACAAAGAGAATCAGCGCTGTTCGGTTCTATGGACGGTGCTATGAAGTTTGTAAAAGGTGATACCATGGCAGGTATCATCATTGTAATTATCAACATCGTAGGCGGGTTGTGTATTGGTATGCTGCAGCAGGGCATGCCTGCAGCAGATGCCGTTCAAAAATATACAGTATTAACAATCGGTGACGGTTTGTCATCACAGTTGCCGTCATTATTGATGGCTGTTTCAGCGGGTATCGTAATGACACGTGCTTCAGCTGCAAGCCCGAGCTTGGCAGCTGATGTTGCAGGACAGATTTTGAGCAAGCCTATGAGTTTGTTCTGTGCCGTAGCATTCCTTCTTTTAATTGCATTTACCAGCCACTGGACAGGATTGCCGTTTTTTCCGTTTCTGTTATTCTCTATTGTAATTATCATAGCTGCATTTTCTGTACTTGTTAATCAGGATGTACAGGCACAACTGGGACAATTGGAGAATGTTAAACAGAACATGCAGGATCTTGTTAACCCGAACAAGATGTATGAGCGTCTTGGTGTAGATGTTTTGAGTCTGCAGGTGGGCAGAGGATTACTTCCGATAGCTGACCCTGATCAAGAAGGTCAGTTATTAGCCAAGATTGCTGCTCTTCGTCAGCGTGTAACTGATGAGCTTGGCTATATCATACCTAATATAAGAATTATGGACTCTTCTGCACTGGATGCAAATGAGTACCTTATATCTATACGTGGAAATAAAGTTGCAAATGGCTTTGTGTATCCCGGAAAATTGATGGTTATTGCAGACCAGTGGGATGCAACGGGTAAACCGACACCGGCTGATTGTATAGTCAATATTGATCCTACATATCAGGCACAGGCATACTGGATTGATCCTGCGCAAATTGATGAAAAAGACCATCTGACAGCTGTTGACTCAGTAGATGTAATAGTTACTCACCTTCAAGAATGCGTAAGAAAATACGTTGATGAGGTTATGACAAAAACCGATGTTCTTAAGCTTATGGAACTTGTTAAATCACAGGATCCGACTCTTGTTAATGACCTTATTCCGACAATTATTTCAACAAGTGACTTAAGAAAAATCTTTGTTAACCTCATCAGAGAAAGAGTTTCTATAAAAGATATCATCTTTATTTTTGAAAGATTATGCGACTATGCCAGATTTTCAAAAGAACCTGATATCCTATCAGAACGTATAAGGGCGGCACTGGGCAGACAGATTTGTCTTACGCACTGTACTGAAGATAAAGTGCTGTATGCGCTCACTCTTTCAAGCGAATGGGAAAAAACACTGGATGACAGCTGCCAGAGAACAGAGCTCGGTACAATGTTCCTTTTGAACCCGATGCAGGTACAGGAGTTAATCGAGACAACAGCATCTACTCTTATGAGAGCGCACCAGACAGTCGGCAGACAGCCGGTAATCCTGTGTTCTCCGAGAATCAGGCTGCCGCTGTATCAGCTGCTTGAAAGACATATTCCGACAATCGTTGTAATATCTTACAGTGAATTGATTACGGATATAAGGGTAGAGGCTGTTGATACAATCGGTGAAATGTATGCACCTGATTATCAGTAGATTTTTGAAAGGGGGGGTAATTTTTATACCTGATACTACAATTCTACACCACCTATACTCAACTTTAGGCTCAAGGACTCCGTGCGAAAGGTGCCTGTGGCACGTTTCGGATGGAGACTCTGCCGAATAAAAGCAACTAAATGTTGCTTTTATGAGAGGGCTAAGTCAGAAGCGAAGCTTCTGCGTGCAGTCTAAAAATTTATTTATTCCTCAAATACACTCGCCTTGTCATTGTTTCGTTAAGGTGCTGTAAGAATTTCCGTATATGGTATTCAAATCAAAACTCCCTTTGTCAAAATAGATATTACTAATTTAGGCGTGATTAACACATGCCGGCATAAAATTTTAAAAGAATCACAGGAAAATATGGTAGAACAATCAACGGAACGCTCAATTGAATATATGAAAAAAAGAGCCTATGAAATCATAGACTCCACGCCGATGTATCAGTACAAAGGCTCTGTATCAAAGCTTCTTGGCCTTACGGTAGAAGTAAAACTGCCGGGGTTAAAAATAGGTGATCTGTGTTTTATCGAAACCTGGGAAGGTGAAAAAAAACCTGCCGAAGTAGTTGCCTTCAAGGGGGATACAGCACAGCTTCTTTTACTCTATGACGGAGCAGGTATCGGTCAGGGCAGTCTTGTTTCCACAACCGGTACACCGATTATGCTGCCAGTAGGCGAATTTCTTCTCGGAAGATTAATTAGTCCTATGGGCGAACCTATTGACGGACGTCCTCTGGACACATCAAATGCCCAATTTGTTTCAATAGACGGGCCTGCACCTAGTCCGTTTGACAGGCCTATTATTAATACAATGTTTTCAACTGGTGTAAGAGCTATAGATGCTACACTTACAATGGGCGCCGGACAGCGTATGGGATTATTTGCCGGTTCCGGAGTAGGTAAAAGTACCATGCTCGGTATGATTGCAAGAAATTCCGATGCTGATGTAAACGTTGTTGCACTGATAGGAGAACGCGGAAGAGAAGTAAAAGAGTTTATTGAAGATTCTCTTGGTGAAGAGGGTATGAGAAAATCCGTATTAGTATGTTCTACCGGAGACCAGCCTCCTTTGATTCGTCAAAAATGTCTTCAGGCGGCAACATCTGTATGCGAATATTTCAGAGATCAGGGCAAAAAAGTATTTTTGATGACAGATACAGTTACACGTTGTGCAATGGCAGGGCGTGAAGTTGGTCTGTCAATAGGTGAACCGCCTACAATGAAAGGTTATCCTCCGTCAATATTTTCGTGGCTTCAAAAAGTTCTGGAACGTGCCGGTAACAGCCCTAAAGGTTCTATTACTGCGCTTTATACGGTTTTGATGGAAGGTGATGACATAAACGACCCTATCGTAGATACCGTGCGAGGTATTACAGACGGGCACATATTCCTGAGCCGTAAAGTAGCTGAGATGAACCATTATCCGGCTATCGATATCCTGGGCAGTATTTCCCGTCTTATGTCCGCAATTGCCACACCCGAACATAAAGAGGCCGCTGCAAAAATGAGAAGAGCAATGGCTCTTTACAGAGAAAATAAAGACTTAATCGATGTTGGTATGTACGTTGCTGGTTCAAACCCTAAACTCGATATTGCAATTGAGATGATGCCGCAAATCAATGCTTTTTTACAACAGAGAGTTTCAGATTCCGTAAGTATGGAAACCACTATAAGCACGCTTATTCAGATGATGTCGCCAGTAGATATATAAATACTTGCTATACTCTTCCGTAAATGTCTTCGAATCTTACAATATCGTTTTCGTCAAGAATATCGCCCTGCTGTATTTCAAGAATCTTTAACGGTTCATCATAAGGATTCTGTATAGAGTGTTTTTCTTCAACATCTATATCGACACTCTCTCCCTTATTGAGTTCAAAATATTCTTCACCTTTTAATATATATGCTTTGCCTTCCAGTACTACCCAGTGTTCGTTTCTGTGATGATGAAGCTGTATACTCAGCTTTGCACCGGGGTTTACGTAAATACATTTTGTAAGGAAACCGCAGCCTTCATTCAATACAGTATAGTATCCCCACGGTCTGTATACAGTTTTGTGATTGTACTGGGTAGAATCTTCTCTTTCTTTAAGATGGCTTACGATTTTTTTCACATCCTGTGATCTGTTTCTGTCACAAACAAGAATAGCGTCTTCTGTTTCTACTACTGCAATATCCTTGAGTCCGATTGTTGTAATCAATTTTGATGTGGAATAGACTAGAGAATCCTTGCTGTCAAGGTCAACAACATTGCCCATAATATAATTGCCGTTGTCATCAAGCTCGGAAATTTCATAAACCGCTTCCCAGGAACCCACATCTTTCCACTCACATTCGAGTGGAATCATTGCAAGTTTTTTTGTGTTTTCCATTACAGCATAATCGATTGAAATATCAGGCATTTCTTTAAATTCCTGATAAGGGATTGTAGGAGTTTGAGAAGAAACTTCCGCATCTTTGATAATATCGTAGATGCTTCTTTCATATTTTTTGAGTTCTGCCAGCATAACAGAAGCTTTAAACGCATACATTCCGCTGTTCCAAAAATATTTGTCAGAATCAACATATTCCTGTGCAGTTTCCAAATCCGGTTTTTCTATAAAGGATTCGACTTTTAATGCATCTGGAGCAATAGTACGGATTTTTCTGTTATTTTTTGCTCTGATATAGCCCATGCCAACATCAGCTCTGTCAGGCCTTACGCCGAATGCAACGATATATCCTTCCTGAGCCAGTTTGATACCTTCTGAGACGGCTTTGCAGTATTTTTCATTGTCCGTAATCAGATTGTCAGAAGGCACTGTTACAATTATTGCATCTTCTTTGCTATTTTTATCCTGCTGGAGTTTTTCAATATATTTAATAGCAAGCGCAATAGCAGGTGCTGTATTTTTGCATTCCGGTTCTGTGATAATACGATATGTGGATTTTCTGCAGAATTTTTCCTGCATTTCTTTAAGCTGATTTTTTACCTGACTCTCGAGTTTTATATTGGTAATACTCAGAATATTTTTGTCATCTATACAATTTACAAGCCTGATAAAAGCAGACTGAAAAAGAGTATAATTATCTTCTATTTTCATAAGCTGCTTTGGATGAAGTTCTCTGCTCAAAGGCCACAATCTGGTGCCTGAACCGCCTGCCAAAATAACTGCATAAATATTACCGACTGCCATAAATACTAACTCCTGAAATTTTGTCTGTATGCAAAAAATCAATTTTGCTTCTTATTAAAGTATATAGTAATCAAATATTATATGAAAACAATAAAACATTTTGCGGGTGACAAAACTTAATATTTATACATATTCATCATCACAATAATATTCCTGCAATGCAGGCAGAAAGATATGATGCAAGAGTTCCGCATATCAAAGCTTTTACACCCAGTTTTGCAAGATCTTTTCTTCTGTTGGGTGCAAGTTCTCCAATACCGCCTATTTGTATTGCAATAGAACCCAGATTTGCAAAACCGCATAGAGCAAATGAAGCAATAATTATACTCTTCTGGCTCAATACCGGTTTTAGTGCGGACAAATCAAGATATGCTATAAACTCGTTAAACACAAGTTTTGTACCCATTAATGCACCTACATCAATAGCCTCTTTAAAAGGAACACCCATTGCAAGTGCAAAAAGGGAGAAAATACTTCCGAGAATCTCTTTTAGTGACAGGTGTGACAAATCAATGTGTATGCAGGACAGATTCATATGCAAAACATTTGCCATAAATAAACCCGCATATCCTAGTATCCAGTCCACCATTGCGATTAATGCCGTCAGTGCAATAAGCATTGCAATAACATTAATAGAAACTTTCATACCGTCAGAAGCACCGTGTGCAATGGAATCAATGAGATTTACATGCGTTTTTTTGATTTCCACCTTTACTTCATTTTTTGTCTGGGATTCTTCAGTTTCAGGATATACAATTTTTGAAATCACAAGTGCACCCGGGGCTGCCATGATAGAAGCTGCAAGCAGATACTCGGCAGGAATACCCATGCCGACATACATAGCCATTACACCGCCTGCAATACACGCCATAGAACCTGTCATCGAAGCAAGAAGCTCTGACATGGTCATTGTTGCAAGATATGGTTTAATCATTATCTGTGCTTCTACCTGTCCGACAAACGCAGATGCTATATTGGAGAGAGATTCAGCTCCTGACACATTCATTATTTTGTACATTACTTTTGCGCACAGCTCTACGACTCTTTGCATTATACCGTAGTAATAAAGTATATTTACAAGAATCAGTATAAAAATTATTGTCGGTATTAATTTCAAAGCAAATATAAAACCTGTTCCTTCTCCGAACAATTCCTCCATTCTTACGGGGCTATTTGTCAGCACACCGAATACAAAATTTCCGCCTTCATTCGAAAAATCAAGGATTTTCTGGATAAAAAGCCCTATAGCATGGAAAATATTTTTTCCCAGAGGCGTTTTTAAAACAAACACTGCAAGCAGCACCTGCAAAATAAAACCAGGGATAATTGTTTTTAAACAAATTGCTTTTCTGTTATTTGACAGAGCATAAGCTATACCCAGTATCAATACTATTCCAAATATTCCGACAAATCTATCCATATACCTTCCTTTTTTTCTATAAAATTATTGTACTTAAACAGCAATTAAAATACTAAGAAAAATTTATATATTTTTTATATTTGTAACAAAATTAACATTTTTTATTATAATCTGGCAATAAAAGACCGTGTTTTGGTTTGTTCATTATGTATAAGTGTGAAGGAATGAACATGAGCACACCGGTGTCATCAGTACAAATGCAGCAGCCAATAGGTGCATATACAATAGGCGGGGTCGGACAAAATCCGAAACCCGGACATTTTGTCGTGAATCCGCCTGTTATTACCCCGTATTCTTTTTATGATGATTTAAAAAAAGGTGATAATTATTACAAAGAGCTATTGAATATACGTACTTCCAGTACAAAACAGCCGGCAAAAAGGTCTGATAAAAAAAGCGTATTTAAAAAAATTCTCGGCTGGGGTATTGTAATAGGTGCAGGCATACTTGTATATAAATATCGTTCAGCTATAGAAAATTACTTTAAAAATTTGCGAAAATAAAAATTCACTTATTTAACGGGCACAAAAATTTTTTAATTAATACATAATAAAACTATGGACTCTAATTTTCAAAACAATAACAATAAAAATAGAAAAACACCGACCCGCTTTTTCCGGTTAACAGGATATCGACTGTCAGCTAATCTTGAAAAATATGACAAAATAATGAAAGGAAATCCTGTTTCTTTGATTAATACAGCAGCAATGAACAATTATAATGTTCAGAATAAACCGGAGTTTCAAAAAAGGCTTAATTCCCTTGATTCTGCAATGATAGAAGACGCGGCATACATGGTCATTGATGACCCTGATTTGAAGCTGGAAAAAAAAATAGAAGATACCAAAAATGCTTTGAAAGAAATAAAAGAAAAAATTATTGTTGCCGACACGATTAATGATGAAAAAACAAAAGATGAGCTGTTGAATCAGAAAAAATTTTTACATCAAAAATTACAAAACCTGAAAACACAGTATAAATCACAAAACGCGGAAACACTTCTGACAAGTGTTATCGAAAGAATTCTTTTATTTCCAGATAAAATGCGAAAAAAATTGAAAAAGAGCATTAAAAAATTTTTGATACATTCAGAATTTCTTAAAAATTTTACACCTCTTGTTAAGGCACTTATGATAAGAGATACTTTAGGCAGGTTAAATAAAATTAATAAATCTGTAGATGAACTGGTCAAAATGCGTGTACCTTTCGGTGAACAGGAACAAAGATACGAAACTCTAGTAAACCATCTTTCAAAAGCCGGAACATTGCACTCTCAGATATTGAAAGAGTTAAAAGGATAATTTAGCTTGTGTAAACAATTCCATATTGTTCATGCCATAATAAACTTATGGCAAAGAATAAAGAGCGTTTGGACAAAATACTGGTTGATAAAGGCTTTTTTGAGACAAAAAGCAAAGCTCAGGGTGCCATTATGGCCGGTGATGTCAGGATAAATGACGAAGTAATAACAAAATCCGGCTATCAGCTTGAGTTAAAAGAGAATACAAAAATAGAGATAAAATCCCTGCCTTTTGTTTCAAGAGGTGGTCTAAAGCTTGATAAAGCGGTAAAAGCGTTTGAAATCAATTTAAAAGACAGATACTGTCTTGATGCGGGGGCTTCAACCGGAGGTTTTACGGATTGTATGCTCCAAAACGGTGCTAAATATGTTTATGCTGTAGATGTCGGATACGGACAAATTGCATGGAAACTCAGGCAGGATGAACGGGTAAAGGTAGTAGAACGCACCAATGTAAAAAATTGCGATATGTCAGAAGTTTATACAGACACTGATATTTTACCTGATTTTTGTGCAATGGATTTGTCTTTTATTTCTATTACAAAAGTTCTTGATAACATCAAAAGATTGATGAATCCGGAACATCAGGAGATTGTCTCTTTAATAAAACCACAGTTTGAAGCAGGTAAGGAGCTTGTGGGCAAAAACGGGGTTGTAAGAGAAAAAAGCACACATCAAAAAGTGATATATGATGTGATAGAATATGCAGAGTCAATCGGACTTTATCCTTTACAGCTTACTTTTTCTCCGATAAAGGGGCCTGCCGGAAATATTGAATATCTTGTACGGTTAATAAGCCAAAAGACTGATTTTGATAAAGATTTAATAACTAAAATTGTAGAAGAAGCAAATTCACAAGATTTTTAGGAGTAAGTCAGTGAAAAGTAAAAAAACTAAAAAAAATAATAAATCAACAAAAAAAAACAATCCGCTGATAAAATATTTTGCGTGGTTTATTTTGCTTGTCTTTGCATATTTTGGCTTTAATGCGCTTTCTTATGCACAGCCTTTGAAATTTGCACATATTTCGGATATTCATCTTTCCGACAAAGGTACTGATACAAGCTATAAACTCTTATCCCATTCTCATGAGCTTTTTAAAGACGAAATTGAGCAGATAAACTCAGTGAAGGACGTTGATTTTGTAATGATTACGGGTGATTTAATTGACAAGCCGAGAAAAACTCTGCTCGAAGATGCCTGTGATATGCTGAATAAACTAAAAGCACCGTGGTATTTTACATTTGGCAATCACGATGCGGCTGTTGGTACAGCTTTTAAAAAAGATAAATATTTTGACTATCTGAAAAAAAGAAATAAAGATATAAAATCCGATACTTTTTATTATTCTTTTGAACCTAAAAAAGGCTACAGGGTAATAGTTCTGGATGCTTCCATTGATGACAGAATTACAGCTAACGGAACACTGCCGGAGGGACAATTAAACTGGCTGGATGAAGAACTTAAAAAAGCACAAGACTCAAACGAATTACCTCTGATATTTCTTCATTTTCCGCTAAAAGAACCTTTCCCCAGTTTTCATCACAGGATTACGAACGCAGATGAATTTTCTGTAGTGTTAAATAAATACAAAATGCCTATGGCTGTATTTTCAGGGCACTACCACGCAGCAAAAATATACAAAGAAAATAATATTCTGCACGTAAGCACACCGTCTCTTGTATCATACCCTAATGCTTTCAGGATTGTGACAGTAAATAACCTTAAAGACAGGGTTATTTTTACCTTTGATTACAGAGAGACAAGGCTAAAAGAGCTCCAGAAAAAAGCTAAAATCATGACTTTTTCATCTTCCACTCTTGCCGGTGAAGAATCCGACAGAAACGGGATTGTTATTCTTGAAAAATAAGTTAAAATAACAAATAAAGATTTAAAATTCGGAGTGTTTTTATGAGAGAATCAAAAGGCAAATTTATTGTAAAATTCAGAGGCGTAAGAGGCAGCCATCCGACTCCGGATTTCAATTTTTTAGAATACGGCGGTAATACCGCATGCATAGAGGTAAATGTAAATGGACATCTTATCATACTGGATGCCGGAACGGGTATTATAAAATGCGGCAACGAGCTTATGAAGGATTATGCCGCTCAATTCCATAAAGTGCCTATATGTGCAACCGTTCTTTTAAGCCATTTACATAATGACCATATTCAGGGGCTTCCTTTTTTTAAACCTTTGCATATTAATACTTCAAAGGTTAATATCGTAGGCTCTACAGATTATGAAGAGGGGCTTGATAACGTCATCTCCACATTGATGTTTGACAAATCTTTTCCTTTAAATATAAACGATTTGAATTGCAAATTGAGTTTTTATGATATCAACGACAATTATGCACTTATCTTTAATGAGGATGTTGATTCGCCCGAGATGATAAAAATCCAGAACGACGATGATTATTTGCCCGAAGATGAAGAAGTGGTCGTAAGCTGTCTGAAATCAAATTCTCATCCTAAAGACGGTGTAATGATTTATAAAATTGCATACAAGGATAAATCTCTTGTGTATGCTACGGATACGGAAGGTTTTGTCGGTGCAAATAAAAAACTGGTGCTTTTTGCAAGAGACACTGATTTACTCATTCATGACGCGCAATATACAAGCGAAGAATACCTCAACCCGTATTTTTCAAAACAGGGCTACGGACATTCTACTTTTGATATGGCGTTAGAAACATATTCTCAGGCAAAAGCAAAATCACTTGCGTTTTTCCATCTGGATCCAAATTACAATGATGAATTTTTACTTGAGATAGAAAATCATTATACTGAAAATTGTAAGAGCTGTTTTATTCCCAAAGAAGGTCAGGAAATTGTACTTCTATAGAATATTTATAACAATATGTCTTATTTTAATGCCTCTGGCGTCTAACGCAAAAATGGAAGTAATGAATATCGACGCACAAAAAAATGCAATCGACCATAACAACAGGGGTGTTATTTATATGCAGGACAGATATTATGCTGCTGCGATAAAAGAGTTTCAGATGGCGGTGCTTCTTGACCCCAAAACACAGGCAAGCTCGGTATACTATGCGAATCTTGCCAATTGTTATATGAAAATAGGCTACCCTGCACTTGCACAGGACACTTTGCAAAGAGCAGTAAAGCTTCATCCTATGAATTTCGGATTATATGAAGATCTTGCTGTTGTTTATAAAAGACTCGGAATAACAGAACAAAAGCTAAAACAATACAGAAAAGAAAGTGCAAAAAATCCCATGGCGCATGTTATGGAAGGTCTTATTCTGATGGAACAGGGCAAAACCGATGCAGGGCTTGCAAAGCTACAGGAGTTTGTTTATACGGAGCCGGATTTGATAATTACAAACGGGGTTAAAAATTATATAGAAAAACACTCGAGTGTAAGGTATTGAATATCAGACGATTCAAAGAAATGTTCTGACATTGTAAGTTTCTGCATCTACTTGGTAGAAAGAAACACAATTCCTTCTGTCATAGCTGAATAAAGATTTGGAAGATTATAAACACACTTGTGTGTTATCATCAATGTATGACAGATATTCTTGATATTATTAAAAATAAAAGATTTCTCAACAATGAAAAGATTTTTGCTTTTTTAAAAAAGAACAATTCTTTTACAATAAGCGGACTTACCTCATTTTTGAGGCTTCTTTTGCTTGCGGAAATATCAAAAGAAAAAACTGCCGTATTTGTAACCTCTACCGAACAATCCGCCCTGAAGTATAAACACGACCTTGAAAAACTTTTTGATATACAATCAGAAATTTTTCCTTATCAGGATATTTCTATATATGACGGAGTCGCACAGAATTTGTACAGGTATGCCCGGCAGATAGAAATACTTCAAAATATAAAAAACATACCGCTTCTTATTATTCCGGTAAAGGCAATGCTGGAGAAGTTCCCTTCTATAGATTTTTACAAAAAACACAGTATCAATATAAAAATTGATGATGAGATTGACACCTCAAAAATTGCCCAGAGACTTGTTGATATGGGCTACAAAAGAGTTACCATGGTCTCTGATATAGGGGAATTTTCCATTCGAGGCGACATTATAGATGTATTTTCTCCGGATAAGTATGCTTCCCGTATAGAGCTATGGGGAGATACCGTTACAGATATAAGATACTTTGATAATAAAACTCAAAGAAGTGTTAAAAAAACAAAAGAAACGACAATTCTTCCCGTGTTTAAATTTGTACTTGATGATAAAAATACGGAAAGTTTTAAAAATGAATTGACAGAAGCAACTATTGGTCTTGAAGCAGGAGAAAATGCAGATATCATAAGGGAAAATCTTCAGGAAACAATAGAAAAAATTGATACAGAAAAGTATTTTGAAGGGATAGAATACTTTGAATCTTACTTTAACAAAAATCTGCAAAGCTTGCCGGAGTTGATTTTTCATGAACAAAAAGATACAGCCTTGATTTTTGACGAATCATCGGAAATTTTTTCTAAATTTGCGCAAATTGATGAAAATTATTCAAAACAAATAGAAGAAAATACCAATAAAGCACTTGCGCTGCCTCTAAAAACCATGGATCATCTTGAATTTGACAAGTTCCAAACGGATATTGCGGGCTTTCAAAAAATATATTTTGACAATTTCCTGGATACGGTATCCGATTATACCGTTGAATTTGAAAGTTCTTTGATACCGAGTTTTTCATCAAAAATGGAAGATATCCTGACTTTTACAGAAGAAAAAATAAAAACAGGATACAAAGTTATTATTGCTACGGACTACAAAAACCGTATTGAAGATGTTTTTAAAGATTTTGAACTTGCAGTATCGGATGATTTTGAAAATAAAAGCGAAATCTTTCTTACGGATAATATATCGCTTGGCGGATCGCAAATCGAAGACTTTAAACTGGTTGTGCTGACAGATAAAGAGCTGTTTAACAAAAAGTCAAAAGATATTACCGCAAAAAAACAGACTTATCATAAAGAAAGCGCTGAATACATTGAATCAATCAACGACATAAAAGAGGGTGAATATGTCGTACATCAGGTGCACGGCGTCGGTCTGTACAAGGGGTTGAGTAAACAGGAGATAGACGGGCAGCTGAAGGATTACCTGACAATAGAGTATGCGCAGGGCGACAAACTGCACATGCCCGCAGAACAAATAAACCTCCTTGTCCGCTACAGAGGCTCCGGAAGCGTTGCACCAAAATTGTCAAGAATGGGAGGCAACGACTGGAACACAACAAAAACCAGAGCCAAAAAAGCAATCGAAGATATAGCAAAGGATTTGCTGAGGCTTTATGCAAAAAGAGAAGTCTCAAAAGGTATAGCCTTTGAACCTGATACAGTATGGCAGTACGAAATGGAAGAGGCTTTTGAATATACGGAAACACCTGACCAGATGAAAGCTATACAGGAAACAAAAGCCGATATGGAACAGGAAAAGCCTATGGACAGACTGATTTGTGCTGATGTAGGCTTTGGAAAAACAGAAATTGCCATACGTGCAATATTCAAAGCTGTAATGTCAGGCAAACAGGCTGCAGTCATTGTCCCTACGACAATCCTTGCAATGCAGCATTATCAGACAATATCAGAACGTTTTAAACCTTTTCCTGTAAAGGTGGAACTGCTTTCCCGCTTTAGAAGCGCAAAAGAACAGAAGGAAATTATAAAAAAACTTATTAAAGGAGAAGTGGATGTTGTCATAGGTACACACAGACTGCTTCAGGATGACATAGTATTTAAGGATTTAGGGCTTCTTGTTATTGATGAGGAGCACAGATTCGGCGTAAAACACAAAGAAAAACTGAAAATGCTCAGAAAAAATATTGACATCCTGAGCATGTCCGCCACTCCTATCCCGAGAACCCTTTATATGTCGTTGTCAGGCATAAAAGACATGAGTGTAATAAATACAGCTCCGATGAATCGTCTGCCTATAAAAACTTATGTAGGACAGTACAATGAAACTTATGTAAAAAATGCAATAAACCATGAGCTTGACAGAGACGGTCAGGTATTTTTCCTGTACAACAGAGTAGAAACAATATATGAATTCGGTGCAGAGCTGCAAAAAATAGTACCGAATGCAAGAATTGCAATAGCTCACGGACAAATGGACGCCAAAACTCTGGAAAATATTATGCTTGAATACGCAGAACACAAGTATGATATTCTTCTTTGTACAACAATTATAGAATCGGGACTCGATATACCCAATGCGAATACAATGATTGTGTATAACGCCGACAGGTTCGGCCTTGCACAGCTTTACCAGTTAAGAGGCAGAGTCGGACGAAGCGACAGACAGGCTTATTGCTACTGTTTTTATAAAGACCGCAAAAAGCTTACACCCGAAGCTCTTCAAAGACTGAACGCAATCAAAGAGTTTTCAACCCTCGGCGGCGGTTATCAAATTGCATTAAGAGACATAGAAATAAGAGGGGTAGGCAATATTCTCGGTACAAAACAGCACGGGCATATGACAAGTGTCGGATTTGACACATACTGTCAGCTTCTGGAAGAAACAATAAACGAACTGCAGGAAACCGGAGAAAAACCGCAGCCGCCTGCAATTGTTGATATAAATGTTACCGCTTATATACCTGATGAGTGGGTGGGCTCAAAAGAGCAGAAAATGATTGAATACAAGCGTCTTGCAGATGTAAAAACTTTAGAAGAGCTTGATTTGATACATCAGGAATGGAAAGACAGATTTTCAAAAATTCCAGAGCCGGTTGAAAACTTAATAAAACTTATACATTTGAGACTTCTTGCCACTCAGGCAAAAATAAAATTGATAAGAGAAACTGCTGATAATATAAGGATTTACATCCCTTACAATAAAGCAGAGTGGACTATAATAGCATCCAGAATGGATAGAAATATTACAAAATATATAAAATATACAATTGCCCCGAAGTCCTGTCAGGAAGGCAATTCAATACTTTTATTCAATAACGGTATACTTAGCTTTAAAGAAGTGTTTAACATATTGGCAGATTTATTTTATTATATAAATAAGATAACTTATGAATATTCTAATTAATCACGAGGAGTATAAAAATGAAGAAACTTAAATTATTTACCACACTAGTAGCTGTGTCCGCAACATTAATGATTTGCGGTTGTACAAACCACAACGCCGTTGTAACTGTAAACGGTGATTCTATTACAAAAGCGCAGTATGAAAAGGCTTTTGATGCTGTAGCAGGAAACTCAATGTTTTCACAAATGGGAATTGATTTGAAAAAAGATCCTAACAGCTTTCTTCATTTGATGTTAAAAGATAGAGTTATAAACGAATTAATAGTAAAGAAACTGCTTGATCAGGAAATAGAAAAAAGACATATCAAAGTTTCAAAAGAAGATATGGATAAACAGTTAAAATCCATTATTGACAAAGTAGGTTCAAAAGAAAAATTTAACCAGCTTCTAAAAGACAATGGGGTAACAACAGCACAGTTTAAAAAGGATTTGACTGATGAAGTTAAAATCCAAAAACTTGTTGATACACTTTCTGTAGTGTCTGTAAGTGATAAAGATGCATTGAAATTTTATAATGAAAACAAAGATAAATTCAAAAATCCTGATAAAGTCAGAGCATCACATATTCTTGTAAGTGCTAATACCGAAGAATTAAAAGCTAAAATTACTGCATCGGAAAAAGGCAAAAATATGACAGATGACCAGCTGAATGCTGAAGTACAAAAGCAAATGACCCAGCAAAAAGAAAAAGCACAAAAACTTCTTGCTCAGGTGAAAAAAGATCCGAAATCTTTTGCTAAAATTGCAAAAGACAACTCTGATGATACACAGAGCGCACAGATGGGCGGAGACTTAGGCTACTTTGGCAAAGAAGAAATGGTTGAACCTTTCTCTAAAACAGCATTTTCAATGAAACCTAATACAATAAGCGAAGTTATCCAAACACCATACGGATATCACATTATTCTTGTTACAGACAGACAAAAAGCAGGAACAGAACCTTTTGATAAAGTAAAAGATGATATCAAAGATTTCCTTACAAATCAGGAAAAAGTAAAAGTCTTGCAGCAGTTTGTTGACACTTTGAAAAACAATGCAAAAATTGAATACAAGGACGCAAGCTTTGATCCTAAAAATATTCAAAAAGCTTTGAAAGAACAGGCAAAAAATAACCCTGCTCTTATGGGTGCACCAAAATCCGCAAAAGAATAATTTAATTATTTGTTTGAATATGCAAATGCCGGCTCACAAAGCCGGCTGCTGTTATAAAACAGGTACAAAAATTTCCGTAACAAGAATCTAAGGGGAACTTTTATGAATAAATCATTGAAAAACAAACTTTTTGAACTGATAAGCAAGTTTAACAATGCAAAGATACTTGTTGTCGGAGATATTATTCTTGACGAGTATCTGTGGGGAATGGCAAACCGTCTTTCTCCGGAAGCGCCTGTTCCGATACTGGAGGTAAAAAGGAAAACTTACCTTTTAGGCGGTGCGGCGAATGTTGCCAATAACATTGCAGCAATGGGAGCAAAAGCGATACTCGCCGGTGTTATAGGCGATGACCTGTACAGCGGTGTTATTATGGATTTGCTTAAAAAGAACAAAATAAATACTGACTTTATAATAAAAGACAACACCCGTCCGACAACCGTTAAAACAAGACTGATTGCTCAGAATAACAAACACCTTGCAAGAGTCGACAATGAGTCTCTTGATAAAGTCAGTGATTCCGTTAGCAAACAGATTTTTGAAAATATTGAAAAAATTATTGATGATGTGGATTTAATTGTTTTATCCGATTATGTGATAAGCCTTTTATCAGCGAAATTGATAAAAGACATAGTAAAACTCGCTAACAGGCATGATAAAACAATAGTAATGGACCCTAAAGGCGATGATTTTTCTAAATATGCCGGTGTGGATATATTAGTGCCAAATATGGATGAAGCACTTATTGCAACAAAATCAACAAGAACAAAACCCGTAAAAAAAGTAGCAACAGAGCTTAGAAAATATGCCGACAAGGTTATTATTACGCGCAGTGCAAATGGTGTTTATTATTTTGACGGTACGGATGAATTATATCTTCCTTCCGCAACGACAGAAGTTGTGGATGCAACAGGCGCTGGCGGTTCATTTGTCGCATTTCTGGCGCTCGGCTTAATAGGTTCAGAGTTTAATTATTCCGAGTCAATTGAACTGGCCAATTATGCTGCAGCGGCTGCGGTAAGAAAAGTCGGCACTTTTGCAATAAAACCCGTCCAATTAAAAGAAATAATAGAAGTTGCATACAACAACGCCAATCAGGCAGGAGCGTCAAAATAATGGGACAGCTTGTTCAAAGAAATGAAATACCGGCGCTTTTAAAAAAATTGAGAGAAGAGAACAAAACAATCGTCACGACAAACGGTTGCTTTGATATTCTGCATGTCGGGCATGTCCGCTATTTGCAAAAGACAAAAACTTTTGCAGATGTAATGATTGTATGCCTCAATTCGGATGTTTCCGTAAAGAAAATAAAAGGTCCGGACAGGCCTATTAATAATGAAAACGATAGAGCAGAGATATTGTGTGCTTTGTCGTGTGTGGATTATGTTGTTATGTTTGACGAATCTTCTCCTGAAAATCTGTTGTGTGAAATAAAGCCTGATGTGCATACAAAAGGTGCTGATTATACAATAGAAACTCTGCCGGAGGCAAAATCAATTATAGCTAACGGCGGCAGAGTGGAATTTATCACCTTTGTAGAAGGAAAATCCACAACAAATGTAATTAAAAAAATCGGTGAACAGTCAGCTTTGAAAAAATAAATATCTGTATTTTGTGTGTTTACGGCTGTTGACTGACTGAAACATTAACAAAAAGAGAAAAACAAATTTTCCAAAATAAGCTGCGGTTTTATATAAGCATCCGCTTGTTTTTTAGCCTGCTGAACAGACATAATATCCTTTTTAATTTTTTGTACAAGCAGTTTATTTTCTATATTGCGTTTAATCATTTCCGCAAAGTAATATTCCATACAATCAAGAACATACTCCTGTTTATATCCATGTTCCTCTGCTGCGGTTATAAGATTCTGCACAATATTCAAAACATTTATCTTTTTTATTGCCGGATAGTCGGCAATTATAGAAGTTAAAAAATCCGTATCATAATTCAACGCATTATAAGAAGGAACATAAAAACACTGTGAACGGGAGATTATTGTTTCTATAATATCCTCCTTGTCCTCTGTTAAAAACAAAAACAGCGTTCTTTCAGGCGGCTCTTCTATGGATTTTAAAAGAGAATTTGCCGAGGCTTCTATTAAAACATCTCTGTTTAAAGGTTTTGGAATCCAATTTTCCTGCGGAAATTTAAACTTTAATCCGTTGAATTCTGATAAATGTTTTGCTTCGGCAGCGGAAGGTTCTGCAAGTTCCGAATCACAAAAGATAAATACCCTGTAATAGTCGGATGAATTTACAAGACTGTTATTTATCATAAGTGTCTGTTTGATAGAAATCACTTTGCTTGAGGTATCGTCAGACGGTTTGTTATCATTTTTTGAAATTGTTAATACCGCAGGATGCTGGTTGTTTCTTATCCAGTTACAGTTCATACAGTCGCAATCTGGAGCACCGTCTTTGAGGCAATTCAGCTGTCTTGCTATGTCCATGGCAAGATAGTACTGCGAAATGCTGTCCTGTCCATAGAGTACAAGCGACTGTGCAAAGCTTCTTTTTGTATTCTTTAATGCAGTTTCAAAGTAGTTTGTAATATATTCAAATTTTCTTTTTAATATCGGATTAAACATAACCTATCCCAATAATGCCATTTCTACGGGTAATTCATAAAATGATATCTCACCCGTTTTTACTCTGTATTCTGCCTCCAGAAGATTTTTCCTTATCTGTATCAGTCTGTCCATAGGAACATTCTTGAGCTTTTCCAGTTGTTTTTTCACAATAAACTCATTCATGTGGTTTTTTAGTGCTATTTCTGCTGCATTTTTGTCAACTGAATCTATTTTTATTGCGGCAAGACGTGAAAAATTTGTCTGCAAAACTGCCAGAATTTCAAGATAATGTTTATTCGTACAGAGTTTTCTGAATTCCAAAAGAGCTTTGTCTTTTTGACCTTTGAGAATATAATCCGCAAGTGCAAAAATATCCTCGCTTGAGGTGCAAATATTTTGAATATGCTCTTTTTTAATCATTTTCTCGGGATAAACAGCGAGCCTGAGCTTTTCAAGCTCATTGTCTATTACCCTTAGATTTGTACCGAGCCGTTCTATCAAAAACTGTACGGTTTCAGACGATATAATCAAATCTTTTTTCTTAGACTGCTTTTGAATCCATGAAGCAAGCTCTTTTTGATATGGCTTGTACTCGGGAAACTCGGTAACAGAAGCGTATTTAGAAATTATTTTGTATAGTTTTCTTCTTGTGTCGAGTTTTTTTGTGCTTTCTCTTTCTATTTTGCATACAAACGCCACATACAAACTCTCAGGCATTGTTTCCAGAATCTCTTCCAATTGTTTTAATTCTTTGTCATCAAAGTTTATTTTTCCTTTTGTGTCAAAAAAGTATTTTTCGCAGTTAATTACGCAAAGAATATTGCCGAACATCAAAGATGGAGTGCGTAGAATATCGATTAATTCCTGAAATTTCGGATTATCATATACCCTGTAGTTTGTAGAGATAAAAGACTTGTCTACAATTTTTGATTTGAGCTTTAGAAGCTCGGCTTCAATATTAAAATCTTCCTGTCCGTAGTAAAAATAAAGCATATTTATATTTTATCACAAGCTGGAGTATAACTTGCGATTAAAGCTTTATTTATTAATCCTATTTTATATGATTTTACCGTTGTAATTGCGCTTGCCAATATAAACATTATGGCGTTAAGCGTATCTGTGGAATTAAAAACAGTGCTGTTTTTATATACTATTAAAGAACTCAAAATAAGACATCCGCAATAGAACAGTGAATTTTTTGATATATTCGTTATTATAGATTTTAATCCGAGCGTAACCCTTGATACGGAACAAAAACGGCTTAAAAATAACCATGAAATAAAAAATACCGATAAGACCCCCCAGCCTATATACCTGCTGTAAAAAATAATGTTGTCAGCTATTAATTTATCAACTTTAAAATGTTTGTAGCAAAAAACAAAAATTGTTGTCATTATTGCTGCAGAGATGATAGTACCTATAACCAAATAACCGGAAATTATTCTGCTGCAGCCGGGATTGGTATTCTCCTTAAATTTCGGATTTGCATTTCCTTTTGCTGTTTGTTTCGCCATATCATCAATATTGGATTGATTTTGAGCTATTTGTTTTGTTTTCTTGCCAATTGAACTATTTAGGTATAATTCTTCTATGCATTCTTTCCAGACTTTATTAACATGGTGTTCTACGGCAGGCAATATACTGTTTTTTGGCATTTCTCTTTTAAACGCTTCTTTTGAAACCTCAAAAATTGCAAAAGCAATTTTGACAAGTATGTCCTCCCAATATTTTTTAGGTATAGCCGCTTTTATAAGGTCAACAGATTTATGAAAAGTCCACTCTGCAATAACCTGAGAGATAAATCGAATATTTTCTTCAGACAAATTCAATTCTTCATCATTATTTAAAGCTTCGTATGCTTTACAGGTATAGTCATACAAAATATTTGCAATAAAGTCTTTTTCTTCTTCGGAAAATTCTTGGGGCATCAAATCATAAGATTGTGATTTCATAGACGCAGCAAATTTTATAGACTCTAATTCATTATCTGACATGTGAGACTCCATCTGATAAATTAAATAACAATAAATTCTACATTACATATAGAATTAACAAATCATTTATTTATTTTATTTTATTTTATTTTTAAAACCGCATAGACAGGGTTATAAGTCAATGTAACCTTATTTCCTGACGAAAAATTTTGTCGGTAGTATTCTTCAAAAGCTTTTAGTTTTGAAACAGTCCAGTTTAAGGTTTTGATACCGTTTGTACCGGAATATTTTATGTGTTTAAGAACTTCTAAAGGCGTATCAAAATAAAGCGTTTCAAGATTTTCTTCAAAATTAACAATTTCGAAAAAGTTTTCGCATTTTGCTTTTAGTGTCTCTGGTTTTAAATAATTAAGCGTTACACCTGTAGTCTGTCTTATTTCTTCAAAATTTCTTTCGCCAAAAGTTGTAAATGTAAAATATCCGTCTGCTTTCAAGTTATTTTTTATTTTCAACAAAAGTTCGTCTATATTGTATATCCATTGCATTACTGCATTAGAGAGAATAAGGTCAAAATTCTCTTTGATGTTTATTTTTTCAATATCACCGGGTAAAAATTTTACATTTTTAATGATATTTCTTATACAAAATTCGGATTCTTCTATAATATCGTTTGCATAGTATTCTTTAAAACTTATCTCATTCAAAATATTTTTTGACAAAAATCCTGTACCAACGCCGAATTCAAATACCTTATCAAAATTTTTTCCGCAATATTCAAGAATTTTGTCAACAAGACGGTGTGCCATTTCCTTTTGAATCACGGCAGAGCTGTCATAAGTGGCAATACTTTTTTTAAATCTGAATTTTACAAGGTCTTTATTTATCATAATAAATCTTCAAGCTTTTCATAATTGTAGAACGGGAAATGCCCTGTCTCAAGCTTTATTATATTATTAACACTGGCATTTTGCCAGAAATTCAGCTGATTGCGAGTCGGTACACATCTGTCATATTTTGCAACGTATATTTTATCAAAAGTCTTTTGATGTGCAGCGATTTGAGGAACATATTTTTTCATCCCCAAAAGTTCTTCTGTACAGCTTTTGGCACTTCTGTGAGGTAAATGGCTTTCAAAAATTTCAAAATGTTCTTCTGCTTTTTCTCCGCCAAAAAGCCTTTGGCGGAATTTTACTACAGACTCAGAGTCCATTTTCTCCGTAAGTTCAAACTGCCGTACAGGTACACCCAGTTTGTCATCTACTGGTATAAGTGTTCCGTTGATTGCGACACGTTCATCCAATTTTAGATTCTCCGGCAGTTTTGCAATTGCACCTGCGTAAACGCCGTACGAAAATGACAGAAGTTTTACACTCTTATATTTTGAAAAATCAAATTCCGGAAAATCTGGATTTGTGTAGTCATAGACATACAAGATATCGCTGTCATTTGTCAAGACAGAAAAAGGATTTTCATCCATTCCCCAACCGCAGAAGAATAAAATTAAATTATTGCTGTTATTTTTTTTCAAATATATTTTCATCGTTATTAAAAACCAATTTGTGCTTTATCATCTAATCTAGTGTCGCAGTTGCCGCCGGCGTCTTGAAATCAGATGTTCGGGAAAAGCGTGGTTTTCCCTCACAAGGGGCGTTTCCTCTCTTCGTTCGGTCAGCCCCGTCCGGAATTCCGCTGTCTTGAAATTCCTTCCCGCTCGTTGCTGCCGCTGACTACGCTACGCTGCCGTCAGCTTCGCACTCGCTCACCGGGTTTCACCCGTCCGGAATTCCGCTGTCTTGAAATTCCTTCCCGCTCGTTGCTGTCGCTGACTACGCTACGCTGCCGTCAGCTTCGCACTCGCTCACCGGGTTTCACCCGTCCGGAATTCCGCTGTCTTGAAATCAGACGCTGCGGTACTTCGTAAGGACAGTCTCACTACTGCTCGCTTCGCTGTGCGTGTTCGTTTTGTCAAAAAAATGCTCTTTCCGTCCGTTTTGAGTTGACATTTAGTCAAATCAAACGGAGTCCTTCTTATCGCAAAATTTTCTCGGACAATTTTTATTATATATCAAGTAGCTTTATAAATAATTTAATTAGCTGTATTTTTATCTACACTATGTTAAAAATCGTTAAATGTCTTTACTTTCGCTTTACAAAATTTGCAAAATAATCTTGTGATAGTATAATAAATAATGAAAAAAATACGTAGTTAATTAAATGAGGATGAAAAAACATGAGTACAGTTCTTGAGAGAGTAAAAAAAGTTGTGGTTGAACAGTTAAGTGTAGACGAAAATTTAGTTACTCCCGAAGCAAGTTTTACAGCTGATTTGGGTGCTGATTCACTTGATACAGTAGAATTGGTTATGGCTTTTGAAGAAGAATTCGGTTGCGAAATTCCTGATGAAGAAGCTGAAAAAATCGCTACAGTTCAGGATGCTGTAAACTATATTGAATCACATTCATAGTTTAGAGCTATAAATTTTATTTGCGGGGAGCATGTTAAATACTCCCCGTAATTTTTCAAGAGCACGGGTTTTAACCCGATGTCCGAGTTTAAGAAAAGGTTTACATAATGAGTAAAAGAAGAGTTGTTGTTACAGGTTTAGGGATTGTTTCTCCGTTTGGTGTCGGATTGAAAAAATTTTGGAGCAGTCTTGTAGAAGGTAAAAGTGGAATTTCTACAATAGAAAATATTTCACTGGAAGGTCATACAGTACATATTGCCGGTGAAGTTAAGAATTTTAAACCTGAAGAATATCTTGATCCTAAAGAATCAAGAAGAATGGACAGATATACACAATTTGCAATGGTTGCTGCTGATGAGGCTATTAAAGATTCAGGTATTGTTGCAGGAGAAAATGTTGACCCGTACAGATATGGTGTTATTGTCGGTTCTGCTGCCGGCGGATTTGATACTTTTGAAAAACAACACGATATTATAACAGCAAAAGGGCCGACAAAGTGTTCTCCGTTTACTGTTCCAATGATTATTGCTGATATGGGGGCAGGCAGAATCTCTATTAAACATGGTGCAAAAGGTGTAAATAAAGCAGTTGTCACCGCATGTGCAACATCAGCTCATTCAGTTGGTGATGCTTTTCGTTCAATTCAGTGGGATGATGCTGATGTTATAGTAGCAGGCGGTGCTGAAGCTGTGATTACTAAACTCGGTATAGGGGCATTTACAAGTGCTAGAACTCTGTCAAAACATAATGATGAACCGCAAAAAGCTTCCCGTCCTTATGACAGAGACAGAGACGGCTTTATTATGGCAGAAGGTGCAGCTGTTCTTATTCTAGAAGAACTTGAACATGCTAAAAAACGCGGAGCAAAAATCTATGCAGAAATCGTAGGTTACGGACAGACTGCTGATGCTTATGATATTGTTGCACCTGCTCCAGACGGTGCCGGGGCAGAAAGAGCAATGGCTCTTGCTGTAAAAGATGCCGGTATAAAACCTGAAGATGTTGATTATGTCAATGCTCACGGTACTAGCACCGGTCTTGGCGATAAAGCAGAATCTCAAGCTATAGCAAGGTTATTTGGTGATCAAACTACTAATAAAAAATTAAAAGTAAGTTCTACAAAATCTATGCACGGTCATATGCTTGGTGCTACTGGGGCTGCTGAATCCATTGTTTGTATAGAAGCTATAAACACAGGTATTATACCCCCTACTATTAACCTTGATAATCAGGATGAGGCTGTCGCTGACTTAAATTATGTTCCGCACAAAGCACAAAAAGCCGATGTAAAATATGCTTTGACAAACTCTTTTGGCTTTGGCGGTCACAATGCTTCAATACTTTTCAAAAAGTATGAAGGATAGTATTAAAACTATAAAAAAGACCTCTTAAAATAAGAGGTCTTTTTTATTATTCTATGTATTTTCCGTTGAAAAGTTCCATCACCATTTTCGATTGGTCGGAAAGATTCTCTGTATTATCATCTTGGTATTTATTTTCTGTAGCCGCAATGTTATTTTGTTGGGGTATTTGTCCCAAAGTTTCCTGAAGCAGATGTTCATTTTCTTCTTCAACTTCTGTTTTTATTTCTGGCTTTTTTTCCAGCTTTTCTATTGACGGCTTTGTTACCGGTATCACATCGTTTTCATCAGCAAGTTTTATGTGCACATTGATGTCTTCCACACCGAAATAACTCATTGCTGCTTTTTTTAAAGGTGCATTTTTAGAAGATTCCTGTGCCTGTTTTACAAATATTTCTTTTGCAAAAGAGATTGTAATTCCTTCAGTAGTGAGTTCTACAGGTTTTGATAGATTGTAGAAAAACATTCTTGAGGGTATGCTTTCGATGTTTTGTAAAATACCCTGCCATTTGGCGGATAAGTCTTCACCGCTGTATGTTTGAACAGTTTGTTTTGGATGTTCAAGTGTTTTTTCTTCCAGTTTTTCTTGTGTTTCAGCTTTTTCTATCTGGGGTGTGGCAATAGTTTTTTCCACCGGTTCTGCTGTTGGTTCTTCTTTTTGCGGCTTTTGTGTCTCCTGTTTTACAAAAACCGGTTTTGGAATTGTTGCAGCAGGTTTTATTTCACCTGATACAACATTTGCTTCCAGTTTTTCAATTCTTTCAAGAAGTTGTGCGTATGAAACATATTTAACATTTGAAGAAAGTTCAAGAATACACAATTCCAGCCATAGATATCTGTTTGTTGTGTCTTTAATTTCTTTTGAATAAAAAGATAATCGTTCGATTGTGTATAAAATTTGTTCAGATCCGATATTTTCTGATAGTTCTTTTAGCTGTAATATGTGAGCTTCGCTCAACTGTGTAAGTTCTGCTGCGATGTTTCTGTCAGCACTGTTTTTTACAACAAGAAGGTTTCTGAAATACTGTATAAGGTTTGTTATTATCTGAAAGGGTTCGTTTCCTTTGTTGTAAATTTTATCCAGCAAAACTACTGCATTCTGTGTATCAGAGCTTAAAATTGATGAACTGAGGTCAAAAAGTGTTTCAAAAGACAACCGGCCAAGCATTTCATTTACATCATCAGCCGTAATTTCTTTATCTGCATCAAGTACACTGATTTGGTCAAGCAATGCAAGAGAGTCTCTCATACCGCCTGCAGAACTTCTTGCTATCGTAAAAAGAGCATCTTCTGTTATGCTTATATTTTCCTGTTCGCAAATATACTTTAATCTTGCAACTATATCCTGTGTTGTAATTCTTCTAAAATCGAACCTCTGGCATCTTGAAATAATAGTATCAAGGACTTTATGCGGTTCTGTTGTTGCCAGAATAAAGATAACATTTTCAGGCGGCTCTTCAAGCGTTTTTAACAGAGTATTAAAGGCTTCTGTTGTGAGCATATGAACTTCGTCTATTATATAGATTTTGTATCGCCCGTTAACAGGAACAAATTGTATTTTTTCCAGAATATTTCTGGCATCTTCTACTTTTCTGTTTGAAGCGGCATCAATTTCTATTACATCAATAGGTGTAGAGTTTGCTATATCTTTGCAGCTCGGACACTCTCCGCATGGCTCCAGCGTCGGACCTTTTGCACAGTTAAGAGATTTTGCGATGATTCTTGCTGTAGTAGTTTTACCCGTTCCTCTCGGACCGCATAACAAATAAGCATGCGAAATTTTATTTAAATTAATCGCATTTGACAAAGCCTTTACGATGTTTTCCTGACCAATTAGGTCTTTAAAGGTTTGCGGTCTGTATTTTCTGTATAAAGGTAAATATCTTTCTGCCAAAACTTTGCTCCAGGTCAACTGTATAATATAATTATACTATGGATAATATTATTGCACCAAAATTGAAAAAGGGAGATACAATTGGATTTCTTTCCGTATCAGGAGATATAAAAGATTTTTCACGATTAGAAAAAGCAAAAGAGCTGTTTGAAAAAAGAGGATACAGAGTAGTAATTTCCGATACAGCAAAAATGCGGAAAAATTATCTTTGTGCACAAGATGCAATAAGAGCAAAAGCACTGAACGATTTTTTTGCAGATAAGTCTATAAATGCAATAGTATCCTGCAGAGGAGGATATGGTGCAATAAGAATCCTTGACAAAATAGATTATGAACTTATAAAAAATAATCCCAAAATTTTTTGCGGCTATTCTGATATTACGGCCTTACAGTTAATGATTTATAAAAAAACAGGTCTTGTGACATATAATGCCCCTATGGCATATTCTGATTTTGGAGCAGATATTGATAAATATAGTGAAGAAAGTTTTTTTGACACACTAACTCAAGGTATCAAAGAAATGTGTCTTGATAAGTCTCAGATATATTATGCCGGAGCTGCATCTGGCATTCTCTGGGGTGGTAATCTGTCTACTATTCAGTCGTTATGCGGGATTGACTTTATCCCTGAAGAAAAATTTGTATTTGTAGTTGAAGATGTGAATGAACCTGTTTACAAGATAGATAAAATGTTTACCCAGCTTTTAAATATTTCCAAATTTAAAAATAATCTTTCAGGTATAATTCTTGGAAATTTCAGCAATATTGATAACGAAAAATACTTTAATGATTTTATGACAGAATTGGCACAGGATTTAAAAATACCGTTTACTTCGGGTTTACAATTCGGACATGAAAAACAAAAACTTACTTTTCCTATAGGTCAAAAAGTTATTTTTGATACTAATATTTCAAAAATTTTGTTTAAATAATTTTTGATAATTTATATTTTCTGTCACTATACAGCTTTTTTAATTCTGTAAACAACTCTGTCTTTGCCGAGAAGTACAAGAATAGCTACCATGTCGGCACCGTGTGTCCTGCCTGTCACGGCCGCTCTGATTGCCCACATAGTTTCTTTAGGTTTGATACCATGCTGTTCTTTAAAATATGTTCTTAAATCAGCAAGCTGTTCATGGAGTTTTTCTTCATCTTCAAAATCCCATTTGTCCAGTTCATTTTCAATAACATACGGGAGAACTTTTTTTGCAACTTCTCCATTTAATATTTTTTCCTGAACATCGGATTCTATTTCAACATCTTTGCCAAAGAAATACTTTGTATCATTAGTAAGTTCAGAAAGAATTGTAATAGGCTCTCTGGTTACTTCGACAATTCTTTCCAGCTGTTTTTCAGTGTATTCGCTCAGGTCATAGCAGGAAAGATACGGCTTAACAAGCTGAGTAAGTTTTGCTAAATCCATTTTCTTGATATACTGACCATTCATCCAGTTTAATTTGTCGTATTCAAAAATAGAGTTTGATGAAGAAACTTCATTGATTCTAAAATCTGCTGCAATTTCATCAAGAGTTTTGATTTCATGCCCATCAGAAGGAGACCAGCCTAATAATGCCACAAAGTTTACAAGAGCTTCTGTGAGATATCCTTTTTCCACAAATTCAGATACCGCTGTCGCACCGTGTCTTTTAGAAAGTTTGCTTCTGTCAGGAGCAAGAATCATACCGAGATGTCCGAATTTTGGCACTTCTGCGCCAAGTGCGTTGTATATCATAATTTGTTTTGCAGTGTTAGAAATATGGTCTTCACCTCTTATGATATGAGAGATTTTCATTTCCATATCATCGATTACAACCGCAAAGTTATATGTCGGTGTTCCGTTAGATTTCATGATTACAAAGTCGCCGATTAAGGCATTATCAAAGTGCAAATGCCCTTTAACCATATCATCATATGATGTTTCACCGTCTGGAACATGGAAACGTATTGAAGGTTTTCTTCCTTCAGCACGAAGTTTTTCTTTTTCTTCCTCTGTAAGATGTCTGCATTTGCCGGAATATTTATGAGGTCTTTTGTTTTTAATAGACTCTTCTTTTTCAGCATCCAGTTCTTCCTGTGTGCAGAAACATTCATACGCATAACCTGCATCAATAAGTTTTTGTGCATATTTAGGATAAATATCAAATCTTTCCGACTGTTGATAAGGGCCGTACGGGCCTCCTACATCAGGACCTTCGTCCCAGTTTAACCCGAGTGCTTTTAAGCTGTCATAGATATTATCTATATAAGCCTGAGAAGAACGTTCCAAATCCGTATCTTCAATTCTTAAAACATATTTGCCGTTATTCTTTTTAGCAAAAAGATAATTAAATAAAGCTGTTCTTGCTGTACCTATATGCAAATTACCGCTCGGTGAAGGAGCGATTCTAACTCTAACTTCGTTCAAAGTAGTCATAGTATTCTCCATTTCTTAGTCCTCGTAATTATAATTTTACATCAAACAATAAAATGGAGTAATGATAATATTGTGGGATTTATATAGCAAATTCACAGATACTATAAAAAGGTTTGTCATTCTTGTATATGTTACGTAATTCGATGACAGATTTAATATGTTGATAATATTTATTATATGAAATTAAAAAGTTTTTTAATAAACAGCAGGGGGTACGGGGGCGGCACGCCCCTGTTGTAACCTTGATTAGAAACAGTTGTGTTTTGAGGCAATTTTTACAGCAGCCT
>CALUVO010000081.1 GCA_944324245.1 Candidatus Gastranaerophilales bacterium | reverse complement strand
TTATAGTATTCAAACATTAAATAATATATTAAAGGAAATTGAATTTACAAATAATACGTTAATAATTGTAAAAAATACAATTGACAAATTGTCCCAACGGATAAATAATGTTAAAGAATTAATTGAAACCCTGTACACAGAATTTGCCGAGGACTATGAAGTCAAAGATATAATTACAGATTTAATATATTTATCCGAAAGCTTTAAAAATTTATCAGAGAAAGATTTTAAAACAGCGATTAATGAAAACATTGAAACTATTAATGCTTTTAAGGAAAAGGAACTCAAAAGTCATTTACGCTCACAATACAAAGAAGTAAATGATGATGACATAAAAGCTATTGAACAGCAAATTCAACTGAAAGAATTTTTAAAAAATAAAAACAAGCGAAGAACTGGAGACAATTAATGAGCAGAAAAAGAATGTCAGACAAATCACTCGTTAGTATAATCGATGAAGATGAACTTCAAGATGATGATACAGCAGGTGATGATTTATTTAGCGAACCCGAAACTATAACAACAGACAGCATAGATGTTATTATCGGAAAATCCAGCTCAGTTGCAGCTGATGAAATTTATATGCAATCTTCAGATGACATGGATTCTGATGACGAACAGCAAATTGCAGTTCCCAGAGGTGTTTCATTAGATGACCCTGTCAGAATGTATTTAAGAGAAATAGGACGCATTAAACTTTTAACTGCTGACGAAGAAATTGACCTTGCAAGAAAAATCATCCAAGGCGGAAATGTCGGCGCTATTGCTAAAAGAAAACTTGTTCAGGCAAACTTAAGACTTGTTGTTTCTATTGCAAAAAAATATGTAGGAAGAGGCATGTTATTCTTAGACCTTATTCAGGAAGGCAACCTCGGTCTTATTCGCGCAGCTGAAAAATTCGACCACGAAAGAGGATACAAATTCTCTACTTATGCTACATGGTGGATTAGACAGGCTATTACTAGAGCTATTGCTGACCAGGCACGTACAATCCGTATCCCTGTTCACATGGTGGAAACTATTAATAAACTCAAAAAAGTAACAAGAAAACTTGCTCAGGAACTTTCAAGAAAACCGACTGAAGACGAACTTGCTCAGGAGATGAATATTTCTATTTCCAAATTGAGAGAAATCATAAAAGTTGCGCAAGAACCACTTTCACTTGAAACACCTATCGGTAAAGAAGAAGATTCAAGACTCGGTGACTTTATTGAAGATAAAGATGCTGATGCTCCCGTTAAAACAGTTGCTCACGAACTCTTAAGAGAAGATCTTGCTGAAGTATTGAGCGGTCTTTCTCCTCGTGAAAGAGATGTTTTAAGACTTCGTTTCGGTATGGATGACGGAAGACAAAGAACTCTTGAAGAAGTCGGACAGCTCTTCGGTGTTACAAGAGAACGTATCAGACAAATCGAAGCAAAAGCTTTAAGAAAACTCAGACACCCTAACAGAAGCAAACGCTTAAGAGAATACGTAGAAGTTTAATAACTTTTTGAATACAAATAAAAAAGAGTTAATGAAATTTTCATTAACTCTTTTTTATTTGTATTACTTATTTATTATTTGTGGGAGGAAATGGAGGATAATAACTTGCTGCATCTCCGGGAGAACAAAATCCGGCATCAGCCCAACTTGTATCATCTTCCTCATACAACGAGTCAAGATAATCTTTTCTCCTTTTTTCCATAGACTCTATATCTTTATCTATATTTTCCGCCATATCAGGATTATATTTACGAATCGCCTCTATAGCAGAATCTCTCTCATAAGGTCTCATATTTTTATAAAGATCTCTTACCCCGTCTTCTAATAAAAACGCATTGTATTCTTGTCCCTGTTCCTTGCATAATTTTGCTATTTGTAACTTTTTTTCCAGAGCTTCAACCTTGCGGCCGGATTTTAAATCACTTTCCGCAACATCTGTAAGCAGCTGTTTTTGTATTTCAATTTCATCATTTTTACTCAATGTTTTAGATTTACCAAAAGAGATGTTTGGCATTTGTGATAAAGCACTCATTGTTGAAACATATGCAGATGAGCCGTTTAGAACAGATGAATTTTGATTTTGAGAAGTAGGGTTATCTTTTTTGTCTTCAATTGTCCTGTTTCCTGATACATTGACAAAATAAACCGGAGAAACTTTCATAAAAAATTCCTTTCATAAATAATAAACACAAAATAATGCTAACATATAATATTCATTAATAGGTTATATGATTTTAATAATTTTACAATAGTTTAAAATTCCATTAACACCTTTTTATATAAATTTTTATGTTGTCACAAAATGCAACTGTTATTATAATTTATATTGGATATAGAATATGCAATTAAAAGGATTATTAAAATCATTAATATGTATACTCATCAGCTCTGCTGCACTTCTAATTTGCGGATGCAGTACGCTAAACTTCCGTTATGAGTATGATAAAGGGATGACAGCCTATAAAGAAAAAAAATATGATGAAGCTATTATCTATTTTAATAATGCATTGAATTATAAACCTGATTCATACAGTGCATTGTGTCTTCTCGGCACAAGTTATGCCTACAAAAAAGAAATGCAGCTGGCAGAAAAAACTTTTCAAGACGCAATAAGGCTCTTTCCAAACCAGTGGAATGCCTATGTACTTCTGGCAGATATAAAAAGAAATCAAAAAGACTATGAAGTTGCCATTGATTATTATGAAACTGCTGTAACTCTGGAATCAATGGGAGGAAAAGAAAAAATATACTATAAAAAATTACTAAAGCAAATAAGAGAAGAACAAGCAGCATATACAATTAATAGCCCTATTGCACAACAACAATCCAGAGAAAATCTAAAATCAGAAATTGTAAATACCTATACAAACAAACAAGTAAAACCTGAAGAACCGCTACAAACAGGAGAAGTCTTTCTGTCACTGGATTCAAAAAAATGGGAAAAGGCTATTGAACAAAAAGATGAAAAATCAAAAGTCATAGAATACGGATTAAAAGGCGAAGATGTCAAAAATTTTAAATGGACACAGCTTGTAACTATACAGTATTTTGTACTGACAGACAATTTTAAAACAACATTGAATGAATATTACAACACACACATAGGTGCAATAGAAGCCATTGCAAAAAATTCAAATAAAACATTTGAAAAGAAAATTATTCATCAAACTAATAATGAAATTTTTTATGAATGGAAATTCGACAATTCAAAAGAAACTGAAATTGCAAGAATAGTTTATACCCCCAAAGGGATTTATCATATACATTTTGCCAAAAAAGGTCAGTTTACTAATGAAGAAAAAGCAAAATATATGGATATTTTAAAAACAGCCTCTTTAAAATAATTAAAAAATTTGCAAAAAAAAACCTGAGATACACTCAGGCAAAACTAGACTAATAGGGAAAACTCCAAAAATCTCCAATATATTCATCCCGTATATTTACGAGAATTATTATTTTGTTAAACTTATTTTAAATGCATCATTGCTTTGTTTGCTACTGCAATCATCTGCATTGTTTTCCAGAAATCCTCAGGATCAAGTGATGATCTGTTTTCAAGATTTACTGTAACCTTTTCGGCATACATTTTAGCAAGTTTTTTATCTATTGCGTTGTTAGGACAAAGTGCCATATCTTAATAACCTCTTGTTTACATCACTTACATATATATAAAGTATTTAAAAAATATATTATTTCATTTTTAAATAATTCTGTTACAATTCTTAATAATGAACAAAAGCTTTGATACACAAGGTTTTTAAGAATTTATTTATTTATTTTATAAACCAAATAGATGATATTATTAAAGTTTTTACAAAAATATGCCGATTACTATATTGTTAGACCAAAAGGTCAAACAAACCTCCTCCCCAAGTCTAGTAGCCGGCCTAAATGGACGGCTTTTTTTTATTCTTGTAAAAACAGCAGTGTATAAAAAAATACGCCACTGTTCATTATTATCAAACATTAAAATCTTACTATGCATTAACCAGTCCAAAAGCTTCTTTTATAGAAACTTCATAAGGAGGATACAGCACACCTTTTTCGGTTATGATTCCTTTAATCAGGCATGCCGGAGTAACATCAAACCCGGGATTGATAACATTTATACCTTCAGCACAAACACTTTTGCCGTTTATATGTGTAACTTCTTCATGGCTTCTTTCTTCAATCGGTATTTCTTTACCCGTAGAAATCGAGGTATCAATTGTAGACAAAGGCGCGGCAATATAAAAAGGGACATTATGATAATTTGCAACTATTGCAAGGTTGTAAGTACCGATTTTATTTGCAGTATCCCCGTTTGAAGCAATTCTGTCTGCCCCCACAACAACCATATCTATCATGCCTTTGTTCATAAAATAACCGCTCATACCGTCGGTAATAAGTGTCACAGGTATACCGTCCATAGCCAGTTCAAAGGTAGTAATTCGCGCACCCTGCTGGCGGGGTCTTGTTTCGTCTGCAAAGACCTGAATTGTATTGTCATTTGCGAAGGCAGAACGGACAACGCCAAGTGCCGTACCGTAACCTACTGTGGCAAGTGCTCCCGCATTACAGTGAGTAAGTATTGTTGCTCCTTTTTTAGGAACAAGAGCAGCACCGTTATCACCTATTTTTTTATTTATTTCAATATCTTCATTTTCCAGTTTTATAGCGTGGTCAATAAGCATTTGAACCATTTCATTTATGTTTTTTCCGCAATTTTTTATGTAATCATACTGCTTATCAACAGCCCACATAAGGTTTACAGCAGTAGGTCTTGAGCTTTTTAAAAATTCGGCTTTTTCTTTTAATTGAGTAAGAAATTCCTGAGGATTTTGTTTTTTTGTGGCTATTTCCAATGCAGCCAAAGCCATCCCGTGAGCACCAGCAATACCGATAGCCGGTGCACCTCTTACAATCATTGTTTTTATTGCGTTATACATATCATCACAAGTGGCTATATCAACCAGCTTGTATTCATACGGTATAACCAGCTGGTCAACCATTCTCGATACATTTTTATCTTTTATCCATTCAATAGTCTTTATTTTTGATTTAAAATCCATTCTCTTTATTCCTGTATATCTAAATTTGTTTTTGATTCTTCGGGTTTTTGTTCAATTTGATTGTATATGTATATTGTAACAAGACCTGAAAATGCATTCATCAATGCTGCAAGTATTGCAACAAAGAATACCATCATAATTAAAACAAAGAAACCTGAGCGAAACAACAGGCTGACCCCGAGATAAAAAGAGCCTTTGTAAATAAACCCTATTATAGTTGCAAGCGGCACAAATGATACAGAAAAAGCAAGAAAAGACACAAACCCGATAATAGCACCGTATAATGCCCCCTGTTTAATGTCCAGAATACCAATCATATCAAGTTTTTTCATATAAATAAGTATTGCAGGAGCAGTAAGAACAATCAATGCAAAAAATGAAAAATTACATATAAAAGGAATAATTGTTAAAATTCCGAGGAATAGTCCAACCACACCGGAGAGTATTGCCATTTGTTTCAATAGAATCTTTTTTATTTCCATAATTACCCCTTTTTATATCATATTTTATATTAAATTTTATACTGCGTACTTTGCTAAATTACATTCGCTGTTTCGGGCATGACATACAGCAATTGCAATAGAATCTACAGTATCATCCAATTTGGGCCAACTTTTACCGTTTTTGTCCACCATTTTCTCTACTGCCTGAGCTACTTCTGTTTTTTCAGCCCTGCCGTATCCTGTTATAGTTTGTTTCACAACAATCGGCGTGTATTCAACAGCATCTATGGAGTATTTTTCTAAAGTCATCATAATTACGCCTCTGGCCTGAGCAACCGGGATAATTGTTTTTTGATTTTTAAAAAAATACAACTTCTCTACACCTGCTGTTTCAGGTTTATATTTTTCTATAATTTTTTCCATGTCAGAACAAATTTCTAGCAATCTGCCGGCTTCGGATTTGTTTTTGTCAGTCTGTATAGAGCCTGAAGCAATAAGTGTATACATTCCGTCTGCAGTATCAATAATACTGTAGCCCACAATTGCTATTCCAGGATCAATCCCAAGTATTCTCATAAATACAATTATAAATGACTTATATTTAAATACAAACTCTTAACATTTGTCCGGAAAAATTCGTGATAAGGAGCAACGCGACGTGAACGAATTTTTTGAGCGTCACATTGAAAAGGTGAGCAGTGACGGCTCGAATGCTCGAGGCGGCATTTGCTATACTAGATTAAATAGATATTATCAACATATAAAATTTTAGATTTGTAAATTATTTGTCCTGTTTAATGACATGATATATCCTGTTAAATAAGGATATTGTGATGTATAAGTCTAAAAGAATAATAGTTGTTGATGATGAGCAGATAATGCTCTCAACTTTAAAAATGCTCCTTGAACTCGAGGGGTTTACTAATACTGCTTATTTTAACAAACCGCAGGAGGCACTTTCCGATATAAAAGAGACCTCTCCGGATTTGATTCTGTCTGATTTTATGATGCCTGATATGAACGGGATTGAATTTTTATCAGAGGCAAAAAAATTATGTCCGGATGTGAGCATGATACTGCTTACAGGATATGCGGATAAAGAAAACGCAATAAAAGCAATAAACGAAGTCGGAATATACAAATATATTGAAAAGCCCTGGGATAATGAGGAGTTACTTATCAGCATAAGAAACGGGCTTGAAAGAAGCGGCCTAATAAGTGAATTAAACAATAAAATTGATGAACTTTCGCAGGCAAAATCCCAGCTCGAAAAATATTCGCATTCGTTAGAAGAAATAGTAATGCAAAAAACAGCTGACCTTGTAGAGTCAAACACAAAGCTCAGTGCCATTATAAACTATTGTGCCGACGGGATTGTGATAGTTTCATCCGACGCAAAAATAGTTCAGGCAAATCCTGCTTTTGAAAACATAACAGGGTTGAGTGAAAATTTACTGACCGGTAAATCTTTGAGAGATTTTATTGTTTCAGATGAAAAACAGCTTAAAAAAATAACAAATGAAAAAAAAGAGGTACTGCTTCGGGATGCTGCCGTTAAAAACTGTATAAATGATAAAAATATTCCTGTAGAAATAAACTTTGCGCCGATTCCGTCTGACAGCAAAGACGATTCTCAGCTAAATTATGTGGGTGTTGTCAGAAATGTAAGCCTGCAAAAGGAAATGGAAAGACTCAGAGACGATTTTATTGCAACTTTAACCCATGATTTAAGGACGCCGCTTCTCGCGGCAATACAGACATTGCAGTTTTTTCTTGACGGCACACTGGGTGATATTGATGAAAAACCCAAAATGCTTCTTGACACAATGAAAAAAAGCAATGAAGATATGCTTGGTCTTGTTAATGCGTTGTTAGAAGTTTATAAATACGAATCAGGCAAACTGAATCTTTGTAAAACTTCTTTTTCATTGAAACAGTTTTTGCAGGACTGTATCGCGCAGGTTAACGCACTGGCGCAGAAAAAGAATATAGAAATAACTTTGAAATACGAAGATTCTGAAAATGCCGAAATAACAGCCGATAGAAATGAACTCCGCCGTGTTGTGCTAAATCTTTGCGGTAACGCACTCAATCATACAAATCATGGCGGTGCAATAGAAATAGAAGCATTGAATAAAGACGGAGATTTAATTCTTAATGTAAAAGACAACGGCTCTGGAATTCCAAAAGAAGATTTGAAAAAGCTGTTTAAAAGGTTTTCTCAGGGTACAAGCCAGAAACGTTCAGCTGGCACAGGGCTGGGCTTGTATTTATCAAGACAGATTGTAGAAGCACATAACGGAAAAATCTGGGCAGAAAGTAAAGTAGGAAAAGGAAGTGTTTTTTCGTTTCTTATTCCGGAATCGCTAAAATTAAAAGAAGCAGTAAAAATGTCTGAGTGGGACCTCGCTTGTACCCGAGGGCATCCTGATGTGTAAGGCGCACCTGCGGTTTGCCTACGCCTCAAGCTAGGAGTGGTACACGGAGTGCGAGTGGCGCCGAGTCTAGCATTTTACGGGATTGACCCCATGCACTTGTTGGCTGTGCCGGACTTATTTTTAAACAATGAACTTGTTTATTGCACAGGTTCAACAAGTAGTCGGAGTCAGTTGACGATATGAAATAACAAAATATAGTTTTATACCGGGGAAAATATATGAGTGATAAAGATATAAAAGTACTGTTAATAGAAGACCATATGATGATAAGAATGGGAACTGCTCTTGTCATAGAAAAAACAGAAGGGATAACTCTTGCCGGCGAAGCCGAAGACGGAGTACAGGGTGTGGAAATGGCAAAAGAACTTCTGCCGGATGTAATTCTTATGGACATAGGACTTCCTGTAATTGACGGTATTGAAGCAACAAAAAGGATAAAAGACTTAAAATTAAACAGCAAAATTCTTATTTTTACCTCCCGCGAAAATGATGATGATGTGTTTGCTGCACTGGCTGCAGGTGCTGACGGCTATATTATGAAAGGGGCAACTCCGCAGCAGCTTACATCTGCTATTTTGGCAGTAAATGAAGGTACAGCATGGCTGGATCCGGCTATTGCAAGGCTGGTTTTATCAAATGTACAAAGACAAAAATCAGATGATTCTGCTACAAATTCAATAAATTATAAAACAGGGAAAAATACATTCGGGCTCACTGACAGAGAAATGGAAGTTCTTGCATTGATTGTGGACGGTTTATCGAATCCCGAAATTGCTGATAAACTTTTTATTACCAGAGCAACGGCAAAAGCACATGTTCACAGTATACTGCAGAAGCTTTATGTGGATGACAGGACTCAGGCAGCTGTTACGGCAATGCGTGAGGGGCTTGTATAAATGGGGAAATGCCGTCTAAACCATACATTACAGAGAATGACGAAGGGGGTAGTCCGCTTTTTCGCAGCAATGCTTTTGTGTATATGTGTAATTAATACAGCAGAAGCTTTTGACTTTGAAAGAGACATTGCATCAAAATTTTTCTGGACAAAAAGCTATAAAAAAGCCCATCCCGCACCGACAAACAATATGCCCAAAACGATGCAGGAATATTACAGAGAAGTAAACAAAGCCGCTGCAAAAAATATGCAGACTCCTTCTCCGAAATTTGAAAAAGATGACAAACTTGTAGATTTACCTGATCCTGAATTACTCTTGAGAAAATACAATAATCCCCCGGGGACAATTGACATAAACCTGAACTCACTAAAAAAGAAAAGACAAATAAATTCTATAGGTGTTGTCTCTCCTCAATATGACAAAATGGTTTATTCAACAGTCTTTTACTATCCTTCTACAAAAACAGCTTCTTCTGAACTGTATTTGATGAATCTGGATATGGACAAAGACATACAATCAAGAATAGAAGATGCTCATATTAATCATGGAAAAACAACAATCTACAGAACAGAGATGGACTCTCTTGATTTGGATATTCAAAAAACACTTACTGTCCTGGACTGGTCGGCTGACGGCAAACAAATTGCGTTTAAAGAAAAGATATCATTTACTCCGGAAGGTTTGTGGAAAACTAATCTTATAGTTTATAATCTTGAAACAGGTTCAATAAAAGAATTGAGTGAAGTAAGAGGGGCGATAGAATACTATTGGAGGCAGCATAACCTGAATTTAAAAAATTACAGATGGGATATTTATCCTATGGGCTGGGATTCTATTAATCCGGAGAGGATAATTGTCTTTGCTTATGCGGCAACAGGAGAAAAGCCAAAGTACCTCGGCGCATGGTCTGTTGATTATAAAGGAGACAGAGCTATGCTTATGTCCTTAACATCAACCGATTTTACTGTAACACAAAACGGCTCATGTCTGAAAACAAGACTTAAAAACTGAGGAGTGAAATGTATAAATATTATAAAAAATATGTACCGTATTTGTTTTTGCTGCCGGCGGCAGTAATATTAATACTGTTCTTTTTTGTACCTTTTTTTGAAACAATTGTACTGAGCTTTTTTGATTACAATTCAAATATTTATCAACCCGCATTTGTATCTCTTGACAATTACATAATCCTTTTAAAAAGCCCTGTTTTTTACAAGGTTATGTTAAATACGTTTATTTATTTGATAGGAGCGGTGCCTTTTCTTGTTGTCTTTCCTTTGATAATAGCTATTATGATAAATCAGAAAATCAAAGGGATTACGCTGTATAAAATTTTAATATACCTGCCTGTAATTGTATCTATAGTAGTTGCCGCAATTGCATTTAAATGGCTGTATGCACAGCAGGGAATATTAAACTACGTAATGGGGATTTTTCATATAAACCCTGTTGGCTGGCTTACAGACCCGAATGTTGCTTTATATTCGGTGATACTTGTTACCGTGTGGAAAGGTATAGGTTATTACATGATGATTTATCTTTCAGCACTAATGGGTGTTCCTAAAGATTTGTATGAAGCCTGTGAAGTAGACGGTGCAAATCCTGTCACAAAACATCTCACTGTAACACTGCCCCATCTTATGCCTACAATAGGGCTTGTTACAATGATTTCATCAATATCGGCAATGAAGGTTTTTGTTGAAATATATGTTATGACCAAAGGAGGACCGCTGGATTCCAGCAAAACAATCGTATATTACATATATGAACGGGCGTTTGAAAATCTGGATTTAGGAATAGCGTCTGCAGCCTCCGTCATACTGCTTGTAGTTGTTCTTGTTTTATCAATATTGAATTTTACACTATTTGAACATAAACAATACCAGCTATAAAAACAAAAACAGTGGCAAAGTAGAGGAAAAAATGAAAAACTTTAAAAGTATATCAAGAGGATTTTTTATACACGCATCACTTATAACAGTGTCTTTGCTCTCTATATTTCCTTTTATATGGCTTATGTCTACAGCAATGAAAGGACCGGATGAAAATATATTCCAGTATCCGCCTGTGTTTTTCCCTGAGCAGCCGACATGGGAAAACTTTAAAGGGGTATGGAATCAAATTCCTTTTATTCTTTATTTTGTAAACAGTATGGTTGTTGCAGGTTTTACTGTTGTATTAAATCTTATACTGTCAGCACTTGCTGCGTATCCTCTTGCAAGAATGGAGTTTAAAGGAAAGAAAACCGTTTTTTATGCAACACTGGCAACTATCATGATACCGTTTCAGGCTATAATGCTTCCTGTATATTTAATTGTACTGAAACTTCACATGGTGGATTCAGTAAACAATTTTATGGGATTTCTCGGTTTGATACTTCCTTTTGCAGTAAATGCCTTCGGCATTTTTCTTATGAGGCAGGCATTTCTTGCTATCCCGAAAGAAATGGAAGAAGCTGCTTTTGTAGACGGCTGCAATGTATTTCAGATATGGTGGAAAATACTTTTACCTATGGTAAAACCGACTCTTGCCGTGCTTGCTATATTTACTTTTATAGGCTCCTGGGGAGAGTTTTTGTGGCCGAGCATTGTTTTAACTAAAAAGACATTGTACACGCTTCCTGTCGGAGTTAATGACCTTCAGGGAATGTTCAGCGCAAACTGGCGATATATTGCAGCAGGTTCTATTATTGCAACAATCCCTATTTTGATATTCTTTATTGCAATGCAAAAATATTTCATTTCAGGAGAAAATGACGGAGCTGTGAAAGGCTAGAATCCTATGAACACAGAAGAAAAAGACCAATTAATACAAAAAGATTTAAAATACGTATGGCACCCCGATACACAGATGAAGCAGTATGAAGGTGCAAATTATAAACCTACTCTTATTGAAAGAGGCGACGGAATATACGTTATTGACTCTGACGGAAACAGATATATAGATGCGGTTTCCTCTTGGTGGGTAAATACGCTGGGACACTGTGTGCCTAGACTGAATCAGGTTCTTCTGGAACAGGCAAATAAGATAGAACACGTTCTGCTTGCAGATTTTACACACAGACCGGCGATTGAACTTGCGGAAAGACTTGTTAATCTTGCAGGTAAGCCATTTTCAAAAGTTTTTTACTCTGATGACGGTTCTACTGCAGTAGAAGTTGCAATAAAAATGGCATACCAGTACTGGTACCAGCAAGGACAGCCGCAAAAAAAATATTTTGTTTCTATGACGGATTCTTATCATGGAGATACTCTGGGTTCTGTTTCTGTCGGCGGAATTGATATTTACAAAAAAATATTTAATCCTCTGGTTTTTGAGACATTGAAAGTACCGGCTCCATACTGTTACAGATGTCCTAAAGGCTGTACAAAGAGCAATTGCAATATTGATTGTCTTAAAGATGTTGTAAAACTCTTTAAGGAAAAGCACAATGAAATTGCAGCAATAATTGTTGAACCGCTTGTTCAGGGCGCTGCAGGCATGAGGGTATATCCGGCTGAATATTTGACAAGGCTCCGAGTATTGTGTGATGAATACGATATTCTGCTTATAGATGACGAAGTTGCTATGGCTTTTGGCAGAACCGGCAAGTATTTTGCATTTGAACACGCAAAAATAAAACCCGATATTTTTTGCGTTGCAAAAGGTATTACCGCCGGATATATACCTCTTGCCGCAACAATAACAACTGATAAAATATACAATGCTTTTTATGATGACTTTTCAAAGTTAAAGACTTTCTACCACGGACACAGCTTTACAGGAAATCCCATTGCCTGCGCGGTTGCTGTTGAAACCTTAAAAATAATGAAAGAAGCAAAGATAATAGATAATTTAACGTTTAAAATTGAAGCTTTCAGGCAATCTCTGCAAAAATTCAAGCAGCTAAAACATGTCGGAGACATAAGACATATCGGTATGATAGGGGCAGTGGAGCTTGTAAAAGACAGAAAGACAAAAGAACCGTATAAATTTACGGACAGAATCGGGCACAGAGTGTTTTTGCAGGCGATGAAGACGGGTGCAATTCTGCGTCCGATTGGAAACGTAATATACTTTATGCCGCCTTTGATTATTTCTGAAGATGAAATAGAAAAAATGACCGATATTGCATACAAAGCAATACAGGTAGTTACAGAAACTAATAGCAGCAAGTGAGATATAAATATTGTAAACAACCCGTGTTTTTTGTACTATTTTGGGTAAGAATTACTAAAAAGAGGATTATAAAATTGTTACGAGCAGGGATTGTAGGACTACCAAACGTAGGAAAATCAACATTATTTAATGCACTTACATCAACGGCTAATGCACAGAGCGCAAATTATCCGTTTTGCACAATAGAGCCGAATATCGGAGTAGTCACTGTTCCCGATGAAAGATTGTCGGTACTTCAGCCTATGGTAAAAGCCGCCAAAATTGTACCTACGGCAATAGAATTTGTAGATATTGCAGGGCTTGTTAAAGGTGCAAGCAAAGGTGAAGGGCTAGGGAACCAGTTTCTTGCAAATATTAGAGAAACTGATGCCATTATTGAGGTTGTAAGATGTTTTGATGACCCGAACACAATCCACGTAACAGGCAAGGTTGACCCAATTGATGATATTGAAACAATCAATACGGAACTTGCGTTAGCAGATATGGCAAGTCTTGAAAAACGCCAGCAAAGGCTTTCTAAAGTAGCGAAAACAGGGGATAAAGACGCAATTGCAGAACTTGCGGTTGTAGAAAAACTTTTAAAACTTCTGGAAGAAGGGAAGTTTATCAATGTAAAAGACAATTTTGACGAAGATGAGCAGCATTTTATTAAGTTTATGCATCTTATGACTACAAAACCTGTTATCTATGCGGCAAATGTATCAGAAACAGATTTGGCAGCAGGTAATGATTATGTAAACAGAGTAAAAGAATACGCAAAAACACATAATGCTGATGTTGTTGTTATTTCTGCAAAAATTGAAGCCGAATTATCAGAATTAGGTGAAGAAGAGAAAAAAGACTACCTTGCGGAACTTGGCGTTGAAAATTCCGGTATAGAAAGAATGATAAAATCCGTATACAGACTTTTGGATTTAAGAACATTTATAACAGCTGGGGAAATGGAAGTAAAAGCCTGGACTATCCCTGCGGGTGCAAAAGCACCTCAGGCTGCAGGTGTAATTCATACGGATTTTGAAAAAGGGTTTATTAGAGCAGAAGTTACAAGCTACGACGATTTTGTTGGGTGCGGTTCCTATGCTGCAGCAAAAGACAAAGGTCTAACACGTCTTGAGGGCAAAGATTACATTGTTCAAGACGGAGATATAGTACATTTCAGGTTTGCTGTTTAGTATGATAAAAAGATTTTTCTTTGTAATAGTTTGTCTTATTGTTTCCTGTTTTGTCTTTGGTTTTTCTGATTTAAAACAAAAGGATGAGTATTCCTGCGGTTCTGTCAGTGCAGCAAACACAGTCATAAATATACTAAATACAAATAACGATACGGAACATCTTATTTCCACTATGAAAATTCTAGCAAAAACAGACCAATATGGTACAACAGCACAAAATTTAATCAGTGCTATTGAAAATTATCTTTTATCAAAACAACTGCACACTGATATAAAATATTACGGAATAAGAAAGGTAGAGAAAAAATATAAATCTAAAAAGCCTTTAAATATTTGTGATGAACTGCAACACGGCAGATCTGTCATACTAAATATAGGATTTTACAAACAAAAAGATTCCTATTTAAAAAGACAATACGGGCATTATGTAAACGCATATTCCTGTAGAGGGAAACGTATATTGATAGCGGATCCGTATTCGAAAAATAAGTCTTTATTCTATATAGAATTAGATAAATTATCCGGTATAAAAATAAAAAATCCCAAAGATAATGAAAAATACTCCCTCAAAAATTATGATTATATGCAAATAACACCGGCATTTGAATACCAGAAGGAGGATGAAATTCCTGTATTAAACGGAATAATAAGTATTTATCCTTTTTACATCTAATTCTCTTTTTCTTTAAGAATATTTTTATCACAGTATTCCAAATTATCAAGAAGTTGTTTGTAATCTTCCAGTTTGCCGCCTTCTGTCAAAATTTTGGCTTTAACTGCATTTCTCAGATGTTCAGGCATATTTACAGGTACATTAAAAACACCTTTGTCACCGTTTGTCCAGGTTAATTTGTCATAATAATCTTTTTGATAATCTTTTTTCAGCCTTAGTTTCCAGTTTTCAGCATTCTGTGTACCTGCATAATTGTATGTCTTTTCCAATCCGAAAAAGTCCATAAAGGTAAATTGAATCTTTTTGCCGAAACGCAAAAGCTCTTCATATTTTAGTTTTACTCTCGCTCGTCTGTCCCACCCGAGATTATTGATAATTTCCGTTCTTTCATTGTTAGACAATTCTGGATACATGTTCCCGACAAGGTATTCCCCGTTCATAATATTTCCGGAACCTGATTTGTCCTTGTAGAAACTATCCGTACATATCTGAGCAAAAGGTCCGTTATCATGGCTGCCAATCATCATCCAGTCTTTTTTCGGTCTGTATTGAAGCTGATACTGATAAGAAGAACTTATATCAGGAATAGGGCGTTCTTTCTTTTTGTATACTTCGTCAAATTTTCTTGTATTGCAGCCAAGGCTCTCCCATACAATGTCATCTATTTTGACTCCTTTTTCTTTAAACAACGGCAACAAAATTTCATCTAAAATTTTTGCATAATCACCTTCTGGGTCAACATTTGGCATTTCTGAAATCTCTTTATTAATTTCCTGTGTCGTATACCAATCCCAGCCCTGTTGTCGTGCATTATATGCATACGGTTTGCCCATAATGCTTATATTTGCGCCGTGCGCATTTTTATATACAATGTGTTCAGGTTTATCATTTCCTTCATTCAGGTATCTACCATGTTGTATTTCGACATTGTTTTTATTATAAATCCACGGATCAATAAGTCCTATTACGTGGTCTATTCTGATATTCTGGTAAGTATCAAGGAGTTTTTCAAATTTATTTTTTATAATTTTGCCGGCGATACCAAGTCCTGTAATATTACCTTCGTTATCTTTAACAAAAAGTTTTTTTGGATCAAGAACAGGAATATCCCAGGTCTGGTTTTCGCCCCAGATTGTTCCGCCACCGATACTTCTGCCTTCACCGCCGTAAGGAGTACCTACACGATAATCTTTTAAAAATGCATCCTGATTAGCCCAGTAATCAGGGAGAGAAAAACCGATAATTGCATCAGAAATATAGTTTAATTTGTCGGGATTTTCTTTTATAAACTCTCGTTCTTGTTTATCAAGAATAAATTGTTCGAATTTGTATATTTCAAGTTCTCTGCCATGTTTTTTATGTATTTTATCAATATAATCCACTGCGTCTTCGTGCTGCGGTGAATCTGAATTCTGCAAATACAACATTAAATTTCTGGACATTTCTGGCCATTCAAAAAAGTTATCATCCATAGAAAATTTCTTTTTAAAATGCTCAAATAAAGCATCGCTTTCTAGCCAGCTGTGTTCTTTTTGCTTAAATTCTTCAAATTCTTTATACAAATTAAGAGCATTTTTATCTTTGTTTTTAACTTTTTGAATCAAATTGTCATAAGCTTTGGCAAACAATTTGTCATGAACATAAAATGCTCTGTTAAAACGTGTTTGATCAGAAATATTTTCGTAAACACGTTTTTTATCAATACTGTTAATAACAGAAGTGATATCTTCGGGTATTAATATTTTTGCATAATCTGCTGTTGTCAACTTTTCCATATCCGCATACAGATAGCTTTTAGAATTCACTCCGGAATTGTACGGAGAAAGCCTGGTTAAACCTGGTGGCCCCAACTGTATAGAGTCGAAGCCATGCAATTTAAGAAATTTATTAACCTCAACAGCCTTGCTGTCAATGTGTGAACCAATAAATAAATCATTGTCTTTTACCGGAAAACTTGACTGATGCAAAATAAGTGCGAGGTTAGTAATTCCCAGAAATTTTTTTGCTTCATTTAATGTGTCAGAATAGAACTGCTCTTCATTGCGACCGTCCGGCATTTTTTTTGATGAATCCGGAGCACGTTTGAAAGATAGTGATGCAGTATATGAATTAAATATTTTTGTAATTTTCATATCAAATATTACCCAGACTTTTTATTATTTAACACTCTAAATTATTTTTGGGATAGTTTTTAACATAAACTTTACATAATTTAGAAGAAAATTTAAAATAAATACTGGAATTTTAAAATTGTTCTGGTAGAATAAACTTACAGTATTCATCTTAAAGTTTCATTATACATATAATTAGCAGTGATAATGATTCTTGAAATAATTGAAAATTGAATAAATAAATGGAATGCCGATGTGATGACTGACCGTAGCGAAGCGGAGAGGACTTTCGATTTAGAGTCTACCAATTCATCACAAGGCAAAGAACTTGAAAATTGAATAAATAAATG
>CALUVO010000080.1 GCA_944324245.1 Candidatus Gastranaerophilales bacterium | reverse complement strand
TATCGGTATACAAAATAACCTTGAATATTAATGCTCTTATGAAAAGAGGTTCAAATGTTTCTGTATTTTCAAGATATTTGATTATTGCCATTTCTTGCTTTATATCTAAAGTTGCAAGATAAACTTGTATCTGATTTGTATTTTTTAAGAAGACGGTAATTGCATCTTGGACAATTTTTTCAATTTCTAATGCAGGAATTTTTGTTACAGAACCGGATTTTTCTTTATTAAGGCCGAGTATAGCCTGACTTACATAATATCTGTATTTCTTCTTTCTTGTATTGCTGTGGCTAGGAGACATTATATTTTCTTTGTCGTCATATAACAAACCTTTTAAAAAAGAATAACTGGTATTTTTACTTGTACATTCAATTGCATTAAGAGACAATATTCTCTGCACTTCTTCAAAAAGGGGCGGTTTGATAATAGCAGGATGTTCACCATTATATTCTTTTTGTTTATGAACAATTTTGCCTGTGTAAATCTTATTTTTCAGTATGTAATAAAGATTCCCTTTTGAAAAAATTTTCCCTGATTTTGTTTTTATTTTGTTATCTTTCAGGTATTGCATCAATTTTGATACACTTTTAAATTCTAAATATTTATTAAAAATAAGCTTTATTTTTAAGCTATCTTTCTCATTAATTTTTAATGTTCTATTATCCTTGTCATAGCCCAAAGGTACAACACCACCCATCCATAGGCCTTTTTTCTTTGATACTGCGAATTTGTCCCGAATCCTTTCTCCAGTTACTTCTCTTTCAAATTGAGCAAAGGATAGCAAAATATTTAATGTCAGTCTACCCATCGACGTTGTTGTATTGAAATGTTGTGTTATTGAAACAAAAGAGGCTTGATGCTTATCAAAAATGTCTATGATTTTTGAAAAATCCATAAGAGAACGAGTTAACCTGTCCACCTTGTAAACCACCACAATATCAATCTTGTCTTCTTTTATATCTTGCAATAGTTCTTTAAAGGCAGGTCGTTCCATTGTTCCACCGGAATACCCTCCATCATTGTATTGCTTTTCCAGCAAAATCCAGCCCTCATTCTTCTGTGATTTGATGTAAGCTTCACAGGTTTCTCGCTGAGCATCAAGTGAATTAAAATCCTGCTCCAGACCTTCTTCTGTTGATTTTCTTGTATAAATTGCGCATCTAATTTTTCTCATACTGTATCTATTACTCTAAAAAATTATGTTTTAAAGTGAATTCAAGACATTTGTATCAATTGGACATATTTAATATAAAATTTAGATCTTTATTGATATTTTTTCTTTCTCTAATTCTTTAAAATTTATACTTTCAAAAACTGGCATTTGTTGATAACGGAAGTAATAATAATAATTTTCATCTATTTTAGCTTTAATAATTTTTTGCGCTTCTTCTTGTTCATCTATCAAAATATATGCTGCGGCTTTTTCCATTGTATCTTTAGTATTATCAAAAATAGGCTCTAAATTAACTTTTGTAATTTTAGATGGATTTTTTCTTCTTTTTTTTGCTAAATTATAATTGATTTTTAAAATGTTATCATTTTTATTAACTAATATATTAGATTTATCATTGATTAATTTTTGGTATATTTCATAAATTTCATCATATTCTTCAAGTTTCAAAAGATTGTATGTATATGTAATATAGTCAGATGTTGTTTTGTCACTTTTTTCAAACTCATCCATTATCTTATCAAAAAATTTATTCTTATCTATGTGAAATAAAATTTCATTATAAACATCTAGCCTCATTAACTCAGATGCATCAGGCTGTCTATTTATAATATCAAAAGCTTTTTGATATTCATTATTAAAAAACAACAAACTTATATACAAAGAAAAATACTTTAATCTGTCATTTCTCGCAATCTTTAACAGTCTTGGGTCAATACTTTCTATATTTTTTATCGCCAAGTTTAAATTTCTAAAATTAACTAATATACATCTTGTTTTATTTAAATTATATAAAATACTATCTTTATATTGAAGGTCATTATCCGAAAATATTTTTATTAATTCATCACAATTGTTTAACTTTGATAAAATTTTAATATATTCAGATAAGTAAAAAATGTTTCTTTCATAAATTCTATTATTTTTTAAATACTCATTAAAGATGTCTTTAAGTTCTAACAAATATTTTTTTTCATTATCTTTATCATTTTTAATTTTTCTATAAATTTTTTCTATTTTTGCATCATAAACAGGCATTGAATAATTATCTTTAGAACCCAGATCATTTATAATTTGATCACAAACATCAATAATTTCTTGGACATCATTATGTCGTTCAATCACAAAAGACAATTTATCCATATATGCATCATTATCAGACGTTTTTGATAAATCAATCGATTTATCATATAGTTGCATAATTTCCCTCCAGGAATCTTTAGAAAAATCATTTAGCTCTATTTTATATTCTGCTATATTGTTAAGAATTATATAATTGGATGAATCCAAATTAAAAGCTTGCTCAAGAATAGATATTTTTTCATTTATATCCGGAACAAGGCTTGCTTTTTTTATTAAATAAGGGATATTAGAATCTTTTTTGTGCTCATTATTGTATTGCATAACTTTGTCAATTGTCTGCAACGCTAATTGTTTCTGTTCTAATCCTACAAGACAATTAATTTTGTGGTACACATATACATTATATAAAAATGAGGGAACATCCTTATTTGTTATATTTTTCTCAATAAGTTCCAATGCTTGATTAAATTGTTTATTTTTAATAAGAATTCTTATATCTTTTTCTTCTGGTACATTATATTCACTCTTTAGTTCTTTTTCTTTTATCTCGTATTTAGAATTTTGGTCCATATTATTTTGTTCAATCTGCTCATGAGAATATGAAGCATCAAATTGTGAATTATTTATATCATTTACGATTAATTCGCAATCATTAAACTTTTCTTTTTGTTCCATAAAATATTCTTGCTGTTTGGTAACACGAGCACTTGCCAACATACCTAATTGTATAGGAGAATTAACTTTACCTTCTTCATTTAATACAAGATGTGCTAGCTGTGCACAAAAAACATCGAAATTATCTATTAAAACGTAATATACTTTATCTTTTTTTAATAAATCTATAACTTTTTTACTAATATTACCGTTATTAAAATCTTCCTTTCTTATACACCAATATATTCCATTATTAAGATATTCTTCTTTAGTCAATAAATCATTCAAAACTTTCATAATAGAGTCATCATTACCCGCATACCCAACAGTAATCAATCCATAATTTTTTAAAAATTCTTCAAATTTACTTTTCATATTTGTTTCTAAATCGCTTAGTTCATCATTTGTCGATTTAAGTTTCTTAAAAAGGAAATCACCGTGTAATTTTATGATCTTAGTTCTCTGCGAACGAATGCTAATATTAAAAATCGAAGAATCATGTGCACAAACAATAGGACGTTTTATATCGTTATATGGAGACATTGACTGTTCAAGTAAATCATCAAAATTAGTTGTAAAAAAAGTGTCAATTTCACCGTTATGAGCAAGACGATTGAGATATTTATATCCAATCGACGGTTCCTTTGCTTTTATGACTTCACGTTCAATAAAATTTCTTCGTTGATTTGGTAAATCATACAATTTACCAAATAATGACCCGTATTCATTGTTTTCATCATACCAAGAGCGTTCATTTTCTCTTAAATATTGTCTAATTTCATCAGGACTAATTGCATTTATATCTTCATTTCTTAATCTCCTATAAACCTCTGTAAGCCATTTTTCCACTAAAACTTGACCTGTTCTAATACCTGACGACGCAGAAGCTCCAGCGCCAAGCAACATGCAATACAAAGCTTGTTTGTCTTCTGGTTTGTTTTTTATAAATGTTGCCAAATCTTCAATTGTTCTTAATTTTTCTGTATTGATATCCAAAGCCATTTTTATTATTACCTTTACTATTAAATAGATGCATGATAATTTTAACATCAGAAATCAAACATTTCATTTCATATTAAGTAAATATTACAAAAGCATAATGAGAAACATTACTTACCGACTTTACTTCTTAAACCGACTGAGAAAGCAACACCTTCTCTGCCTCCGCTTCTGAACATTGCCTGTCCGTAGCCTGTGAATCTTTCTCCCCAGCGTTTTTGTACACCCAGTCCGTATTCAACATATGGTCTTATTGCAAGTTCCGGCAGGCTCACGTCATTAGCCTGAAATTTTGTTTTATCCATTATGTTCCAGATAAAGTTTACACCGAGATACGGCTGCCATCCGTTAGGACAGTTGCCTATAAGTTTTACTCCCGGTACAATCTGAATTGCATTTAGCGGGTCAGAAGTAATGTTTACGCCGGCTGCATTGTGATAATCAAATGTATTTACAAATGAGTATGACATTAAATAACTCGGCTGTAATATCATTTTGCTGTTAAACAGTTCCCAATTATATCCTGTTTTTATTGCAGTACCGGCTAAAAGCATACCAAAGTTTTCAGAACCTCTTGAGGTATTTGCATCTGCTCCGTTTGCACCTACGTTAGCAGTCCACGCACCAAACCAGTTGCCTTTGTACAATGTACCTGTTGTACCCAGTGTTCCGCCATTTTGATATATGCTGTTGCCCCGATATGCCTGATGGCTTCCGTTGTAACCTGCATATAGACTGAACACTCCGTCAAAACCGTGACCGAGTTCTTTCATTGCAGAATCACCGCCGATAAAAGAACCGTACATTACGTTAGAAACTCTCGGGCCGCCTCTTAATGCAACGCTTTCAAATGATGAATACGGTCTTGCCCAGAGTCCTTTACTTTCTTCGGGCAACTGTGTCGGTGCATATGTGTACATTGAATCAGCGTAAGCATATTTATTTCTGTTTTTCATAGCTTCCCTGTCAGCTTTTGACATAAGCATTGTCATATCCATATTGGCAAATGCCTGATCGTATGAATTTAATAATGTCAAATATCCGCCGGCCTGTGCAGCAACAGAAGATGCCATAACAGACGGATTTATATTTGCATAATCAGATGACGAACCTCTTGTAAATGCAAATTCACCAGTTGTCGGGTCGTAGCCTACACCGTATTTATAAATTGCTGAATAAGCAACATCTTTTACGGAAGTTGTCACGTGTTCCCTTAACTCATCAGGCGCAAATGCAATTACTGTTTTGTCTTTATTAGCATCGCTCAAAAGATTTATATTGCTCACATTTAGCTTGCCATCCACTATATTGTAACTGTCAGCATAAATTGTATCCATTTTTTCTGAGGCAAGGTCAGCATCTACTGATATATTAGAGTTTTTATTTAATTCTATTGACGAAAGGGCAATATCATTGACTGCATCGTTTGCAATATTCAATAAGCCGCCGTTAAAGTTTATGCTGTTTTTATTTCCGTCAGAATTTGATAAGTAATCGTCTTTTGTAAAGGTAACACTGCCGCTGTTTATATTGTATTTCACAGCATCTATGTAGTTGTTGTGAACAGTGTCTTTGTTTTCATTGTTGATTGTAAGAGGATCTATTTTTCCGTTGAATACAATCCTTCCGTCTCCTCGCAAAGTTATTTCATTAGAAACATTTGCTGAACGAATATCATTTCCGATTTCAACAGTTCTGTCAGATGAAGTTGAAATATCTGCTTTTGCTGTTGTCCCATCCAGATAAATTGCGTTTGCTTCATCAGCTTCTGATATTATGTTGTTTATTGAAATATCATTATTTATTGCATTAATTTCAAGTTTTCCTCCGTCTTTTACAGTTAAAGCCCCTTCATTTGCCGCTGAAGTCTTAAAGTCAGAAATATTTGCATCGTTTATCTTTAAAGTCTGGTTGTTATTAACAACTATTCCGCTGTTGCCGTTGCCGTCTATAGAATAGCCGTTGCCGTTAATAGTCAACTCTGTACCGCCGAGATTTCCTGACCATCCGGTCTGAAGTCCTGCCCCTGATATAACGATATCTTCATTTGCAGAAAAACTTCTTTCATCTGCAAGATTTATGTCTTTATTATTTTGAGATATTGTGTCAGAACCGCTTATTGCAAGTGAAAATCCGTCTATTTCAACAGTCTTGTTTTCATCATCAACCAGTCTTGAAATATTCAAATTTTTGCCATCGGCATTGATTGTATAAAGATATTTATTTGTTAAAACAT
>CALUVO010000079.1 GCA_944324245.1 Candidatus Gastranaerophilales bacterium | reverse complement strand
TGCTCCGCACACGGCGTGCCAGTCTGATTCCGCTCAACGCAGCCGGCACCTGCTCACCTTTTCAAATGACACTCAAAAAATTCGTTCACGTCGCTTTGCTCCTTATCACGAATTTTTCTCGGACAACATTATTTGTGCTAATATTTATCATATTATAAATTTGTATTTTTATCAAAAGGGCAAAGACACTAATGCAAAAAACAGGTACAGAGGATAGAGTCTATATAAATGCATACAGTGCAATTTCTTCTATTGGTGATGATATTTCAACCATGTTTAAAAATGCAATAAATGAAGATTCCGAATTCTTAACCCTTGATGATTCAATTGTAAAAGGTTCTTCATTTTATTTTGGAAAAATAAAAACAGAATTGCCCCGAATACAGGATTTTAAATATAATTTGCGCTGTAACAGGATACTTTTGCACTGTTATAATCAGATAAAAGACAAAATAGATAATGCAATAAAAAAATACGGCAAAACCCGTGTAGGGGTGGTAATCGGTACAACGAATTCCGGTGTGGACGAATACGCATTATCAGGCGATATAGACCACTCACAAATTGGCAATCCCGCAGGCTTTTTACACAAATACCTTGCCTTAGAAGGGTATTTCAGCGGGGTATCAACCGCCTGTACATCAGGTATAAAAGCTTTTTCAACAGCACAAAAACTTCTTGAAAATAATATCTGCGATGCAGTAATAGCCGGAGCTGTTGATGCTTTGTGCAAAATGCCTGTGTTCGGGTTTCATTCTCTTGAAGTGCTGTCGGATAAACCCTGCCTGCCATTTAGCAAAAACAGAAACGGTATAAATATAGGCGAGGGAGGAGCGTTGTTTTTGGTCGAAAAAGAAGCTTCTTTGGATTCCTCAATCTCTATTTTAGCAATCGGAGAAAGCTCTGATGCATACCACTGTGCTACACCTGATCCTGAAGGTGTACAGGCTGCAAAAGCTATGGAAGAAGCACTGCACCGAAGCGGGCTTAAGAGCACAGATATTAATTATATCAATTTACACGGCACTGCAACTATTACTAATGACCTGATGGAAGCAAATGCTGTTTATAAAATTTTTAAAAATAATGTTCCTGTCAGTTCGACAAAATCACAAACCGGACACTGCCTTGGAGCAGCAGCGGCAATAGAGGCAGCTCTGTGCTGTGCTATGCTTGATAATAGAATAAACAAAGAAAATAAACTTTTACCGCACAAATTTGACGGTGTATATGATGACAGTCTGCCTGTTCTTTCCCTTGTAAAATACGGACAAACAGCAGATAATATAAAATATGTAATGAACAACGCATTTGGATTTGGCGGGTCGAATGCAGTTATGATACTCGGCAAAGCAGAGTAGAAGAGTAAAGGAAAACAGACAGTGCGTATTTCGGAAAAAAATCTTGAAAAAATATTGCCTCATGATTATCCAATGATACTTATTGATGAATTATTGGAAGTTGATACAAATAAAAATACGGTATGCGCATTAGTTAAAATCACAGAGGATAAAATTCTATATGACAAAACATTAAACGGCATTTCACCCCTTGCCGGCATAGAATTTATGGCACAAACAGCAGGCTGCTTTGCTTATTATAAAAATAATCTGACATCCCCGAAAATAGGTTATCTTTTAGGCAGCAGACAGTATGTCTGCAATATTGAAAAATTTGAAAAAGACAAAACTTATATAATCAAAGCTAATCAGGTGTTTTCGGACAATGAGCTTGTTTCGTTTGACTGTTTTATCTATAATGATGATATAGAATGCGCAAAGGCTACGGTTAATGTTTTTCAGCCGAAAGACGACGAAACTGCCGCTATTTAGCAGAGTTTAATTATTAAAGGGTGTTGAAAGAGTTCATGGGTAATAAACGTATTTTAATAACCGGTTCCAGCAGAGGTATCGGAGCACAAACCGCTTTATATATAGCCAAAAATAATCCAGACACGGAAATTGTACTGCATTGCAACAGCAATCCGGCTAAAGCTCAAGACGTAAAAAAAGAAATAGAAGCTCTTGGCTGTAATGCAGCTGTTCTGCAGTTTGATGTAAAAAACAGAGTTCAATGCAGAGAGATTATTGAAAACGACATTAAACAAAACGGTACATACTATGGTGTTGTTTTAAATGCAGGCATTGCAAAGGATAATGTGTTTCCTGTTATGGAAGACGATGAATGGGATGATGTTTTAAATACGAATCTCGGCGGTTTTTATAATGTTCTAAAACCTGTTGTTATGTCCATGATTGAAAACAGAGTAAAGGGCAGAATTGTTACAATGTCCTCAATTTCAGGTCTTGCCGGAAACAGGGGGCAGGTTAATTACAGCGCATCAAAAGCAGGCATCATTGGCGCAACAAAAGCCCTGAGTCTTGAACTTGCCAAAAGAGGTATCACTGTAAACTGCGTTGCTCCGGGGGTAATTGATACAGATATGGTTGAGGGGATTCCTGTTGATGAAGTCAAAAAAATGATACCAATGAAACGGCTCGGAACAGCAAAAGAAGTTGCAAGTCTTGTTAACTATCTTATGAGTGAAGATGCATCATACATCACAGGACAGGTCATTTCTGTAAACGGAGGAATGTACAGGTGAAAAGAGTAGTCGTTACAGGCATGGCTCTTGCCAGTTCACTTGGCTGCAGTGCTGATACTGCATACGAAAACTTAAAAAATTTTGAAAACTGTGTTGAATACTGGAAAGAGCTGGACGAATTCCAGAATATGAATACACGTCTGGCAGCACCTGTAAAAGATTTTGTGACTCCTGAGCATTTTAACCGTAAAGTATTGAGGACAATGGGGCGTGTTGCTGTATTAAGTACGGCTGTCTCTGAAGACGCTTTAAAAGATGCAGGATTGCTTGGCGATGAAATAATTTCAAACGGACAGACCGGCGTAAGTTACGGTTCTTCATCTGGGTCTTTGGAATCCATTATAGATTTTTATACAATGGATGTTGAAAAAAAAGTCCGCTGTGTAAATTCCGGCTCATACATAAAAATGATGCCCCAGACTACAACAGTTAATATTTCCCTGTACTTTAAAACTAAAGGCAGATTAATACCGACATCCACTGCTTGTACCTCCGGCTCAATGGGTATTGGTTATGCTTATGAAGCGATAAAACACGGCTATCAAACAGTAATGATTGCAGGCGGAGCAGAAGAACTTCATCCTTCGCACATAGCTATTTTTGATACATTGTATGCCACAAGCCTCAAAAACGATACTCCAAAACTTACTCCGTCTCCTTTTGACAGTGACAGAGACGGTCTTGTTCTGGGCGAAGGAGCAGGAACTCTTATACTGGAAGAATATGAACACGCAAAAAATCGAGGTGCAAAAATTTATGCGGAAATTATTGGTTTTGGCACTTCCACAGACGGAACCCATATAACAAACCCGTGTCATGAAACAATGGGAAAAGCGCTTGAACTGGCAATAAAAGATGCGAATATCTCTGCAGATGATATCGGTTACATAAATGCCCACGGTACTGCGACACTGCAGGGTGATGTAGCAGAAAGTATTGCCACTTACGATATCTTTAAAAGAGCTGTACCTATTAGTTCTCTGAAAAGTTACACAGGTCACACTCTCGGTGCCTGCGGTGCAATAGAGGCAATATTATCTTTAAAAATGTTAAACAGCGGCTGGTATGCTCCGACATTGAATCTAAATAATATCGACAAAAACTGTGCTCCTCTGGATTACATAACAGGAGCGGGAAGAAATATTGACACAAATATTATCATGTCGAATAATTTTGCTTTTGGCGGAATTAACACTTCTCTAATCTTTAAAAAATTTGATTAACGATAAGCTTTGAGTGCCTGTAGAGAGGCTTTGTATTCTTTTTTCAGACACATTTTTCGATTTGTTAAATCTTCTATCTGTTTTTGGTAACATGCAATTTTTTGCATAGTCTCAGGGTTATTGCAGTAATCTTCTTTTGACAACTCCTGTATTGCAAGCATTTTGCCTTTCACCTGAGCATTAATGACTTTGTTTTTTTTATCATTTTATGGTTATGAAGCATTTTCTTCTGCATTCTGTAACGGCAATTATTACAATTTTGAGAGCAAATGTCACTGGATGCAAATGCAGTGTTGGAGCATAACATTGCAGCAATTATAGTAGTTAGATTATCCGAGAAAAATTCGTGATAAGACTTTGCCAAACAAAACAATCCAGTGAATTGTTTTGTTCGGCAGGGGGTTATTACAAATTTTTCTTGTACACTATATTACTTTTGCACCCGTTGCTTTATACAAAGTAACATAATCAATAAGTCTTTGTGCTTTTGAGTTATCTTTTTCTGTCTGCAGGTTCAAAAGCGTTTCTTGAAACTGTATCATTTCAAGATAAGAAATTATGCCGGCTTTATAACGTTCAACAATGATATCAAAGTTTGCTGATTCAAGCCTTGCTTTTTTTAGATTGTTGTTATCTTTGTCTGTATCGTATTTAATCATGCACAAAGCATCACTAATCTCCTGTATTGCCGTTAAATCTGCTTGCTTATATGTTTCAAACATCTGTTCATATATGATTTTCTTTTTTTTCAAGTTTGCACTCAGGTATCCGCCTGTAAAAATCTTTTGCATAGCACTGCCCCCAACAAGAGCAAAAACATTTTCCCAGTTAAATAAATCCTTTAACAAAAGTGCATTGTATCCGGCAGTACCTATAATAGGAATTGTTGGTAAAAACTCTTTTCTTGCTATACGTATATCAATTTTTGCCTTTTCTAACTCGGCTTCGGCTTTCATTATATCCGGACGAAAGATTACTGCCTCAGAGGAAATACAATCAGGAATTTTTTTGGTATATTCAATTTTATCAAAATCTCCCCTTGGCAGCTTATCTGCTGATAATACATTTTCATCTATATATACTGCCATTTGATGAAGGTAGAGTTTCTGCTGCCTTTTCAGGTCATTGAGTTCAATTTGTGATTCTGTATGCAGCCGGTCAGTGTATGTAACATCGTACACTGAAGCAAGTCCTGCTTTATATCTTTCTTTTGTCAGTTCCCAGATTTCTTTTCTTATGTCATTAATTTTTCTCTGTGTTTTTATTGTTTTATCCAGCTTGATTATGTTTATATACAGTGCTGCTACATCTGCTGCTATTGTTATATCTGCTGCTTTTTCTTCATAGGCGGCAGCTTCGAATTCTTTTTTTGCGAATTTTGTTTTGTCATGGTTTTTTAAAAATATATCTGCTTCATATTTTGTGAAAAGCGGGATTGCATATAAGTTAGAGCGCAATGTTGCTGTTTCAACATCAAAAATCTGATTCTGAGCTGTTTTTATTCTTGCAAATGTCGGAGAGAACATGACAGACGGATATTCATTAGCTCTGCTTATTTTTATCATCTGTCTGTATTCTTCTGTTTTTAGTGCAGCTTTTTTTATTTCATGATTATTTAAAATGGCTTTATAGATATAATTTTTTATATAAGGGTCGGAGAAATTTTCCCACCAGTTTATATTTATATTGGAGATACGTATCTGCAAATCTGCTGCAAAAACATTTTGTTGCTGTACAAAAATAACTGCCAGCAAAATGATTAGTACTGTTCTTTTTATCAAATTCTTATCAAACATTTTTTGATTGTCTTTTTAAAAATGTTATGTTAGTATAACAATTGTTAGTATGATAACAGTTAGGTGCTTTTTTGAAGAAAATTAATAACATAAATGTTGATTTGGGTTTAGAAATGGCTCTTACAGCGTCTGCATATCGTGCAGCAGGTAAGAAAACTTTGATTGTTAACGGGTGTGATAATATCACCAGAGAACAGCTTGGTATATTACTCTTGTTGACGTTAGAAGACGGATTGTACCAAACCCAGATAGCTAATATATTAGGTAAAGACAGACCCAATATAACAAGAATGATAGATGTATTAGAAACAAAAGGATATATCCGTCGGGAAAAAGACGAAAGCAACAGACGAATACTAAAAGTATTTTTAACGGAAGAAGGCAGAAAAAAAGCTGATATAGCAAAACCGCTGAAAGACAGAATGAATGCCGCACAGTATAAAAATATGACAGATGAAGAAATTTTGACACTGATAAACCTGTTGCGCAAAGTACGTAAAAATATAGAAGTCGAATACGAATTGAATAATAACGAGGTATAAAATGGAAGAGAACAATAACAAGGTCGAAGCATCAGCTGAAACACCGAAGAAATCAAGAAAAAGAAAAACCAAAAAAGTTGTAAAAAAGAGATTTTTAATACCTACTCTTGTAGTTTTGGTATTATGCCTGCTTGGTTGGCTTTATTTTTCTACTTTTGAAACAACGGATGACGCATTTGTTGAAGGGCACATAATAAGAGTGAGCCCAAAAGTTACAGGTATTATTGAAAAATTATATGTAGATGATAACGAACATGTTAAAAAAGGGCAGTTGTTATTAACTATAGATGACAGAGATTACAAAGTACGCTATGAACAGGCAAAAGCAGCTTATGAAATGGCGTTATATAAACAAAAATCTGCAGTAGTCGACAAAAACGCAGCTGAAACAGATATGAAAGTTGCTCAGCAGGATTATGACAGATACAAAAATCTTTATGACAAAGGCGCAGTTTCCCAGCAGGAATACGACAGAGCAAAATCAAAATATGATTTAGCAAAGGCAAATTACGCTACTGCACAGCAGGCAGTTTTTTCAAAGGAAAAGAATAAAGTTGCTGATGCTGAATTAAAAAAACTTGAAGCTGTAATGAACCAGACAAAACTGGAACTTTCTTATACAAAAATTTATGCCTCCGAAGACGGCAAAATTACTAACCGTTCAGCAGAAGAAGGTGCTTATATAAATGCGGGTGCACCGTTGTTTTCTATTGTACCTGACAAAAGATGGGTTGTTGCAAACTTTAAAGAAACACAATTAGACAAAATAAGAGTCGGTCAAAAAGTTAAAATTAAAGTAGATGCATATCCTCATCTAAAGCTAATGGGCGTAGTCGACTCGATACAATCAAGCACAGGTGCAAAAGCCAGTATGTTCCCACCTGAAAACGCTGTGGGCAGTTATGTAAAAGTTGTACAACGTGTGCCCGTAAAAATAGTATTTACTTCAAAAATAGATTCTCAATACAGCATAGAACCCGGCATGAGCGTTGTACCTAAAGTTTATGTAAAATAATTAAAATGAGCAGCTGCCGTATGCTTTAAATAGCGGCAGCTGCTCATTTAGATTAGATATTAAAAAATGAGTAATGAAGCCGTAATAACAGACAATTTTGAAAATAAAAAAAGAAATCCTTGGCTCAGCGCCGGTGCAGTAATGCTTACAATCTTTATGGTTGTACTTGATTCATCAATTGCAAATGTAGCACTTCCTCATATAGCGGGTTCTTTTTCTGCTACAAGAGATGAGTCTACTTGGGTATTAACAAGCTATCTTGTTGCAAACGGAGTAATCATCCCGTCAACTGCGTGGTTTTCTACTCTTATGGGAAGGAAAAACTTTCTTCTTTTGTCTACGTTGATGTTTACTCTTGCATCTGCTCTGTGCGGTATGGCAACAAGTATGACAATGCTTATTTTTGCACGTGTTATTCAAGGTATTGGCGGCGGTGCAATTATGCCTATTTCGCAGGCTGTTATGATGGAAGAATTTCCTCCTGAAGAACGTGGCGTTGCAATGTCGGTATTCGGCTTCGGGGTTATTTTTGCTCCGATTATAGGCCCTACCTTAGGTGGATGGATAACTGATACATATTCCTGGCATTGGATTTTCTTAATTAATGTGCCAATAGGTTTTATTTCTTTGTGGCTGATTCAAAAATTTATTGTTGATCCCCCGTATGCCAAAAAAGGAAAAGTTCAATCCGTTGATTACTGGGGGTTTATTCTGCTCACAATATGGCTGTTTGTTTTACAAATAATTTTAGATAACGGACAGAAATGTGACTGGTTTGGTGCAAGATGGGTCAGATGGTCTGCAACACTTGTCGGGGTAACTTTTTTAGCGTTTGTTATAAGAGAATTAATAATAAAAGAGCCCATTGTTAATCTAAAGGTATTTAAAGACAAGAACTTTGCGATAGGTACATTCCTGCACTTTATTATAGGTGCTGTATTATACTCTACACTTGCTATTTTGCCACTATTTTTGCAGCAGTTAATGGGATATACTGCAACTTTGAGCGGACTTGCTATAAGCCCTAGGGGTTTTGGCTCTCTTGCCGGTTTAATTATTTGCGCCGTACTTGCCAATAGAGTCGATCAACGCTGGGTTATGGCAGCTGGAATGCTGATACTTGCGTTTTCAAATATTCTTTTTGGAACATTAAATCTGCAGATATCCATGGGAAATATTATTTTACCCAATATTATATGCGGGGCTGCATTTTCTGTTGTTATGATACCATTGATGACAATTGCATTTGTAACATTGAAGAATAATCAAATGACAAATGCAACAGGCGTATTCAACCTTGCGAAAAGTGTCGGCGGTGCAATAGGAACCTCAGCTGTTTCTACTATGGTATCAAGAATGAGTCAGGTTCATCAAACACACCTGATTAGAAATTTAACATACTCTCATCCCGGATTTACCGAAAAACTCGGCGCTCTTCAGTCCGGTATTGCAACTATGTCAGGACACGCTCTTTCTGCAGTAAAAGCCAATGTAGTTGTATACAAACAGCTTGTACAGCAATCAACACTTATGGCATATATGGATTGTTTTAAAATATATGCTGCGATGCTTGTTATTTTAACACCGATGATTTTCCTTTTTCAGAAAGTAAAATATAAAAAAGAGAAAAAGCCTAAAATGAGTTCCCAGACCGGTAATTGATAAGGCGAATTATATGACACAAATATCAACTGTATTTCAAAAAGAATACGAAATAAAATATTACGAACAAAATGTCAAAGGTTCATTAAAAGAATCTGCACTGCTAAACTTTATGCAGGATATTGCAACACTTAGTGCGGAATCTCTGGGATTCGGTCCGAGTTTTGTTTTTTCAAATAATTATGCGTGGGTTGTTTTAAAGTATCATATCGAACTGTATGACGAAATAAAAAATACTAATACACTTATAATAAAAACAGAACCCAGAGGTACATCCAGATTATATGCATACAGGGATTTTGAATTTTTTGTAAATAACGTACAACCGGTTGGTAAGGCTGTTTCAACATGGGCGCTGATAGATATGAATACAAGAAAATTGCTGCCTGCACAACAAATACTGGCTGATTATATGCCGCATTACGAAAAAAGAGATTCTGAACTTGATTACAATAAAATATTGCTGCCCGAAAAAGAAGATTATCAAAAAGAATTTGAAGTGAGATTTGATGATATTGATATAAACAACCATGCAAATAACTGCAATTATATAATTTGGGCTCTTGAATCATTGGACAATGATTTCAGAATAAAATACAGACCCGCTGTTATTGATATTAAATATAGAAAAGAAACCACCTGCGGTTCAAAAGTTATATCAATAGCACAAAAAGTCAAAGATAATAATATTATTTCCACAAGACATGTAATAAAAGAAGATAACAGCAATGAAGAGCTTGCTTCTGTCCTTATAAAATGGAATTAATACCTGATTTGTAAAATAACTACGAAAGATTGATTTTTTTAGAAAAACATAAGATAATAAAACCATGAAAAAAGAATTGACTATAGCATTATCATTAGTACTTGCCCTTTATACAGGCGGGAATTTACAGGTATCGGCCAAAATGTCTCCCGAGGCATATAAACTTTTTCAGGAAACAAATATACTTGAAAAAGACTGCAATTACTCACTTGCAATAGATAAAATTAAAAAGGCTATTGAACTTTCACCTGACGAAGCTATTTTATACATTAAACTCGGCGGAATATATTCTGAAATGGGTGACTGGCAGAACGCGCTTGTTGCATACAAAAAGGCTGTTAAGATAAAACCTAATGATGCTGTAGTCTATATCAGTATTGGTAATATTCTTCAGCAGCAGCACGATTATGACAGTGCTTTTGCTGCATACAATCAGGCTTTGACTATTTTTCCTGAGTACAAGTATAATTACCTAAATCTTGCAAATGTTAAATTTTTACAGGGGGATAATCAGGAAGCTATTAAGTATTTTAAGACATTCCTCGGATATTATCCGGATAACGTAGAAGCAAGAGAAAATCTTGCATCTATTTATTTAAAAATGGACAAATATCAGGATGCAGCAGATGAATATGCAACTTTGTATACAAAAAATCCAGCAGGATTTAATGAATATGCTAATTACGGTCTTGCACTGCTTCGTTCCGGAGATTATACAAATGCAGTTGAAATGTTTAAAAAAGCCGTTAGACTTGATCCTAAAGACTATGCTTCTCATGGGAATATGGCTCTTGCTTATGTCAGACTTTCAAAGGATGAACTTGCTCTTATAGAGTTTAGAAATGCATTTGCTATAAAACCGGATCTTGACGATTTGAAATTTGACTACGCAAACCTTCTTGCCGATATGGGTAAGACGCAAGATGCCATTAACATGTATAAAGAATACATTCAATACAAACCGAAAGATGCTATGGCATATTACAATCTCGGCTTAATTTATCAAAAGAATTCCCGGTATAATGAAGCTATTGCTTCTTATAAAAAGACTCTTGAGTTGCAGCCGTCTAATATTGATGCTAAAAAAGAACTGGCAAGAACATATCACCTTTGCAAAAACTATACAGAAGCAATAAAACTTTATGATGAAATTCTTGCGGCAGACAAAAATGATTACAATGTACAGTTTAATAAAGCACTGGCATTGCATGCGACAGGTAATTATGAAAATGCGATAAGTATATACAAAAACCTTTATTCTCAAAGAACAGAACCCAAAGTAAGAGAATATCTTACAAAAGCATATATTTCTCTTGGTGATTCGTTTATGAAAAACGGTCAGCAAAAGAAAGCTATAAACTATTATGAACAGGCTGCTTATCTTGATGCAAATAATAATGAAGCAGTAAAAGCAATGGCTGATGCTTATGATACAATTGGGGCAAAAAACAAAGCCCTTGAAAAATACGAAAAAGCAATTGAAATCAACCCCGAGGATCAACAGATTCTTGTTGATTACGGTAAAATTCTTTTAAAATATGATAAAACCGCAGAAGCTTTAGCTGTTTTAAATAAAGCTTTATCCATAGACAGCAAAAATGCCGAAGCACATGTTGCACTAGCGGATGTGTGTGTAAAAGACAAGGAATACGATAAGGCTATTCTTGAATACCAGAAAGCAATAGAGCTGGAACCAAAAGATGAGCACGCAATAATAAAACTAGGTAATGCATACAAAGCAAAATCTGATACACAAAATGCACTTGCACAGTACGAAAAAGTAATTTTAATGAATTTAAAAAATACTGATGCACTCTACAATTCAGGACTCTGCTATGCAGAGATGAATGATTTGCAAAAAGCTAAAAAGGCATTCAGTACGGTTATTGCGCTTGACCCGAATTATGCATACGCATATTACGCACTTGCAATGGCAAATGAAAATGAAAACAATTATGCTGATGCCATAACAAATTATGAAAAATTTATGAACCTGACAACAGATAATGAAATGAAAAATCAGGTCAAAAATCAGATTGAGTATTTGAAATCGAAAAACAATGAAAAGCAGTAAACCGTATTTAAAATATACCGCTGCCTGTATAGTATTGTGCTGTATTGTTTTTGTTTGCGGATTCGGGTTCCGCTGCCGAAAACATAAAGCTTTACTCCTTTTTAACAGCCAGCCTATTACGAATCAGACTATTAATAATGCCGGCAGAAATTTTAATGCAGGCGAAAAAGTCTATTATATTCTATTAAACAAAGAAGGGTTTAAAGATAATTTTATCCGTGTACAAATAGTCAAAAAAGAAGAAAAAACAAACCACTGGGGATATAATGTATACTGGTCAAAAGATTATGAAATTGATACATCTTTAAACTATTTTAAATCTTACTTTGTAATAGATGAGCCCGGATATTATTTTATGCAGATTTTTTCTTTTAATGATTTTGACTGGCCTATTATAAGAAATGATTTTTGGATTAGATAACAGTGTTTAGGACTATATTTCAGTATTTACAATTTTATTTTCAAAAATTTTTAACTTCAAAATATAAAATTGAAGGTAAATGCAACCAGTGCGGCGAGTGCTGTAGAAATATTGTGTTTATGATAGACGATAATTATGTATGTGACGAAAAACAGTTTGAGGCATTAAAAAAATTTGAAAAAAAATACCGCCATTTTGATATAGCCGGAAAAAACGAAAAAGGAGTGCTCCTTTTCAGGTGCCAATCTCTGGGGGAGGACAATAAATGCAAAGATTATGTGTTTCGTTCCGTATATTGCAGGGCATATCCTTTTGTAACAGATAAAATCAGACTCGGCGGGTGTGAAACCTTTGATTCCTGCGGTTTTAAGATAAAAGTGGATAAAAAATTTGAAAATTATTTAAAATAATTGTATAAAATACAACGTTACAAATCTTTTACAAATTATGATATTCAGGCAATTTCGAAGAGCTGTTTGTTTTATTAAATATGTGTGAAACTATGTACTGTTTTTTTAAGACAGTGCAAAAACAGTCTGTGAAAGGTAATAAGCTTGATTATTCAAAACAATTTTCTAAAACAAGCTCTTAACAAAGCAGGTAAGTATTTGCATGCACCGGAACAGAGAATAATTCTCGGTGCAACAGCTCTGGCTACCCAGCCTTTTATTGACTTAAACAACAAATCAGTTGATAAAGAGACGAGAAAGACATCAGCTGCAAGAACCGTTGCAAAAATAATAGCAGGTACACTGGTAGGTGTTGCTGTAAGATATGCAGGTATTAAATTTATAAAAAATAATTGCCGGTACTTGATTAAAAACGGACAAATACTGCCGGTAGAAGGAAAAAGCTACTTTCTTCCCGTTGTAAAGAAAATGGTCGACGGATTAAAAAAGACGGCGACCGGCAGCCTTAATATTGTTGAATTTGAAAAAAGAATGGATAAATACATAAAAGCAATGGGAACATTAGCTGCAACTATTGCTATGATAGGTACAAATTTTCTTCTGGACGCACCTTTAACAAAATGGTTGACCAAAGTGTTTGTAAATATGGTGAATAAACCTTCAGAGCAAAATAAAACGGAGGGCAAGTAATTATGAATCCTCCGAAATTTATGCAGAATTTTATTCAATATATGTACGACTACTACTCAAAAGACTGCGGCAAACTGCTTGTTCACATGGGTGCTCTGGCAACACTTTTTGGTTCAATTGCACAGGTAATGGCTGTTATAACAGATAAAAAGCTTGATAAGGATCAAAAAAAATTCCTTTTACCGCAAGAAGGTGCCGATGCCTTTGTTAACGTTACAATGACTTATACTGTATGCGATTTAATAAAAAGATTGGGCGACAAAATAGTTGAAAAAGGAAAATTTCTGACAGATGATTTAGCAAAAGCAATAATTAATATAAAGCCCGAATTGGCATCTGATATTAAAGACTGGAAAAATATTATTACAACGGCAGATTTAAAAAATCATAAACTTACGGAATTATTGAATAATCCTAAACTTTTGAATGTTTTTAAAGGCTGCAGCGATGATACAATAAAAAATGTTATGCCAGCCGTAGACAAGGCTCTTGATATAGCAGAAACTCATAAAAATAATGTTGGTATTGTTACATCTATTGCTGCTTCTGTTCTTGCCGCAAACATAATTACTCCGTACCTTAGAAACATAATTGCTTCAAAATTACAAAAACGTTCAATAAAAAAAGAAGCAGTCGAAATCAGAAAACGCCAGATAACAGAAAATATTACGACAAGAAGACCCCTGCCGCCGTCTTTTAAGGCTTTTAGAAATTATAATCCTTACCATGATGTAAGTGTATAATTGGGGTATATATCTCAAATAATTCATGCTTAAAGCACACGCAATGGATATTAATTGCGTATTGATACTATTCTCACTTTTCACATGTAAAAGAAAGAATAGAACTCGAAGAATCTAAAGACACACCGTCTGACTAAAACAGAGTTAACACATTTATCTCAAAAAACCCTGTGTTTCACTGTATATATATGCACGTATGTCTGTAGTCGAAGCAGCTTCTGCGCACAGCGTTTCAAAATCCAGATTTGAATAATATGAATCCAATTTTGCAGCAAGCTGCGGATATTGGGCTTTTAAAGTATTTATGTAGGATTGAGCTTCAGTCTTTGCCGTGTCTTCTGTAATTGTCGAAGATGGATTATTTACAGGCTTTTGTTTATCTTGTTCTGGGAAAAGTTTTTCTTCCTCTGTTTTTTTATTTTGTTCTTCTTCTGATACAGCGTTTGTATTGGTACTTTGTACTGACGATGTAGAAACTGAACTTACTGAATTAACCATTTCTTTCGACTCCTTTACTGTTAAATAAACCTTTATATTTATAATATTCCCAGCCAACATATCTTTAGACTGGCTCTTTTGAGTCAAATTGTTTTTGTAAATATACAAAATAATTTACAAAAGCACACAATTTAAGATTAAAGAACAACTTTATAATATAATCGAATATAGACTATAAATTAAGGATTATTATGGATAATTTATTAACATCAAATAAAGCCTGGAAATACTGGCACATAGATAATGATTTAAAAAAAGTTTTTGAAGCATCTGCTAATGTTATACTCCCTGAAAAGCGCAGTGAATTAATTGACCTTTCAACAAACGGTGCCGGCAACCTTACATATGATGTGTGCTATGAAGTACCTGATAAAGGCAATATTGTGGAAGCAACAGTTGTGAGATGCAAAAACGGCATTGCTATAAATTATACAGACCCGTATATGAGAAGACGCGACCCCAACTGTATGGTTGTCAATAATATTGCAATGACAGATAAAACTACATTTAAAGAACGTTTTAAAAAAGATTTTGCACCGCTTAGAGAGGAAACTCTTAACTGGCTTGCTACAAATGAGCTTATCCTTGTTCCGTTTATGGCGGGCGGTGCGCAATACGGGTATCCCGCTTTGATGGTTGCTCCTAAGAATGCAGCATTTTTTGCAGCAAGTATATATGACTTGCAGGGGATGATTCCTGTCGACAAATTAGAAAAAGACTTTGAACCAAGAGCCATAATTTATGTAGCTCCGCCTTTCAGACATTCTCATTTTGAGGGGAAACAGGTTGTTGTACACAATCAGCAGGGCAAAGTCCACGAAGTATTTTCTTACAACCTTTATCCCGGTCCGAGTGCCAAAAAAGGTGTATACGGAGTTCTGCTTGCTCTGGGATTGAAAGAAGATTTTGTAACGGTTCACGCTTCTACTGTTAACATAACCACACCTTATGACAATGATATAAGTATCCTCCACGAAGGTGCATCGGGCAGCGGAAAAAGTGAAATGCTTGAATATGCCCACCGTGAAGAAGACGGGCGTCTGCTGCTGGGTCGTAATGTTGTTAACGGAGAAGAAAAATATCTTGCACTTCCTCAAGGATGTAAGCTCAAACCGGTTACAGACGATATGGCATTATGCCATCCAAGCTTTTTCAAGGATAACGGCAGACTCTGTGTTGCTGATGCAGAGAGCTCATGGTTTGTCAGAATTGACCACATAAAAAAATACGGCACAGATCCGAATCTGGAGTCAGTAACAACAAACCCTAAAGAACCGCTTATATTTTTTAATCTCGAAGCACATCCAGATGCTACATGCCTGATATGGGAACATGTTGAAGATGAACCCGGCAAAAAATGCCCGAACCCCAGAATCATCATCCCGAGAGAACAGATGAAAAACATACAGGACGGTCCGATTGAAATTGATTACAGAAGCTTTGGCTTGAGAACTCCGCCATGTACAAAAGAAAATCCTTCATACGGAATCTTTGGAATGCTTCACATACTTCCTCCTGCGCTTGCGTGGCTGTGGAGACTGGTAGCACCCAGAGGATATGGCAACCCGAGTATTACAGGCGAAGGAAAAGAATCATTTAAACTTCAAAGCGAGGGTGTAGGTTCCTTCTGGCCTTTTGCTACAGGAAAAAGAGTAGACTTGGCAAATATCCTTCTTGAGCAGTTTATGAGAACAACAAAAACCAGAAACATTCTTATTCCTAACCAGCACATAGGTGCTTGGGAAGTAGGTTTTATGGGTGAATGGGTAATAAGAGAATATCTGGCAAGAAGAGGTCAGGCTTCGTTTAAAAAATTGAATCTAAAACCTGCACGTCATCCGTTAGGAGGCTACATACCAGAAAACATCCATATTGAAGGCACACCTATTTCCAAAAAATTCTTTGATGTTACAAAACAGCCGCAAATCGAAGAAGAAGGATATGATAAGGGTGCAAAAATGCTTGAAGATTTCTTTAAAGAAGAACTCAAACTGTACTTAAAATCAGACCTGCATCCTTTAGGAAAGGCAATAATACTTTGCTGTATGGATAACGGAACAGTTGAAGATTACGATAAACTGATTCCGGGGATATATTAATCATATTAGTGAAATTTAAAAATTATTTTTTGATGATTCCTGCTTTTTTAATTTAAAATTGCAGGAATCATCATTTAAATCGATTTTATTGTCAAAATCGTTGTCCACTCCGTCGCTGCAGGAGTTAATTGAGTTATATGATTCTGCTCCCGGATTTTTATACAGCCATTTGTCCGGAATATCGTTATAAAAATACAGAAATTTTTCTTTAAACTTTAACGCAAGTTCTTTGTTTTTTATTATCAAAACATTTTCATCATTGTATTTTTCACCGCTCTTTGTATAATTCATAGAGCCGAGTACAACATACTTGCCGTCGATGATAATTGATTTCATATGCATTTTGCCTGCACGATTTTCTGTTTTTATTTTTATTCCGTTTTGTCTTAAAAACTTTACAGAGGAATACCTGGATGATGCAGATGTCGCATCAACAATCATCCGGACATCAACTCCTCTTTGTTTTGCTTTTATCAAGGCTTCATTAAACGACCTGTGTGTAACAACAAACACCGGAATATAGACATAGCTGTCTGCTGAGTTTATCAGAGGTATTATGTTGTTTGTTATAATATTATCCTGCGGAGAAAAATAAACGGAGATTTCCGAGTTTGCAGCTGTATTTAAATTCTTTTCCGTAGGCTGTTTAAGCTGATGAAATTTCCCAGAATACATCTGTTCAAACTCTTTTTCAAAGACAGAAGCTACTGCTTTTGAGTTTATAAGCACAGCAGAATTAGCATTAAAGCCCGACAAATCCGTATGAGAGACATTGGCAGAACCTGTCCAGACTTTTTGATTATCAAATATAAAAAATTTGTTATGCATTATCGCATCTCTCATCTTTCTGCCGTCAGGCAAAACTGAACCGGCGGCAATAGAATCAGCTACGGCAGATGTAAGATATTTTTTAAGTTTCAGAGAATCATTGTATATAGTCGTGCCTTTGTTGTCCGTATCATAGACCCAGCGAATTTTGACACCTCTTTTTTGTGCATTTATTAATGCATTTATAACGGAGGGCTGTTTGTCAATTCCGTATATTGCAAAGTCAATAGTGTACTTTGCGTTTTTAATTTCTCTAACAAGTGACATACAAGCAGTTGTCAGGCATTTTTGTGAAGGATAAAAATACTTTGTATAGTCAGTAACATAAAATTCAATAGCAGAGTCCTTATATAATGGCGAATATGGCTCATAAACATCTCTCGGGTATTTGTTTTGGCTGATATTCTTTGTTTTATTATTATCTTTATTCTGTATACAAAGTTTGCATGGAACAGCTTTGTCAGGCAGATCAGAAACTTTAAGAATCTCAATTACAGGAGAATTGAGAGCATACTTGCAGTCCAGTTTATGATATTTATTTGTATTTTTGTTATAGACAACAAGATTTAGTTTCTTTGCCTTATTAATATTTTCACTGACAAGTTTTTCGTTAGTTGATGTTAAAAAATAGCCTTTATTTTCAAGAAGCTTTTTATAATCAGAACCATCAGAGAGTGTTATTTTATGATTTTTATAAGTAACATATTTGTTCAACACCGTAGTCTGAGCATACTTGTTGCCAAGATAATTGAGTCTTGCTGTGTCCGTTTTAGAGAGTGAATCAGGTTCAATATCAATATCATCAAGGATAACAAGTTCGTCAGTATCAGCTGTAGTATTGTCATTAAAATCTATATAGAATTCATTTGATGAAATAACCTTTAATACTTTGTGAGAAACAGCTCTCTTATGGAAGCTGAGCACAATTATCAAAAAGATAATAATTAACAGGGATATTGTAATAAACTTTTTCATAACAAAATTATAATTTTATATTACATATATGTAAAATCTTTAAATAACAGGTAAACATACTTTAAGATTTTGGCAAGATAAAACAGATAGTTTAATATATAGAATATGAAAAAGAAAGTATACGCATACCTGCATACACACTGGGACAGAGAGTGGTACAGAGAGTTTGAAGAATTTCGAGTCAGACTCATTGAGGTTTTTGATGATGTCTTAGATAAGCTGGAATCAAACGAAATTCCGTCTTTTTATTTTGACGGACAGACACTGGCTATCGAGGATTATTTTGAATTGCGTCCTGAAAAGAAAGATATTGTAAGAAAACTGATTAAAGAAAAACGCCTTTTTATCGGCCCTTTTTTCTGCTCAACAGACAGTTTTCTTGTAGATGCGGAAGCTCTTATAAAAAACCTGCAAACAGGAATAAAATATTCCAAAGAATACGGCTGCAATGATTTTATAGCATACCACGCTGATACTTTCGGGCACAGTGCTCATATACCCCAGATTATTAAGTACTTTGGCATTCCATATGCAATGTTCTGGAGAGGACTCGGAAAACTTGAATCAGAATTTAAATTTAACGGGCTTGATTCTGTATATTTGATAGAAGGGTATTTCCATGATTATTTCAGCATTGATGCTGATTATGAAAAAAAAGTACAAATGCTCAAAAGAACGCTTGATAGAATAGCAGAATATTCCTCAGATACAATTCTTTTACCCATAGGTGCTGATCATCTGGCAGTTGCAGATAATATACAAGAACAGATTAAAGAAGTGAATAAACGGCTTGAGGATTATGAAATCATTCTTGCCACACCTTTTGATTATCTGAGAAAAGTAAAAAATAATTTCAAAAAAAATATCAAAACGGAATTTAGAGACACTAAAAGAAATTTTATCCTTCCGGGTGTTTTATCCTCAAGAATTGATTTAAAACAGCAAAACAGTAAATATCAATGGCAGCTTGCCAGGGTTTATCAGCCTATGCAGGCGATAACTTCCTTTTTAAATCTTACAAAATCTTTTCAGCGAGAAATTGATTACGCATACAGACTGCTTCTATTGAATCAGCCTCATGACAGTATTTATGGCTGCAGCATTGATAATGTGCATAAAGAAAATCAGACCAGATTTCTAAAACTAAAAGAGGTACTGCATTCAGTTTCTAAAAGTATAGAAAGAGACTTATTTTCCGACAACAAATTGTCTGTTATAAACCTTTCAAATTTCGATTTTTGCGGTGCGCTAAAAATTGTAACTGACAAAAAACTTCCGGATTTTTATAATGCTCAGCTTATAAAAACAATCAAAGGTTTCCCTGACAGCAAAGTATATCCTGTAAACAAAATTCCTGTTACGGAGGATTATACAAATCTGTACGAGTATCTAATCGATATTAAAAATGTAAAAAGACTATCTTCAAAGCAGGTAGATAAAAGGGATATAAATACCCAAAGTTCTTTAAAAATTACAAGTAACTCTATAGAAAATGATTGCATAAAACTATACGTAAACAGAGGAAAAATATTTGTTACAGATAAAAAAACAAATAAAACGTACAAAGATTTTATCCAGTTCACAGACAGAGCGGATACAGGCGACAGCTACAACTTTGGTGCACTAAAAAATGACAAACCGATTCAATCAAAAATACTTAAGTCAAAAATTATTGAAAAAGGCAGTATAAGAAGCATATTGGAAATTCAATTTGAGATATTCATTCCTGAAAAGTCAACAGCTAAAGGCCGCAGCACAAAAAATAAACGGCATATAATAAAAACCGATGTAATATTGGAAAATCAAAATGACTACGCAGAATTTATTATAAACTGGCAGAATAAATCAACAGACCACATACTGCAGGTTAAATTTAATATGGAATCACCTGTTGTAAAAACAGTTTCTGACGACCTTGCAGGATATATGACAAGAGAGTTTGATGCAGATTACGATATTTATAAGCATATTCCTGCTCCGAGAGGAATTGAGCTGAAACACAACACAGCTCCGATACAAAAATGCCTGTGGACGCAAGGACTTGGTATTATAACGGAAGGTCTGCAAGAGTACGAAATATACAAAAATGAACTTTGTTTAACCATCTTAAGGGCAACAGGAACAATATCAAATCCGCATAATCCGACACGCGGCACACCGGCAGGCCCGCCGCTGCCTACACCGGATCTTCAAATGTTAAAAGAAAATACTGCAAGATTTGCAATATGTTTTTCAAAAAACATAAAACAAATGCAAAGCAATACAGAAAAATTCTACTGTTCAACATTGCTTTTACGGGCTGATTTAGCAAATTTAAAACTATTTGACTCAGGAAATAAAAATATTCTTTTGAGCACTGCAAAACTAGATAATCACAATAACTTAACAGTCAGATATATAAATAAATCCGATAAACAGGAAGTCTTAAAATTTTCTACACAGCTGCCTTATAAAGCTATTTATTTAACAGATGCTATGGAGGATAAAAAGCTGAATAATATAAAAGAATTTGAACCGATAAAAATCGATGCAAATTCTTTTATAACAATTAAAATTGAAAAATAGCTTAAGCCATATATTTTATGCTTGGTTCTAAAACAGAATTAAGAAAATCAGCTGCCTTAGCTGCGTTTACC
>CALUVO010000078.1 GCA_944324245.1 Candidatus Gastranaerophilales bacterium | reverse complement strand
GTATAAAATATTAATACTCTATACAGGTATTAATTTTGTTCCTACATTATTTACTATCGGGAGAGGCGACTCGAACGTTTTGAAGTATACCTGCCGCAGAAAATCTGTGCCAGCAGGAAACGGATAGACCAAGGCACTCACCCACCTGCGAGCCACGCAGGTAACAAAATCGTACCTGTGTAGGGTTTTTTATTTGTTTAAAAATTTTTGATTTGGGTATTATCATGATAGCGCTAAACTTGAATGGTGTTCTGTATGTCAATAAGCCCCATACCTTCTTATATGATGTCTATGTATGTCCCATCCTCAGCTGCTTCACAAAAAGTTGAGGAAAATGACTATGAATACCAGTTGATTATGCAGGAGCTGGCATTATACGGACTTGTGCCTTCTGGAGACAAAGACACTGATAAAATGCGCCTTGAAACAGCTCAGCGAATGGAAGAAATGTTGAAAGCCCAATCAGAAACAACGACGCGCGAGTCAATTCCGTTTGATGATATTATGAACACCTTGAACTTAACCATTACAGGAAATCTGGACGAAGATTATGATACCACAATAGATGAACTTGATTACGAAATTTATATGGCATATACAGACGAAGAACGGGAATACTACGAAGCATTAAAAGACGAAGTTGAAGAAGAATATAACTCTGCAAAGCGCGATCGTATAAGTTTTTCCGGTGCTACACAGCTTTCTTCAATAAACAGGTATATGATGCTAGGAATATAACAACATTCACAATAAATTGATACTTTATGTTCGACATAAATCTATTATAGCCCGTTATTTAACAAATTTCGGGCTTTTTCTTTGCCCAGAAACAATGGTTCAAGAATTGTATTCAACATATCATTTATCTTTTGATAATTTTCATTAACAGGTGTAACTTTACCGGTTTTTATAGTATCTAAAAATATTTCCGAAGAAAAAGGTTTTTGTGATTTATCCAAAAATACCTTAGAATATGCAGTATCTTTCCTGGCAGGTATAATAAGACCGCTTTTGCTTAATAAAGTAAGCGATTCATTGGATGTTATAAATTGTATAAATCTTAATGCTTCTTTTTTGTGTTTTGAATTTTTTGACAATGCATAACCGGAAGCATCTATATTTACGACAGAACCTTTGGTACCGGCTGGAAATGGTGCAATATCCCAATCAAATTTTGCTTCTGACCTGTATTTTGGAACAAGCCACCTGCCCGAAATATGCATTGCCATTTTTTGCTGTAAAAAAAGCTGCGCCATTGTCAAACTTGCGCTGTCACTCTTTTGGGGTGCAACTTTATAAACATTTGCAAGAGAAGCATAAAAATCAAGAGAATCCATTGCCGCTTTAGTATTCAGCATAATTTTTTGCCCATCATCACTCAACACAGAAGCACCGTTGCTCATAAGATACGGCAGCCAAAAAAGCATATCAGTTTCAAAACTTGTACCCCAGATACCCTTTGCCGCAAACTTTTTTGAAATATTTAAATAATCTTCCATTAGCCAGTTTCTGTCAGGATAAGGTATTTTGTATTCATCAAACAAATCTTTATTATAGTAGACTACAAGGTTTGAAACATCTCTGGGGACTGCGTATATTTTGTTATTGTATGTAAAATTATCAACTGCTTTAGCGAAATAATCATCTTTATTTATAAACTCTGTCAAATCCTCTAACAAATCGGCTTTAACATATTTGGGCAGGTAATAATTATTGATAAATACAACATCCGGTGCGAGATTGGAAGCATACAAAAGATGAAGCTTTTGAAAATAGTTTTGCGGTATATGCAAAAGTTGAATTTTTATATCTGGATTCTGCTGTTCAAATTGCTCTATCAAAGGTTTTAGTATAGCAATTTCACTCTGTGAACCCCATAGAGAAAATTTTATTATTGTACAATTATCCTTCTGTTTGCCGGACAAAAGAAAAAACAACATACAAAAAACCAGACAAATAACAGCTGCAAAAATTTTTTTCATTTATTAATTATATAGCAGAATTTTATAATTCAAGAAGCAGTTTCATTCTTGTATCCGTTACTTCAACAAGAGCCTTATAGTCACCCAGTCTTACTATATATCTGTCTTTAGAATCCACTGATTCGGAGAGTCTTGAACGGATTTCGTTTGTTTGTACAGTATCAAACTGATTCAGCATGAATATTTCATTATTGATGTATCCAATAAGCGAGTATTTTTTGTTATATTCAACAAGACATAATCCTTTATTTTTAGACAATATAGAGGTATTCAAAAGCATGGGATTTTGGGCTTTTTGCTTAGGAGAAGAAAAATATCTGCTTATTGAAATATTAGCATTTTGCGGCAGCTTTTCCTGTTGAGAAACCGGTTTTTGTGGGACTGCCGGTCGTATTTGTGTCTTGCGGGTTATATCTGATGTTACATGTGTATTATTTCTTATGGGATTTACCTTTTTAACTTCCTTAGGATTCACAGGCGGCTTATTATAGGCTTGTACCGGAGCGGACTGATGCCGGGGGGTTGGTTGTGTTTGTGGTGGAGGTGGAGATTGGGGTTGAGGCTGAGGTTTTTTATTATTTGGCCTTTTGTTGGGAACATTTCTCCTGCCATCACGTGTTGTATATGTAGTTTTTTTATTTTGTGCTGCTTTTTTTTGAGGAGTTTCGCTTTTTTCTTCTATTGTTATATTGTTAATATTCTGATTTTCTATACCGGGAATTTCTTCTTTTATTTCTTTCAATGTTTTAACAGCAAGTGAAACAATTATTATCGGAAAAACGACCAGAGCAAATATAGCAAAGAAATCACCAAAATTAAACTGCTTAGGTTCTTTTAGGTCAACATCAGGAATGTTAGACAGTGTTCCATTCAACAATTCTTCTGCCTGAGGATTGTATTTAGGATCCAAAACTTTGTACTGATAATCCGATGCAAATGATTTTACACTGCCAGTAAAAAATATTGCTATTGATATACAAAAAAATAATAAAATCTTTTTTATATTTTGACTATTCATCGTTGAATATAATCCGTACTTATTAAGGTTATTTGGCATGGTAATGGACAACCGTTGTTAATATTGTAACAAAAATATTATTTATTTATCAAGTAAATCAAGAAAAATACTTTATTAATACCAGTAATTTAATCTAGTATCGCGGTGTTGTCAATGAACTACAAAATATCCAATCTAATCTAGTGTCGCAGTTGCAGTCTCGGGCCTGTCTTTGAATACTGGCGCTACGGCAAAGCGTGGTTTGCCTTCGCATGGGACAAAGCCCCGTCAGATTCCGCTTCGAGCCGTCACTGCTCACCTTTGGCTTCTTTTGCCACTCTGCCGAACAAAAGTTGACTAAATGTCAAGTTTTGTGAGAGGGCTTTGATTTCGTACAAAATGTATTGTACGAAAAATTATTGTGCGTTTGTTTATGTATCTTTCTGTCTTTTTTTAAAAACAATATCGTAGCCTATTACGTCAAGGATCTCTTCTAAATCTTCGTATTTCATAGCACCACGATTAATTTTTTTTGTAAGAGTGTTTGGCAGAATTTGTTTATTCTTTTTTTTTGACAATAAAACCGCCAGTTCGTTAATTCTTATTCCCTCAGTAGCTAAAATTCCTTTAATTTTATTTGTTATAGACATAAAATCCTCTAAAAATCTTTATATTATTTGTACCTAGAAATAAAAAACGCCATATCCGACTGAGTAATTTAATACTAAGCTGTTTCGCTGAAAATCCTGAAACAATCTTACGATGACAGTTTATTTTGAATGACCTTTATTTCCTTTATTGTATACTTATGTCCTTTATTTGACATTTTTGGAATATATTGCTAAAATAAGTGACAAAAAGTTCATATAAATGAATATTAAGTCCTTTAATTTTCTACAAAACTTTACATAAGGAGTCCAAATGGTACATAAAAACCTTAAACAAACAGAAGAAAAATTGTATTATACAGAAAATACAACAAGCTTATCGTTTTTTAAAAACAATATCGTAGCCTATTACGTCAAGGATTTCTTCTAAATCTTTAAATCTTATAATTTCATTATTTATCTGTTTTGATAGAGTATTTGGCAAAATATCTTTATTGTATTTTTCTTTCAAAAGCACAGCCAGATCTTTTACCTTAATATTTTCTAATGCCAACAATGACTTAATTCTGTTTTTTACTAACATACAATAATCCCAAAATTCATGATATAAGTTCCTTAATTGTACAATACTGTCATTTATTTGACATATATTCCATAAAATGATAATATATGTGACAATAATTCATATAAATGAATAATAATCCTAAAAATTCTACAAAACTTTACATAAGGAGTCCAAATGGCACATAAAAACATTAAACAAACAGAAGAAGATTTAACAAATTTTGTACAGCAGTCCTGGGCTGCTGCGAGTCTTGCCAGAATACTCAAAGATTCTCTGGAATACGGCAGCAATATAAACAAATTGGATACGATTTATCTTGCAGGTGTTGTGGATGAAATATTACAAAAACAAAAATATAAAATATCCAGTATTAAGAAAAATCTATTTGGAATATAAATTATTATTGTTTGTCATATTTATATGCTAAAATTTTGCATAGCAGCAAAGTCTGAAACATAAGGAGAATTAAATGACTACAACTACTGAATTAAAATGCGACGTAAAAGATATGGCTCTGGCTGAACAGGGAAAAAATAACATTGAATGGGCAATGAAAGACATGCCTGTTCTTGAAAGAATCAAAGAAAGATTCAGAAAGGAACAACCTTTCAAAGGTCTCAGGCTCACTGCGTGCGTACATGTTACAAAAGAAACAGCCGCACTTTGTATTGCAATGAAAGAAGGCGGAGCAGATGCAGTGCTGGCTGCATCAAACCCTCTGTCCACACAGGACGATGTAGCAGCAGCGCTTGTAAAATACTGGGGTATTCCGGTATACGGATATGCGGGTGAAACTCCTGATACATATGCAAAACATGTTGAAATTGTATTAAATCATAAACCTAATATTGTGATTGATGACGGATGCGACCTTGTTGCAACTATTCATAAAACAAGACAGGACTTAATTCCTGATATTATCGGCTCTACAGAAGAAACAACAACTGGTATTATACGTTTACAGGCAATGGAAGCAGACGGCAGTCTTAAATTCCCGACTGTTGGCGTTAATAACAGCCTTACAAAACACCTTTATGACAACAGATACGGCACAGGTCAAAGCTCTATTGACGGCATAATCCGTGCAACAAATATCCTGCTTGCAGGCAAAACTTTTGTTGTATGCGGTTACGGCTGGTGCGGCAAGGGCGCTGCAATGAGAGCAAAAGGTCTCGGTGCAAACGTTATCGTAACGGAAGTTGACCCGCTAAAAGCTCTGGAAGCCGCTATGGAAGGCTATAGTGTAATGCCTATTGCAGAAGCTGCAAAAGTTGGTGATATTTTCCTTTCTATCACCGGTGACAAGAATGTTGTTGATGTTCATCACATGTTAACAATGAAAGACGGTGCATTTGTATGCAACGCAGGTCACTTTGACGTTGAAGTCAATGTAAACGGTTTGAAAAAAGAAACAACAGAAATCAGACAAATCAGACCTTCTTTGGAAGAATATAAACTCAAAAATGGTAAATCTATCTATGTTCTTGCGGAAGGCAGACTGGTCAATCTTGTTGCCGCAGAAGGACATCCTGCTTCTGTTATGGATATGAGTTTTGCAAATCAGGCTCTCGGTATTGAGTACATTGTTAAAAATCAGGGTAAACTTGAAAATAAAATGTATACACTTCCTCACGAAGTTGATGTTGAGATTGCAAAGATTAAACTTGATTCCATGGGAATAAAAATTGATACCCTGACACCGGAGCAGGAAGCTTATCTTCACAGCTGGAACTCTGGTACTGTGTAGTGCTGTTTGAGCGGAATTTTTACAAGCCGGCTCAATATTTCCACTTTCTTTAATTGTTTGAGTGGGACCTCGCTTGTACCCGAGGGCATCCTGATGCGTACGGCGTTGTTAATCTTTATACTGCACGGAGATACGGAGTATCTCCGTGCAGTATAAAGATTGGAAACTGTCCGAGCGTGAAGAAAATCCAAAACGTAGTCGGAGTCATTTGACGATATGAAAATTTAGAACTCTTATTATACTTTGTAATCTATTCCATGTTGTGCAAAAAGAACATTGTAATAGTCACTGTTGTTTATTACTGCTTTCCTCTCCAGTATCATATCCATTCCTCTTTCAAACGGATGATTTTTTTGAGGCATATTTTCAGAAATAGCTCTTTTTATATATTCTTGTACAAGAATATTTGTTTTTTGAGTTAATTCTCTTTGTTTTTTTGCATTATCTTTATTTTCATTGATTTTTTTTTGAAGAATTTTTGCCATATTGGTTAAGTCTTTAAAATTTCTTGATTTGTCATTTGCAATAGTCATAAGAGCTGCGTCTCTTTCTTCAAATGCTCTGATTGCAGGTTCAAATTTATATTTGCTGTGAAAATACACTGCAGAGTCTTTTGAATAAATATAAAGAAGCGGGCATTTGTTTTCTATCATTTCCATAATACTTGCAAGTCTCAATAATTCGCCAAAACGATAATTCTTCTGCCTGTATTCTCTTTCAACAAGTATGTTATATCCTGTCATATATTTATTATTTCGGTCAATAGAAATTACTTCTTTACCAAAAACTTTCCCGAGAGTATTTTTAATTTCTATAATCCATCTGCCAAAACCGTCTTGGCAATCGCTAATACCAACAGAAAGATTACCAAGTATTTCATTTTTTATAGAAAAATTTTCAAATACTTTTCTTGTATCTGTTGTGCTGAAATTTTTCCACACAGGTTTCACAAGCTGTATGGGATTTGTATTTAGTGTAGGTATACGCATACAGAATTTAAAACATATAAAAAAATTTTTTGCTATTAAAATTTACGATACGAACCAATCAGTTTTATATAATTTGTATTCAGTCTAATTAAATCAAGAACCTTTTGTGCCGGCTCATCATCTGTATGACCTTCAAAATCCACAAAAAATACATATTCACCGAGATTTTTCTTTGAAGGTCTGGAATCTATGTACATAAGATTTATATTTAAACTGTCAAAAACATTTAACACCTTAACAAGCGCTCCCGGCTGATTTTTAGTGGCAAAGGCAATACTTGTTTTATCAGCGCCTGTTGGAGTCGTTGTGCAGCGTGAAAGAAAGATAAATCTTGTTTTATTATCTTTTTCATCGTTTATATTTTTAGCAAGAATATTCAATTTGAATAATTCTGCTGTCTTTGCATTAGCTATTGCCGCATATGAATCATCTAACTCTGACAGCTCTTGAGCTGCTTTGCTTGTGGATGCTTTTTCTATTTGTTCTATGTCAGAGGGAAAATATTTTTCAATAAATTTACTGCATTGAGCCAGTGCCTGCGTGTGAGAAATAATTTTTTTTACCTTTTGTATACTGCCGGCTTTTGAGACAAGGCAGTGGTTTACCGGTATTACTGTTTCTGCGGTAATCTGCAAATCCGGGTCTTTGATGTTCAAAAGATTATCCATAGTCTCTCTTACAATACCTTCTATGGAATTTTCTATAGGTATTACCGCCGCAGCATTTTCATTTTCTTCAACATATTCAATAATACTTTTTACTGTTGAAAAAGGTTTTTGTTCAATATTTTTTGAAGGGAAAAAGGTGATAAACTGGTTTTTTGCAGCTTCACAATATGAACCCGACGGACCTAAAAACAAAAGTTCTTTTATTTCTCTATTTATTTCAATCATTTTGCCATACACCGTTTCTCTGGTAAAATATATATTTATTAAAACATTGTACAAAAAGGTTAAGGAAATGACAAATAACGCTGACGCGATAAAGTTCGGAACAGACGGATGGAGAGCTATTGTCGGGCAGGATTTTAATTTTGAAAATGTAGAAATCGTTACAAAAGCGATTGCTAAATACATTCTGGATAAAGACGGAATTGAAAAACCTGTCATTATTGGGTATGACCCCCGCAATATGGCAGAAGAATTTGCAAAATTCAGCGCAAAAATTTTGTCCGATGCAGGCTTTAGGGTCAGTGTTTCTGCTGAAGTTATTCCTACACCGGTATTAGCTTACAATGCAAAAGAACTGGATGCGGATGCAATAATGTATACTGCTTCGCACAATCCGCCTGAGTATCTGGGAATAAAGTTTATACCCGATTATGCGGGGCCTGCTACTACAGAAATTACAAACGCTATTGTCGAAAACATTAAAAATATCGGCAATATAACTTTTAATCCGTCAAAAACTTATGATATCGAGTATAAATGTTTTAAAGAACCATATTTTAAACATATGGAAGCTTTGATTGATTTTGAAAAAATAAAAGAATACTTTACACGTGAAGACGACGACGGCGAGATTATCTATGACGGTCTTTACAGTGCAAGCATAGGATATTTTGACGAGCTTTTAAGACGTAATAACATCAGCTTTGAATCACTTCACATGCATCATGACCCGTCTTTTGGCGGAGGCATGCCGGAACCCAGAGCAAAATATCTGCAGGAACTTATAGAACTTATCTCACACAGAACTAGCGCCATAGGTCTCAGCAACGACGGAGACGGAGACAGATTCGGAGTTATAAACGAGAAAGCGGAATATGTAACCCCGAATGAAATTATTGCACTTTTGCTGGGGCATCTGATTAAAAATAAAAAAGCTGACGGCAAACTCGTAAAAACAGTGGGCGCCAGCCGTATGCTCGACATTATAGCAGAGCAGTATGATATAGATGTTGTGGAAACTCCTGTCGGATTTAAATGGGTAGGTGCTGCAATGAGAGAATATGACACTATTATCGGCGGTGAAGAATCCGGCGGCTTGAGCATAAAAGGTCATATTCCGGAAAAAGACGGCATACTTGCAGATTTGCTGGTATTGGAAATGCTCTCTTATGAGGGTAAGCCTCTGTGGGAACTGCAGGAAGAACTAAAACAAAAAGCCGGATGTAATTTTATTAATGAAAGAATTGATGTAAAATTGCAGGATAGAAACCAGCTTGAAATTTTGATGAAAAAATATACACAGCTTGACAGTATAGCTGATTTTGAAATATCTTCAAAAGATACAAAAGACGGTGTAAAATACTATCTGGACGATGACAGGACATGGGTTCTTATTCGTCCGAGCGGAACAGAGCCGCTTTTGAGAATTTATTTTGAAAGCGATGAAAAATCAAAGATAGAAAAACTGAAAGAGTTTTTTAAATAGAAAGTATAAATACGGACACAAATACGGATACAAATATGGGCAGAAAAGTTGTTGCAAATAACAAAAAAGCCTTTCATGATTATTTGATTATTGAAAAATTTAATGCAGGACTTGTCCTGACAGGTACAGAGATAAAATCAATACGAAAAGGTGCAATAAATTTAAAAGACGGCTTCGCAAAGATAGAAGACAACGAAGCCTGGCTCTATAACGTCCATATAAATCCTTATGAACAGGGAAACAGATACAATCCCGACCCTGAAAGAAAAAGAAAACTGCTTTTAAATAAAAATGAAATTTTAAAAATGCTGGGCAAAGTAAAAAAAGAAAAATATACTATTGTACCTTTGAGCGTTTATCTGGAAAACGGCTGGGCAAAGATAGAAATTGCTCTGGCAAAAGGCAAGCAGCTCCACGACAAACGTGAAGCTATTGCAAAAAAGACTGCTGATAGAGAAATTGCAAGAAACATAAAAATAAGATAATCTAATCCAGTGCAGCGTTGCTACCTGCTTACCTTTTCAAATAACACTCAAAGATAATTAAAAAAAGCTTAAATTTTTCTAATTCTTAAAACTGATTGTTATAATAAAAGTATGGAAAAAATAGATTTTAAAAATATTGTAGAACAGCTTGATTCTGTAGTTCTTGTAGTTGATTATGATTACAAAATAGTTTACGCAAACAGCTATTTTTGCTCATTATTTAACACAAACTGTGAAATGTTATCAGGTAAAAATGTCTTTGACTTTTTGCCGGAAAAATCAGACACGGTTGTTATAAAAGACTACACATATAAAATAACAAAGTATGATGATGAGTTTTACTCATATTATTATCTGACGCTTGTTGACAGCCAGATGGAAAAAGTTTATTCCGATTTTATTTCAACTGTAAGCCATGAACTGCGTACACCTTTGACAAGTATAAGAGGTTTTGCAGACACAATGCTTATGTCTTTTGATAAACTTGATAAAGCACAGATACAAAAGTTTCTGGGGATTATAAAAGAGCAATCAAACAGACTGATAAAACTGGTTGAAAATCTTTTGTCCATTTCTAAAATACAGGTGCAGCAGAGCAATCTTGTATTAAAATCAGTAAATGCAAAATCACAGATAGAACAGGTAATGGATATTATAAAAAACCAGTATCCTTCTCATCCTTTTGAATTTCATTGCGAAGAGAATGTACAAAATATTCTCGCTGATGAAAACAAATTTCAGCAGATAATGATAAATCTTCTTGATAATGCCGCAAAATATTCTTATGACAAAGGTTCAATAAGAGTAACTCTTGCAAATGCACAAAAAGAAAACTTTATCAGCATAAAAGTAGAAGACCATGGTGTGGGCATAGAGCCTGACAATCTTTCAAGAATTTTTGAAAAATTTACGCGCATAGAAAACCATCTCACAAGAAAAACACAGGGAAGCGGGCTGGGGCTGTATATAGTAAAAAATCTTATTGAAAAAATGGGCGGACAGATTTTTGTCGAAAGTTCTACTGTACTGCCAAACAGCGGGTCAATCTTCGAAATAATTCTGCCTGCCGCTACATATACAAGCCAGAGCAAAAGAGCAATGGAGGACAAATAATATGTTATCCAAACTTGCATTAATTTTAGATAAAAGAAAAGAGCTGCCGGCAAAATACAAAAAGCTTATTGAAAGTACAGGCGTAAAAGTATTTATAACTGACACCATAGAAGCGGGCCTTGAAACTTTAACGACTTATGAGCCTGATTTAATAATAGTCTCTGACAGTCTTGATTCGGCTCTTCCTGATACTATAAAAAAACTCAGGATGCTCAGTTATCCTTCGCGTCCGTGTATAGTTGCACTGTCAAAATCTGCCGAACTGCAAGATAAACTCGATGTACTGGAATCCGGCGCGGATGATTTTTTGAGCGAGCCAATTGAATCAGAAGAATTTAAAGCCAGAATTAACGCGCATTTAAGACGACATTTTGAAAATATGATATCAGAGACAACCCGGCTTCCTGATATAAAATTCAGCTTAAAAATTTTAAAAAGAACAATTGCACAAAACAAAAAATGGTCTGCAATGCTTGTAAAGATTAATGAATTTGAAGCATATAAAGAAATATACGGCAATCTGGCTTCAGATAAAATGCTGCAAACATATACTGCTATTATTAATTCTTCTCTTGACGAAGATGATTTTCTGGGTGAATTTGATGAGGGAGAATTTCTGATTCTTACAAATCCATTAAAAACAGAACATATCGCTTCATTTTTGACTTACGCATTTGATAGTATAGTAGAAAAATTCTACAATGAAGAAGATGCAAAATCAGGCTACATTATACTTTACGGAGATGATAATGCAGGTAAAAGAGTCAATCTTGTTTCAACAAGTATAGGCATAATATCGAGTGAATTTCAAAACTATGACAGCGTCAACACTGCTTTGAACTCTCTTTTTGCAACCTGCAAACTTGCAAAAATGAATCCAAAATCTTCATACATTGTAGAAAGAGCCAAAATAAGCGCCGAGAATGCAATTTTAAATAAAGATTATAACAACAGAATTGTTATTATAGAACCGGATGAAGCACTGAATTACCTTTTAAAAACAACAGGAGAAATGCAGGGGTATGAAGTTTCTGCAGCGCAAGACTATGACACGGCTATGAATATGATAAAAACAGCAGAACCTGCTTTGATAGTTCTCGATGCCGGAGATACAGAAACTTTAAAGGGTCTGGAACTGTGCAAAAAGCTTAAGAAAGACAAAAATTATAAAGACATAAAAATAATCCTGTCCACAATTGTTCATGACAAAAAAATGGTGCTGAATACCGGTGCTGACATTTATCTGCCAAAACCATACGAATTATTGGGAATATTTAACTGGATAGAACATTTGATAAAAGAATTTAACAGCTAAATTTTTTATTCTTAAATCTTTATTTATCTTAACGTTTTAAGATAAATGTAGCAAAACATATTTTCCTCATGTTTTAAAATATCGGGTTATTTTATAAAGAGAGAAAAAAGTTATGAAAATTTTAAACACTTATTATGCATCTCCAATCATACGCAGACAAACTGTTCAGAATACAGGCTTTACAGTCTCTAAGCCATCATCCAATGATACCTTTGTATCCAATAATTCAAAAACATCTTTTAAAAGCAAACCATCCGAAGAATATGACAGATACTGCAAAAATTATACAAACTTTTCTTATATAGTACCGAGAGAAATATATAAAAAAATTGATGAAGTTTGTGAAGCAAGTACTTTTATACAAGAAAAAATGGACAAATGGGAAGACGTTAAAACTGACAGTGAAAGCGGTGTCAGATTCGGTTTTCAAAACGGGAAATTACGTGCGGCAGTAATGTATAACATGCTGGATACACAAGGTGCTGGATATCAGTGGATGCCAAAATCCGTAACTTTATATAATAAAAGCACAAATAAACCTGAAAGTTTTTTAAAATATGGCATTACGATGTTCTTGCACAGCGAAGCTCCTATACTCCAAATGAGAACAGATTATTATAATGATGGTAAAAGTCCAAAACTTAGAATAAACTGTACAAATGCAGGCTCCCCTGTACCGTGGAACGAGCACGAAGTTATAGAATATGATATAAACGGAAACATAAAAAAGAAATACTATATAAGAAACGGTCTGGAACCTCAAATAACTGTTGAACAATATGATACAAACGGCCGACAAAAATCTTCAACAAAATTTTCTATTCCATATTAGATTTTTTACTATCAAGATTTAGCTGCTATGTTTAACACGTATTGATATATCTTTGAATTTGCTATGGATAATCAACAAATTTTAACTTCAATTTCAAAAAATCTGTTCCAGGGGTATGAATACACTATATCCGTACAATCTGTATCAAAAATTGTCTTAAGCTTTTTTTCAAAAGGTATCATTGCCTGTTTCAAAGCAGCTATGTCAGGTGTTTTTAGAGTTTTTTTGAGTTCCTGTCTGACATTTGCCTGATACGCCCAGTCATCCAAAAATCTGACTGTCTGCAGTTTTTTAAAAGCATTTATATCCGGATGTTTTGCAAGATATTTTACAATAGCACAGCAAATTGCACTGCCCAGAGTGTTTCCTGTTGTATTCCAGCCTGCATATCCCAAGAATAAATCAGTATTGATATTTTTTTCTAAAAGTTTACTTACAAAATTATTGTCGGCTCCGTTTGCATTCAATATATCAGCAATCAAAAAAGGTTTGTCAGGCAGTTTTAAATCTCCGTTGAACAATGGAACATCCACTCCCATTACAAGCTCGCCCTGTTCATCTTTAAAATTATTTACAAGCAAAATTATGTCTGCGTCTTTTTCCACGGATAAAGTACAGCCGGCAAGTTCTATCTGCCCTTTTACAGAGTCACGGACAGAAACATCTTCATATTTTGAAATCCTGTCAGTATAATCAGGATGTATAAAAACCGGCGCTATTTTGATTTTGCGGTTACAAGTAACTGCTCTTGAAAGAAGACTCAGCGGGATTTCATCCGCACCTGTTTTGACTAGTGCATTAAGATTGTCCTGTTTAATATTATGCTCAAGCGCCTGTGCCTCGGCTACATTCAGACCAAATTGAGCACAATCGTCCTTTGAGTATACAAGTGTGTCAAAAATGCCCTCTTTTACCCAATCAAGATACATCAGGTTTATATCAAAGTTTCTTTTTCGTGTCTTTAAATAATCCTGCAGAATTTCTTGAGGAATATCTGTTTGAACAACGGAATCAGGAGCATTTTTGTGTGTTTCATAAGAATATTGAAAAATCTTTTTGCCGTACAATGACCAGTATTCTTTTTCTTCTTCATTCACATTGTTATTAGATATTCTCATGATGCTTGAAAAAGCGAATGCAGGAACGGACTTTTGGCACAAAACAGATTTGAATTTTTCCATTCTTTCTTTTATCTGTTCAAAAGTGTCATTCGACCGGCGGGAAGGAATTAATCCGCCGTATGCAATTGTATCAAGTGCAACAACTATTTTATCAATACCGGATAATTCTTTTAGCCAGTCTAAAATACCGTTTACATCTGCTGTTTTCGTCAAATCACCGAGCATCTCGCGCGGCGGCAGATAAAGCTCCAAATCTCTGTCTATATCGGCAATCTGTTGTGCCAGCGTATAGCACACGGGTCTGTTATCTATAGGTATAAATGCAATCCTTGTCATATTATTCTGCCGATTTTGTATTCGAAAACTGGTTTGTACGTGTGATACCGACTTTTCCGGAGCGAACCAGTTCTCTTATCCCTATAGGACGCAAAAGTTCAATTAATGAACGAATCTGTCTTTCGTCACCGACTGCCTGAAGCGTATAAGTTCTCGGTGTAACGTCTATAATTTCAGCACCGAAAATTTCCGCTATTCTCAATATTTCAGAACGATCCTCGTCTTTTGCTACCACTTTACAGAGAATAAGTTCGCGTTCTATAGATTCAACATCTCCTAAATCCACAACTTTTAATACAGGTATAAGCCTGTTCAACTGTTTTGTAATCTGTTCGATAACATCGGCATCTCCGCCTGATGTTTCTATAGTGATTCTGGCATAGCCTTTTTCACTTGTCTGGGCTGCTGTGATACTTTCTATGCTGTAGCCTCTGCCGGAGAACAGTCCGCTCACACGTGACACTATACCGGCTTCATCTTTTACCATTACTGATATTACATGATTTTTATTGTTATTGTTATTATTGTTGTTCATCTTTACCCTTTTACCAATTTAGTTTATCGGACAGTCGTTTGACATAAGTATTTTGTTAATCGGATTTCCCGCAAGAACCCACGGATATACCATTTCGCACTCTTCTACAACAAAATCTATAAATACCGGCTGCCTGCATTCTATTGCCTGCTGTAATACAGGAATAATTTCTTCATCTTTAGTAACTCTAAAGCCTTTTGCACCGTAAGCTTCTGCAACCTTTACAAAGTCAGGCCCCGAGATTTTTGTCTGTGAATAATGTTTATGGAACAATTTTTCCTGCCACTGACGAACCATACCGAGGTATCCGTTGTTAATTATTACATTAATCACAGGCAGCTTATACTGTACGCAGGTAGCAAGCTCCTGAATGTTCATCTGAATACTGCCGTCGCCAGCAATATTTATAACAACTTTATCGGGAGAACCTATACAAGCCCCCATAGCTGCAGGAAAGCCAAATCCCATTGTCCCGAGACCGCCTGAGGTTATAAATCTTCTAGGTTTATCAGCTTTAATAATCTGAGCCGCCCACATCTGATGCTGCCCTACTTCCGTTGTGAAAATAGGGTTCATATCTTTAGTGTATTCATAAATTTTCCTGATAACAGTAATTGCGCTAAGTTTATCAGAATGCTGTTCTATCGAAGGACGTCTTTTCTTCCATTCATTGATTTGTTCACGCCATGATTGTTTTACTTCATAATTAATTTCATAATTGTTAGAGTTAAACTCTTCCAACATTGCTTTCATGACATTTTTTGCATCGCCGATTATAGGAATATCTATTTTTACATTTTTGTTTATAGAACACGGATCAATATCCACATGTATAATCTGTGCATCTTTTGCAAAACGTTTAAGACACCCCGTAATTCTGTCATTAAAACGTGTACCTATTGCAAAAAGTACATCGCAATTTGTAACGGCATGGTTTGCCCAGAAATTCCCGTGCATACCGAGCATTCCCAAAGAACGTTCATCCGTCTCAGGGAAGGCGCCTTTTGCCATTAATGTATTTGTAACAGGGATATTTAATTTATCAGCGAGCTGTTTTAATTCCGCCATCGCATCAGAAGCAATAATACCGCCTCCGGCAAGAATTACAGGTCTTTCCGCTTCACACAGAAGTTCAAGAGCCTTGGATATTTGTTTCGGGTGTCCGTTATAATTCGGATTATACCCGGGTAATTTTACACAATCCGGCCATACAAAGTCAGTAGATGCACTCAAAATATCTTTTGGCATATCGACTACAACCGGCCCGGGCTTGCCCGTGGTTGCTATATGAAAAGCTTCTTTTATAATTCTTGACAGGTCTTTTACTTCTTTTACAAGATAATTGTGTTTGCAGCAGGGACGTGTAATACCAATAATATCCGCCTCCTGAAAAGCATCGTTGCCTATATGATTTACACCGACCTGACCTGTAAATACAACCAGCGGATATCCGTCATAGTATGCATTGGCAATACCTGTTATCGCGTTAGTTGCCCCGGGTCCTGATGTTACTAAAGCAACACCTGCCTTGCCCGTCACTCTTGCATAACCTTCTGCTGCATGGATAGCTGCCTGCTCATGTCTTACAAGATAATGAGTAATATCACTTTGATTGTACAATGCTTCGTATATAGAAAGAATTACACCGCCGGGATAGCCGAATATTTTATCAACGCCTTCTTTTTTCAAACATTCTAAAAATATTTGCGCTCCGGTTAGTTTTGCTGTTTTTGTTTCTGTTTCTGTCATTTATTGCTCCAAAACCATAATTTTATATAATATTCTATCATTATTTGCCTCAAAAACAAAAAAAATAAGCTGATTTTAATAAATTTTTATTAAAAATAAGAAAAGGACTGTTTGAAAAAAACAGTCCTCTCTTTACATTTTCAATTTTTATAGTCAATCTGTTATGCTTTGCACAAGCTCAAACCAGCCTGTTCTTTCAGCAGGTCTGCTTTATCTGTGTGTTCCCACGGAACATCGATATCTGTTCTGCCCATATGACCGTATGCAGCAAGCAGCTGATAGAATTTACCGCCGTTTTTAGCAGGTAAACCGCGTAAATCAAACTGGCTGATGATTGCAGCAGGTCTGAGGTCAAAATTCTTTTGAACGAGTGCTGAAATTTCATCATCAGAAATAACACCCGTACCGAAAGTATCAACCATGATAGAAACCGGTTCAGCAACACCGATTGCATAACCGAGTTCTACTTCACATTTTTGTGCAAGTCCTGCTTTTACAACGTTTTTAGCTACATAACGTGCGGCATAAGCAGCTGAGCGGTCTACTTTTGTAGGATCTTTTCCTGAAAATGCACCGCCTCCGTGGCGTGAATAACCGCCGTATGTATCAACGATAATTTTTCTTCCTGTCAAACCTGCATCACCCTGCGGGCCGCCGATTACGAATCTTCCTGAAGGGTTGATTAAATATTTTGTATTAGCGTCGGGTTTGATTGTATCGTTTTCAAATACAGGGTTGATAACTTTTTCTATCAAGTCCTGTCTTATGATTTCCTGAACTTCTTTGTTATCGGAAACACCTTTAATTTCAGGGTCATGCTGTGTAGAAAGAACGATTGTATCGATTCTTGACGGTCTGCCGTCAACGTATTCTACGGTAACCTGAGATTTGCCGTCAGGTCTTAAGTAGCCCAGAGAGCCGTTTTTTCTAACTTGAGCAAGTCTGTGAGCCAATCTGTGAGCGAGACTAATCGGCAACGGCATAAGTTCCGGTGTTTCATCACACGCAAAACCGAACATAATACCCTGATCGCCTGCGCCAACGTTTTCTGTTTCGCTTGAAGAAGTATCAGCGTTGTTTGTTCTTGATTCAAGAGCTTTGTTTACACCGCCTGCAATATCTGTAGATTGTTCGTCTATAGATGTTAAAACAGCGCAGTTTTTGTAATCAAAACCGCCGCCTTCCGCACCGGCATAACCGATATTTTTAATAGTATTTCTTACTACTGCGGGAATATCCACGTAGCAGTCAGATGTAATTTCTCCGCAAACTAAAGCCATGCCTGTAGTTACAGTGGTTTCTGCAGCTACTCTGGAGCTTCTGTCTTTTGTAAGAAATTCATCTAAAATTGCGTCAGAAATCTGGTCGCATACTTTGTCAGGATGACCTTCCGTAACCGATTCAGACGTAAAAAGAAATCTTTTTGATGTCATTTTGTTATGTTCCCTTTCATAATTCTACCCGGGTGACTCTCCGGGATTGTGAACATGGTAAATCAAAAGAAAACACAGGTCAAACAAGGTTTCTGACAACGTTACATAGCTTAATCAATTGTTATTTTTTTGACTTAAAGCTCTAAATCCATCATTTGCCATTATTTTAATCTAGTCTAGTCTCGCAGTTGTTGCCGGCTGCGGTACTATATTAGATAATATCTGTTTATGAGTGTAAAAATAAAACACAGCATAAATATCAGAGAATACACTATAGTGACAGTAAAAAGATTTATTTTTAGAGGTTTCAGCCTGCGGTTGTCAAACAAAAATAAAAATAACGGCAAAACAGGAAGCAGATATCTTCCTTTAAACCCTTCTATCAGCCCCTGGGGTTTGTAGCTGAAAATTAAATAATTTGCAGTCAAAATCAAAACCAGTACAGATAAAATTATAAAAATGAATATATATTTTTGTTTTAGTGAAAAAGATTTTTGCTGCTTATTTAAAAACAGTGCAGAAAGAATGAGAAGTACAAAATATCCCGTTATTACAAAACCGGAAACATTTGTATCGGAGCAGCCAAAGTCTGAAAGTATACGGGGTGCATACTGATTAAAGTATAAAACTATTGTTTTTATTAAGCACAAAATGTAATCCAGAGGGTTCTGGAATATGCTTATAATTGATTCAAAAGCACTGCGGTTGTAATAAGAAAAAGTTCCTTTAAAAATATTTATATTGTATATTAAAAAACCTGTTATCCAGCCTGTGCAAAACAAAAACATTGTTATAAAAGCTTTTATTTTTACACAAGCGGTTTCAAATTTTTCTTCCGGAATTGCAAGCAAGAGAAAAACCATCGGCAGATAGGTGAATTTGCACACACATATTAAAAATATCAATACAAAAAACAAAAAGAGTTCTTTTGTTTTAATTTTTTCTTCATCATCTTTATAAAGAAGTTTTAAAAAATAAGCAATAAGTAGAAAGCCCAACCCTATAACAAGGTGGTCCGTATTTATCGTAGCACCGAGATATACAGGCAGCGGTGCAACGGCTATAAGGGTAAAGACATATTTTTTCACCGGAGCAATTTTTATTGCAGCATATATTAAAGCCGTGTACAAAAACAAAGAACATAACCTGAGCATAAACATCATATAAACAGGCGGGGTATTAAAAGCTTTCAAAGCAGCGAGTGTAACAGTATGCGGAAGATATGAGACAATTGTATAAGAAGGTATCATATGTACGGTAATCGTAAGAAATTTTTTGTCTAAAGGGTATTTAGCCTGCTCTGCTACGGTTTTAGGTGTAATTTTTTGTGCCGGATAGACTGTTTTATTTATGTCAAAATACGGATTAAGTTTTTTTGACTCCACAATTATTCTTACAATACTTACGGGAATAATTTGTGCCGCAAATGTTTTTGGCTCATCAAAAATAAGTGTTCCGTCCGTGATTGAAGTTATCTTTTTAAAATTTAATGTACCGTCCGTAAAAGCATAAATTTTGTAAAAGTGCTCCGGCTCATCAAAACTTTGAAAAGGCGGATTTATAAAAATGAGTATTACGCCCCAGAAAACAGCAAGAATAAGAAAAATATTTTCAGGTTTTAATAATTTCTTTAAAAGCACCGTAGTTTATCCTTTAAAATAAGGCAGTTCTTCATTTTTATCCAGTGTTTTTGCATCATTTTTAAATATTTTCGATTTATAAATACCGGATTTTGCAAGCGCATATAAAATACTTGTTTTTAGCACCCCGATACCGTATTTGCAGCTTCTCATAAAGTTTATCGAAGATGCATCAGGGAAGTATTTTGTCGGACAGCTTATCTGTCCTATTGTGTAGCCTTTGTAAAAAATAAGAGCAAGCATTTCATTGTCAAATACAAAATCATCATCACAGTCTTTGAGCGGGCATTTTTCCAGTACTTCTCTCGTAAAAGCTCGAAAACCCGTATGATATTCGGTTAATCTTTCACCCATTGTAATATTCTGGAAAAAAGTAAGAAATTTGTTTGCAACAAATTTATATAAAGGCATACCGCCTTCCAGTGCTCCTTTGCCTATAAATCTTGAAGCAATACATGCATCATACTCATCAAAGGCAAGCATTGCAGCCATTGCCGGAACGAGTTTGGGGGTGTATTGATAATCCGGATGCACCATAATCACTATATCCGCATTTGTCTTTAAAGCCGCAGTATAGCAGGTTTTTTGATTTCCGCCGTATCCTTTGTTTTTGTCATGGACAATGGTTGTTATTCCGAGTTTTTTAGCAACTTCTTTTGTCTTATCGGAAGAATTGTCATCTACAAGAATAATTTCATCCACTATATCTTTATAAAGTTCATTATATGTCTGCTCGAGTGTTTTTTCCGCATTGTATGCAGGCATTATAACTACTACTTTTTTATTGTTAATCATACTTCTCTATCCCCCGTGTTACTGTTCATAGTATAATCAAAAGAGAGGGAGAACACAATTTTTATGGAAAAGTTTATAAATTTTGCAAAAAAGTACTGCCTTGCGGAATTACTCCTGATTTTTGCCGTATCGGCAGTTTTATTTTTTCTTTTTTACGGCAAACAGGATGTCTATCTTGTAGACGTGAGCAGAGAAGCGTATCTGCCATGGCAGGTATTAAAAGGGCAGGTTTTATACAAAGACATCTTTAATGTTTACGGGCCTTTGGGGTATCAAATAAACGCCGTATTATATTTTTTATTCGGCATAAATCTTAATACACTATACTTTGCCGGATTTATAAATTCGCTTGTAATATTATTTACCGTTTTTTATACGGTAAAACTTTTTGCGGACAAAAAGACATCACTTGCCGTAACAGGGCTTGTGATGTTTGTCTGTGTATATGCAAGAAGTTTTTTTAATTTTATTTTTACATATTCTTACAATGCTGTTTATGCACTGTCAGGGTTTTTGCTTTCATTGTTTTGTGCGCTTTTGTATATAAAAGAGAGAAAAACAAAAAACCTTGTGCTGGCATTTCTGTTTGCAGGATTTTCTTTTGCAAACAAGATTGAAGATTTGCCGTATTTTTGCTTTTTGTTTTTAATGCTTCCTTTTTGGCTCAAAAAAGATTGGAAAAAATATCTGTATACTGTCTGTGCGTTTTTTGCTTTTCCTGTTATATCTTTTGGAATATTGATGTTTCAGGGTGCGGGATTGAATGACTTTTTGAATGCGGCTGTTTTGATAAAAAAACTGGTCAATGCTCCTGCTACAACATATTTTTATTACGCGTACGGACTTTATTTCAATCCGCAGATTGTAAAAATGGTATTTTTTATGTTCTTAAAGGCAGTAAAAGTACTGTGGATTCCTTTTGTCTTTTTGTTCGCTTTTAATTATGCGGCTAATAAATATTGTCCGAGAAAAATTCGTGATAAGGAGCAAAGCGACGTGAACGAATTTTTTGAGCGTCACATTGAAAAGGTGAGCAGTGACGGCTCGAAGGCTCGAGGCGGCAACTGCGACACTAGATTAGATATTAAACAGAAATTTTTAAAATATGCAGCGGTTTTGCTTTCGCTGTGTATTTCATTTTATACGGTAATAAAAACCTTCCCGATTACGGAAAAATATTATCACAGCCTATTCTGCTGGATAGGGCTTGCTTGTCTTGCAATACTTGGCATTTTTATTGCATATTACTGTTATCAATTTTTCGTTAAAAAAGAAAAAATAACACAGATAGAACTCAAAGACAGAATGTTTTTGTTTTTGCTTTTGTCTGCCCTGTGTGTTTCTTTTAAAGGCTTGTTTGATATCGTTATTACCTGCTATGGTACGTTTACGCTTGCGGCATTGATTATGCCTTTTATTATATTTTTGATTGTATATGTTCCCTGTAGGATGCCTGAGGCTTTAAAGCAGTCATGGTGTTCTTCTGTTTTTTATTTTTGTATTATGGCAATGGCTGCAAGCCTGTTTTACAACCTTTACAGAGTAGTCATAACAAATAATTACACACTAAATACACCGCAGGGTTTGATAACAATAAGAGATGTTTACCCTTCTCAAAATGAACTTATTAAATATATAAGAGAAAAAACTCCGGAAGATGCAAAAATCCTGACAATTCCGGAAGGTGCCATGATAAATTTTCTGTCTCAAAGAGATTCCGACAACAATTATTACTATCTCATACCTGTCAATGTAGAGATATTCGGACAGGAAAGCATTGTGGAAAATCTCAAAAAAAATCCGCCTGATTATATTCTCATGAATGACCTTATCTACGGAGTTTATGCAAGCCAGAATTTTTGCGGTTATGCGCCAAAAGTATGCGAATTTGTTGCAAAAGAGTATAAACCCGAAATATCCGTAAAAGGACTTGTGAGTATGGTATTATATAAAAAAGTTTCCAAATGAAACTACCTGTGGAAATTTATTGAACCGGTGAAGGTAGTTTGCTCAAACAAGGCGGCAATATGAAAAATAAAAACACATTAAAACATAATCCAAAAGCCCTAAACGAAGTTTTGCAGCTTCTTTCAAATAAGTGGAAAATATTTATAATCAGAGATTTGCTGGACGGTAAAAGGAGATTCGGCGAACTGAAAAAAATGACCGGAGCAACTCAGAAATCATTGACATCAGCTTTAAGAGACCTTGAAAATGATGAAATAGTAGAAAGAAAAGCATATCCCGAGATTCCGCCAAGAGTAGAGTATTGCCTGACTGATATAGGTTATTCTCTGGCGCCGGTGATAGACACAATGGCTGACTGGGGTACGGATTTTATAAAATACAAAGAACTCAAAGAAAAAATAAAAGAAAAACATTAAAATAAAAAGGCAGGTAATAAACCCGCCTTTTTTAAAATTGTATGTTACTTGTTCACAGGATTAACCGTGATGATGACAGTGGTGATGTTTGTGGTGATGTCCGCCGCAATGGCTGTGTTCACCGCCGCAAGCGTTTTCACCTGTTGCAAGTGTGGAGTTCAGATACTCTTTTACAAGTTCTTCAACAGGCAATTCCGGACAGCCTGCTACCACCTGTACACCGTTTTGTGCAAAAATACCCAGCGGACGTCCGCCCATTCCGCCTGCAAGTACGATATTTGCACCCTGCTCTGATATCCAGCTTGCACTCTGACAGCTGATACCTTCCTCCGGAACTTTGTTTTCAATATTCAAAATTTCTTTTGTTTGAGGGTTTACATCTACAAAAGTAAATGATTCACAATGTCCAAAATGTGAGCATAATTTGTCATTTTCTGTAGGAATTGCTATTTTCATGATTTTATTTCCTTTCAATTTATCTGTGTTTGATTGAAGCAAAATTGCACTTTCCAGAGCTTCTGTTTCTGTCATATTGTGTGAGATTGCGTAAGCTCTTAAAATATTCAAAACATTTTCATTAATCCGTCTGTTAAACGGAATTTTCTTCAGACAGGTGCGTTTTCTGCCTGCATTCAGGCGTTTTCCGCCCCAATCATTTTTTTTACATTCAAAATTTTCACTGCAATTTTTATTCATTAATTAAATTATAAATCCGCAACTTGATTATGTCAATACATATTCAAATTGTAACACACTAGCTATTTAAATTTAATGCAAAAAACTCTAAAACATAAAAAATACAGACATAAAGTCTGTATTTTTCAGTTATTAAATATGTTTTTGATTAATATCTTTTTATGTCTTCATCTATATATGCAGCCATATCAAAGTTGTAATCGCTGATTACCTCTTTTGCCTCACTTTTCTGGTAAAAAGGAAGATCTTTATAAAGACGCCTTACACTTTCTTCCAATATATAAGCATCACTGTCTTTGCCTTGTTCTTTGCAGATGGATGCAAGTTGTATTTTACCTTTAATTGCAGATAGGTAATCTTCTTCTTCGATAAATTTATCAACTTCTTTTGATATTTGGTATTTTTTGATTTCTATCTGCGGCGGCTTTGGACCATCATATTCATAATACGCAGAAAGATCGTCCCGTCCGTAATTGTATCTGCCGCCAAAATTTACTTTTGAAAATTGTGCAAGAGCAATATTTGCAGGCACAGATACTGGTTTTTGAGGTGAAGAGGCTATTGCCTGTTTGTTTGTATAGGTTTCACCATCATTTGCTGAAACTGTTTGTCCTCGCTGCATAACAGATACATTATATGCAGACAACAAGTTTGAAATACGTTGTACGCTCATTTTCTACCTACCACTCTTTCTAAACAATAAACACAATAAATAAACTTATAAAATTACCCTACTATATTTTGTGGATAATATCTATAAATTTCATTTATTTTTTACAATCTTTAATAATTTGTCTGAGACAACCTCGTCTGCATCCGGGAACAGGCCGGTGCGTACAATACGTTTATATATCGTCAACTATTTCTGACTACTGTTTAAAGCTAATTTAAATACTGATTTAGTTTTCCTGAATTTATAAGGTCTTTAAGTTCAGAATATCCGCCAATATATTTTCCGTTAATTGTAATTTGAGGCACAGTAGCGCGACCTGAAGGAATTTCAAAAAGCTGAGCCAGTTGCCTGCGTATTTCTTCTTCGTTTTTCGAAATATCATATTCAGTATAATCAAGATAATTGTCTTTTAACTTTTCCTTTGCTTTTTTGCAAAAAGGACAATCTGGCAGTGTATAAATTTCTATATCGTTTTTCATAAATGTATTATAGAAGCAGGTTATCATTTTTTCATTGCCGGAAAGTTTAATTTATACAAATTATATATTTTTTACGGTTTTTTGAAGTATTTCATACAGTTTTATTCTTAAATCCAAATCAGATAAACCTTTAATATTGCAGTATTTCTTTAGCATATCCAAAGAATTCTGGTAAGCTTCTTTTTCTTTGTCAGCAAGAAGTGCAATATAATCCGTTACCGCCTGTTTATCAAATTTAATGCCATTAGCTTCAATATTTTTATACACATATTGAACAATTTTTTTAATAAAATCTTCTGGAGTAAAACCGGTTTCTTTTAAATACATGTTTCTTAAAATATCTTCAGGATTTCCATAGATTTGTATTGGCAGTTCATTATTTTTTTTCAATACTTTTATCAATGGTATATTGAGATTGTATTCAATTTCTGCAAAAGCTTTTGGCATAGTTTTTACAGTATCTATAAAACTAGAATTCAACTGCACTTTTTTTAAATAATTATTCAAAAAATCAACTTTTGATATTCTGTCTTTTGATTCTTCCTGTAAAATATGTGTAAATTCATGCTCAATTGCCTCCAGAAATTCTAATGCGTTTATTATGTTATTTTTCTCAGGTATTCTTACAAAAATCGTTTTATTTTCTGCTATTGCTTCTGAATTTGTAAAATTAATCATATTTGTAAAATATGCCTGGGATTTAATAGTAGCATTAGATTTATCAGGCATTTGCCTAAAATCTTTAACATCCGTAGCCGGAGAATACTTTTGTACAATAGTTCTCAAATCATTTATTTTCAGCTCACAGTGATTCAAAACATAAGATTCTATATCTTTTGCAAATAATTCATATTTATCATGAAAATTTTGTGAATTACCAAAAGATACAGGCTTCTTTTGTTTGACAAAAATATCTCTGCTATTTCTGTTAATGGAAATAGCTTGAGAAGCAGTTTTTTTTGTATCAAAATTATTTTTGATTTCAGAAGGTTTATAACAAGATATAAATGAATTAGAAATAAACATATTTTCTTAATCCATCTGAATATATTTTATTGCCATATTTTGGTTAAATTATTAAGAATTTTATACATTAAAAAAAGAAACTATTATCAAATTTACAAAATCAATCAAAAGATTTGCAAAAAATATCAGCATAAGCAGTATAGCAAACCATTTTTGTATGTCTTTTACAAGAATGACTCTTTTTTGAGAACGTTTACCAGTAAGCTCTTTGTATTCATCTTTATTGGGAGCTTTGGGCAAATCTTCTTCCAGTCTTTCGATTACCGCATTATATTTAATTTTTATTATCGTAGAATAAGCATCCTGATTTGATATCCACATCATACAGCAAGCCAGCCCGAATATTTCTACACCTAATAGCAGGTAGAACTGATTAAACAACAGCATTTTTGTAAAAATCAATCCGAAAAACAAAACTGCCGTTATTAAAATAAAAAACCTGTTAACAAGAAATGAACGGTTTATAAAGCTTTCTTTCATTTCATTATAAATTCTGTACTGTTCAAGTATTAAATGTTTTTCATCCATTAAAAAGCTCCCTAATCAGCTAACATAGTAATTTTATCATAATAGTGAACTTATGTTACATTTTTGCATTATAATAGCAAAAAAATCCTATTATGCGATTTATACTTATGTCAGGTAAGGAGTACGGCAATGATTCAAGCAGTAAATTTTTCAACGAACAACTATTCTAAAACCGGTGCAAAACCTTCTTTTGCACAGAGAACACCGGAAGAGTTTATAGATAACAAACCGGAAGAATTTAAAAAACAGAAAAGAAAAAGCAATAAAGCAGCATTCTGCGGATACCTTGCTTCACAGTTTGCTGTTGGTGCAATTACCAGCGGTATTATTGACGGACTGATAAATTCTTACAGAGCAATTACTAAAAAGAGATTGATTCCTCTGCAACAAATCGGTATGAATGCAGCAGGCTGGGGCGGAGCCTTTGTATTAATCAGTCTGATAATGGCAGGAGTACACGCTATTTCTGCAAGAAAAAACAAAGATTAATACACACTGTACGCACCAGAATGCCATCGGGTACAAGCGAGGCAGTATCAGACATATTATAAAAAAGGGGATATTAAGAGATGATAAATCAGGCTGCATTATTTTGCATATCTGATATGCCAGTTTGTAAAACAAAAAGCTCTGCAAAATCTGCAAATAAAATTTATACAAAGGAAATTGCAATTTCTTCTAATTTTTCTGGCAATATTAGTTTTAAAGGTAAAATTATTGATTCTCATGTACATGTAGGTAAATTCGGAAAAGAGTTCTATACACAACAAGATCTTGATATTTTTATAAAATCGCCCTTGCGTAATGGAGATACTATCGAAAAAATGATTGTGTCTAATTCCAGCTGTATTGATACAGAAGGTATTTTAAACGAAATAGACGGACACAAACAGCTTATCAAAATTGTGGGGAATAATCCTAAAATAGCTGCTATTGCTGTATGTCAGCCTAATCTTACAAATGGAAAAACAAAATTTATTGAAAAGATTTTTAAAGAAAATCCGGGCAGATATGTAGGCTTAAAATTCCATCCGAGAAGTATGCAGTTAGCTGCAAATGACAAACGCTACGACAATTATATGCGATTTGCGAACAAGCATAAACTGCCTTGTCTTTTTCATTCTGACAGAACCTATGACAAGCACTATGAGGGTGGCTATGTAGGCAAAAGATGCAACTATTCAAGACCGGAACAGATTTATGAACTTGCAAGAAGACATAAAAATGTTCCCGTTGTATTGGGACACATGGGCGGTAATGAGGGCAGAAATACCAAGGCAGCCGTTGATGTAATTGTTGATTCAATAGAAAATAATTCCGCAACTCTTTATGCTGATATTTCATGGGTTAACTGTGATACTGCGGAAAAACCTGATATTATTGAAGCAATAAAAAGATTAAAAAACACTTCCCAAGGTGATAAAACAGACAGGCTGCTTTTCGGCACGGATGCTCCGATTGGCAGATTCGGAGGTAAAGGAGAATTTGGTATCAAGCCTTTTGACGCTTATCAAAAAGTTATTGTTGATGTCAAAAATTCAATCAGACAAGCATTTTCTCCTGAAGAAGCAGACGCATTAATAGAAAAAATATTTTATAAAAATGCGCAAGATTTATTTTTTTCTAAAAAAAATACCTCACTTAATTTAAAAACAAAAATTATAGCCTCATGCACAACAATTTTGAGCGCTGCATTGATTTTAATTTGCGGAAAAAAACACAATAAAAACAACCGGACTGCTGTCTGAGTGAGACACCACCCAGACATATTGTTTATAGAATCAACTCAAATTTTTCATTATCCATTCGACCATTGGTTTTAAAGCCCGTGCCCTGTGTGACAGCGTATTTTTTTCTTTCATTGACATATCTGCCATGGTCTTATTGAGATTTGGCACAAAAAACAAAGGGTCATAGCCAAACCCGTGTTCCCCTGACGGTTTTGTATCAATATATCCGTCTATACGGCCTGTCTGTGTATGCAATATTTTGCCGTCAGGAGCAACAAGTGTCATGGTGCATATAAAATACGCCTCACGCTCTTCTTTCGGCACATCCTTCATTTCGTCCAGAAGTTTTGCTATTTTAGACTTTTGATCCGGTGCATATCTTGCGGAATGTATGCCGGGTCTATTGTCCAATGCTTTTACGCACAGTCCCGTATCATCCGCCAGTGCAGGGATTCCCATAATTTTTGCAGCTTCAGCCGCTTTTATATATGAATTCTCTTCAAATGTCGTACCGTTTTCTTCGGGATTAAAATCACCCTCAACCAGTACAAATTCAACGCTGTCAGGGTGAATTTCTTTTAGCATATCATTTATTTCTTCAAGTTTATGCGGGTTTGATGTGCCGAGTGCGATTTTTAACATGTCTGCTCCGGTATTTTAAATATTAACTAATTTTAATTCTTTTCTATATTTTAGCAATTTCAAAAATTTATGTATATTAAAAGTTTATGAATATTAATAATATACATAACTCTGTATCAGCAATATTCAATACAAACAAAACTATTGTTTCACCGCAAATTTCTTTTAAGCAAAATACGGATAACGATTGTTTTGTCAGAAATTTTGATGCTGTTGATTATATAGAACTTACTCCTGATAAAAAAAAGCTTAAGAGCGTTTATTTTTATGAAGGCACAAAGCTTGCTGACGCACTGGGCAGTTTGGGATATACAAAAAATTCATATCTAAAAAAATGTCTTTCAGGCAAATTGCATCCTGTGTCAGAGTTTCAAATGATGTATAAAGATATTGCAGGACAAAATGAGATATCTTCAATAAAAGTGAAAAGTCTTTTTGCTATGGGCTGCAGTGCACTTGTATTTGAGACAGAAGACGGTGACATAATAAAATTGACTCCTCACAATCATTTTCCTGATGGAAGAAAACAGGAATTTTTTGATTTACCTTGCACAAAAAAGGGGAAATCCGACAATACATATTTTTATGTTCAGGAAAAAGCGGCGCAGGACAATATAACAGTCGAAGAAATAGAAAATCTTGTAAAAAAAATTGAAAATCAAGGATATTATATGCAGGATTATATACGCTCCTGTATTATAGAAAAATCAAACAATGAAATTAGAAAAGAACAATTTGGCAGAACAAAAGACGGCACGGTTTATCTTATAGACCCCGGATGCGCTGTAAAAATAAGCTCTAAACAAAATGACGACAGCACAAATCTCAGACAAAAGATTTCCAGATTTTTTTAATAAAATATCTATTTGCCAAATCTTCTGTTTCTGTGTTCAAATTCCGTGATAGCTTTTATCAGTTCTTCTTCACCAAATTCCGGCCAGTATGTATCTGTAATGTATACTTCCGAATATGCTATCTGCCATAAAAGGTAGTTGCTTATACGCTTTTCTCCTCCTGTACGTATGAGCAAATCAGGGTCAGGCATATTTCTGGTATACAGGTGATGAGATATTGTATCTTCTGTTATCTCTTCTGCGGGTATGCCTTCTTTTACTATAGCTTTTACTGCATTTGTTATTTCATCACGGGCACCGTAGTTGAAAGCTATATTGAGGTTTACGCCTGTATTGTCTTTTGTTTTATTTTCTGCATTTTCTATAATTTCAACAAGTTTTGTGTTTAATTTTGAAATATCACCGAGAAATTTAATTTTAACATTTTCTCTGTGCATTTCATCCAGCTCACCGAGAAGCGTTTTTGCAAGCAGATTCATCAAAAATTCGACTTCTTCTTTTTTTCTGTTCCAATTTTCCGTAGAAAATGCATATACGGTAAGATACTTTATCCCGTATTTGTCAAAGAGTCTCATTGTATTGCGCAAAGAGTCAACTCCCTTCTGGTGTCCCATAGCGGAAGGAAGAAATTTTTCTTTTGCCCAGCGTCTGTTGCCGTCCATGATTATAGCTATATGCTTAAGATTTGTTCTTTTAACAGAATCTTTTATATCTTTTTCATTTATTAATGTTTTCAATTTACTATCCTTAAAAATAATCCCGTTATTTCATTATAAAAGAAAATAATCCGGTTTTAAAATATCCGGACAATTTTGACAAACTATTTTCTGAACCTCATCAGCTTGCCTTTTGCTCTGCCATAGAGTTCAAAGACATAGGGTATTCTGACAATTGCTGCAAATACGCTGTATACAATCCCGCACAAAAGTGTTATAACAATTATTTTTACCGTTAATGTAAACTGCGTAACGGCTATATGTGCGTCCCAGAGCCTATACGCACCCAGACAGACATAATATGTTGCAACAGAAATCACAGCCATTTTTAAAAGATTTTTAAAATAAATACCGTAATCCATACTCATCTTTTTCTTAATCAAAAGTCCGAGCCAGAATCCGTTTATCAAAGTAACAAATGAAGTTGAAAGTGTTATACCGCCTATTCCAAGCTGTTTTACAAACAAAAAGTTTAAAATGAATTTGATTACAATAGACGACAAAGCCACAAGAAAAGGTGTTTTCGAATCATTAAACGCATAAAATACTCTCGTTATTGAATCTCTGAAAACATAAAAGATGATTGATATTGATAAATAGCACAATGCTTCTGATACCATCATTGTAGCAACTTCGTTAAATGCGCCTCTCTGGAAAATCAACTGTATTGCATTTGTTGACAGCAAAATTATAAGAACCAGTATCGGGAACGCCGCAAAATTTAAAAGTCCAACACCCTTATTAAAGTAGTATCTGATATTATCATAATCTTTTTCGCCGACCAGTTTTGAAAAAATCGGGAATAAAGGCACAAGAAACGCTGTAACAAGTACTCCCACAGGGAATTGGAACAATCTGTTTGCATAACCTATTGCTGACCATGCACCCTCCTGTAATTGCGAGGCAAAAAACATGTCCACATAAATATAAACCTGTCCTACAGTACTGCTCAGGATTGCAGGGAATAAAAGCTCCAGAATATTTTTGTACTGAGGATTGTTAAAGATATCCAGATTCGGGCGGAATTTAAAACCGAGCTGCTTCAATTTTGGCAGCTGGTATACAAACTGGCACAAAGCACCAACAGTAGTGGCAGCAGCAAGTATAATACCGGAATTGTCATGATGAACAAGAGAAATTATTGCAATAATCGCTACGCTCATCAAAATAGGAGAAATATTCGGTATCAAAAATTCTTTGTATACAATCAAAATTCCGTAATAAATCCCGACAACACCGCCTACTGTCAAAACAGGCGCCATAATTTTTAAATGCATACCCGCAAGATGTATCAATTCCGGTGTTCCGTTTGCAATGATTATTTTCATAATAACGTCAGAAAAGACAAAAACAAGAACACCGAGCAAAAGGAATACAAGAAACGAACTTGTCAAAAAAGTATTAAAAAGCTTGTTAACCTCGGGCGAAGCTTTTTCATTAAGATTTGGAATCATTTTTGAAAAAACCGATACAACAGCGCTGTGAAAAGGGCCTCCTATGCCGCCCAGAAGGATTATAGATATTGCAGGAATCTGATATGCATAAAAATATGCATCAGAAACCATGCCTGCTCCGTAAAAGTTTGCAATTACAACATCTCTCAAAAAGCCTATCAGCTTGCTGATTATGGTAACAAAAGCGATTATCCATGCGGCTTTTAAAAGACTCTGGGTCTTTGATACTTTGGCGGGTTCTGCCGTTGTATTATTGTCTAATGATGTTTCATTGCTCATTTACTGCCTCTTTTATTTCAACATAAGCTCTGACAGGCTTTTTGTGCATTTCCGAATAAGGTAAAATGTATGTAATTTTGTTTTCGCCTTTTTTTATGTATTTACTTATATCAAATTTTTCATACCTGAACAAACTGGGAATCATCTCCACACAGAGTTCTTTTCCGTTTACTACAACGGTGAGTTTTGTAAACTGAAATTTATTTTCCACCACAAGAACGGCTGATTTTTCTTTTGTATAGAATACCTGAGCCGCTGTATCTTTGCCTGTCTGATTGGATAATTCAACAGGGAATGTTGTTATAGCGGTATTTTTAAAATAATGCTGTATTATATCCTCGTATCCAAAGCCCTGCTTTGCCATTTCTCCGGCACCGTACTGGCTCATCCCCACGCCATGCCCGAAACCTCCGCCTCTTGCTGTGATTTTTGTCACAGGTTTTGTGTGTTTATCTGATTTTTCAGGTTTTATAGTTTCTATATCAAAAATAACGTTAGCCGATGGCAGAGAAATATTGTTTTTCTGAAAAGTCCTTCTGATAGGCAGCTCTTTTTGTACGGTAAATTTACCTTTGTCCGTATAAATATCCACACACATGGCTTTACCCGAGACTCCTCTTCTTGAGACTTTTATGTCTTTTATTGAACCGAAATTATCCGGATTGGTCAGTTTCGGATAAACAAACCCTGCTGCGGATTGAGTTTTCAATGTTTTTTTCAAAACATTTTCCAGTTCTGTTTTTTCCCATTCTTTTGTCCATCTGAAATACGGAGATGCATTGTCAAAAGTTTTGGGCTCGGTTGTATAAAACTCACGGGCTGCTTTTTCGTTATCCAGTACAGGAGTATTTTTTATATCCGGAACACCTTTCATATAAGGTTTTGGCGCACCCGGAAAAAGCCTTGTTCCGTTAGATAAATCCGTAGAAAAAGCATTTTCATAATTTTCCGTATACCCGCCCGCTGTAGAACTGTACAGAGCAAGAATCAGTTCTCCTTCATTCATTGCAACAATATCTTCTGTTTCAAATACGGCTTTGTCTGAAAGCTCCTGTTCCGTGTTTGCGCCGTAATAAACCTGACAGGCAACAGAATCGCATACATCAAAATTGTGATAATTACGCTCTCTTGGTTTCAGCACATAGTTTCTTGCAAGAACAGCCTGTGCTTTCAATGCTTCCAGACCGAATCTCACCGGCATTTCATTCGGAACAACGCCTTTTAAATATGCCTCTACATCAAGAATATTTATTATATTAAACTGATTATCCTTTTTAGGAACTTTTGTAAGCTCAAAAACGCCTCTGTAATATGCCGGCTTTCCAGCACGTTTAAGATTTGCCACCGTTACATATCCGTTATCCGATTCCACAACTATCGGGCCGGCAAGATTCTGCGCAAGTATAGAATCATCCTCCTGCATAACAGTGAACATATTGTCTTTTATCTCTATTTTTACATTTGTATTACCGTCAAACTCCGATATCAGAGAATTTGTGCTTTTATCCGTAAGTCTGAAAGTGTCCGTTGCGCTGATGACGGTATTTGTAAAATAATAATTTTGAAATTTCTGGTCGCTTATTCCGACCTTTACCATTTTATTTCCGTTTGCCGGAATTGCAAAAACAGGTGCAATGACGGCCACTGTCATAATCAATAAAATTAAAAACTTTTTATACATTTTTTTATTAAAAACTTCTCTCTACTTGTAAATGTCTGAGGCGTCCTCGCTTGTACCCGAGGGTATCCTGATGCGTACGGATTGTATAATTTTTATACTGCACGCAAAAGCTTCGCTCTAGCTCTGCCGATGTTGCAGCCAGTCTAGAATTTTGTGACTCTGCCGAAGAAACAATTAAGTATTGTTTCTGAGAGGTAGACCCCATGCACCGTCTTGAAATCTGACGTTCGGGAAAAGCGTGGTTTCCCCTCACAATGGCACTGGGTTCGGCAGAGCCTCACACGGCGTGCCAGTCAGATTTCGCTGTTGGCTGTG
>CALUVO010000077.1 GCA_944324245.1 Candidatus Gastranaerophilales bacterium | reverse complement strand
CAAGTTCGTTGTTTAATAATAAGTCCGGCACAGCCAACAAGTGCATGGGGTCACTTCCGTAAAATGCTAGACTTGGCGTCACTCGCACTCCGTGTACACTCCTACAAGCGAGGCCGCCTCAGACATTCTTTTCAAATAAGCAACTGATTCTATATGATACGAGTGGCAGAACATGTCTACAGGTTGTATGTATTGTGTTTTGAATCCGTTTTCGTGCAGGTATTTTAAATCTCTAGCCAGAGTAGACGGATTGCAGGATACATATATTATAGCCTGTGTGCTTAATTGAACGGCAAAATCCAGAGATTCTTTGCTACAGCCTTTTCTCGGCGGGTCAAGCACTGTAACGTCAAACTTTTCACCTTTTTCAATAAGCTGTTCAAAAATCTTTTTTGCATCACCGTTTAGGGGCGTAAGATTCTCTACATTGTTTAATTTTATATTTTCAAGAGCGTCTTTTGTAGCAGAAGGCGCTTCTTCCACAGACACAACTTCTTTTGCAATATCAGACAGCCAGATACCAAAACTCGAAACTCCGGAATATGCATCGAGTATACGTGAGTCTGGATAATTTTCTTCTATTATATTTTTAACAGTGTTAAAAATATTTTCCGCAGAACCGATATTTACCTGAAAAAAGCTGTTAGCACTTATTTTGAAAATTTTGTCCCCGATTTTTTCCGTTACAAAATTTTCTCCGGTGATTTTTCTTGTATCATCTGTCATTATAAGGTTTGTGCGTTTTGTGTTGTAGTTTATAAGGCAGCCTTTTACGTGTGCAAATTCTTCCGAAACTTTTTTTGCAAGTTTTTTGAATTTATCGGATAATTTTGTACCATTTACAACAAAAATAACAATGCATTCATTTTCAGACTTGCTGTAGCGGTATACAATGTGCCTCAATTCGCCTTTGTGCAGTTTTTCATTGTATCCTGAAATACCTAACTCCTGAGCATTTTTACGTATAAATTCCGTGATTTTGTCGATAATTTTTGGCTGTATCGGGCAGTATTTTATATTTACAAGTTCATGGGAGCCTTTTTTGTAATAACCTGCAATTATTCGTTTTGAAACTTTTGTCTGCGAAACAGGGTACTGCACTTTTGAACGGAAAGCCGTTGTTTCATGACTCTTTATAACCGGCCTGACTTCAATTTCTTCTCCGGTAATCTTTTTCACTGTTTCAAAGACAATGTCTCTTTTCTGCTCAAGCTGAAAATCATAATCAATATGCTGCCAGCCGCAGCCGCCACATACATTGTGCAAAGGGCAAAAAGGTTTTATTCTGTGCTGCGACGATTCTTTAATTTCTTCTATAACCGCCTGTGCAAAACTTTTGTGCATTTTTGTTATTTTTATTTTTAATTTGTCATCAGGGCAAGCACCCTGAATAAATACGGGAAAACCGTTTATTTTTGTGATTGCATCGCCTTCATAGACAAGCTTTTGCGCTGTAACATCCAGAATATCACCGCATTTTAAAGGTTTTTCAATCATATTTATACCGGCTGTTCTTCCTGTACGGGGAGTTCTTCCTCAGTGTTGTTTTCTACCAGCTTAGTAACTCCGTGAGTTGTTTTGCCCCAGTCCATTGTCTTTTTGCAGAATATAATTTTAAAGACAATAAACACAACTATAGGAAACCACACACAGCAAAGGAAAATGCCTGTTTCAACAGCCTGAATAACACTCTGCAGTCTGGATAGGTGGTTGTATTTTCTTACACTGTACAAAAGTCCTACTGTAAAAAATCCGCATACAAGAGCAGACACCAGCAGTGATGATGATATGCAATTAGGCGAGTCTTTTACGTATTTGAATGCTTGAAAACAGAGTTCGGATATTAACCAGAACGGCAAGATAAATTCTGTTATGTAAGCAATCATATCTATACTTACACGCAAAGACATATCTTTTGAGAAAAGCACACCCCAGAAATGCTCGAGATATCTTCTGATGCTGCCTTCTACCCAGCGTCTGCGTTGTTTTAAAAGAGGAATAAATTTTACAACAGCTTCTTCGTATACACAAACATCCGCACAGAAACGTACATCCCAGCCTTTTATATGCAGACGTGTTGACATGTCAAGATCATCTGTAATTGTGTAATTATTCCATCCGTTTATATCAGCAAGTGCTTCTCTTTTAATAAGTTCACCGTTGCCTCTTAGTTCAACAGCACCTTTTATGGAGTTTCTCCCTACCTGAAAATGGGTATCAAGCGCATATTCATTGTCCTGACAGCGGGTGAGAAAGTTTTCTTCTCTGTTAATAATAACTTTTCTAGCCTGTACAGCGCCTACATTATCTTTTTCAAGATGAGGAACAAGCTGTGTTAAAAAGTCGGGCTTGACTCTTGCATCAGCATCAAAAACGAGAATGGCTTCTCCTTTTGCAATATTCATTGCCTCATTCAGCACGGCTGATTTACCCGGGAAAGCATTTTTGTCTCTGATGAGAGCTTTTACTTTATCATATTTTTGTTCAAGTTCTTTGAGCTTTTCTGCGGTATTATCATCGCTTCTGTCATCGATTACAATTACTTCAAATTTTTCATAGTCCATCTCAAGGATGTTTTCGACGGTTTTTTGAATAACATCCTGTTCATTGTGAGCAGGAATCATAACGGATACAAAAGGTTTGTAATTCCAGTTCAGTTCTTCGGGTTTTTTGCGCAGTTTGATTTTCTGGTGTTTTAGTGCAATCTGCATATAAACACAGTACAAAACCATAAAACCGCACAGGAATAATATTGCCCAGAATGTTGACATAAAGTTTTGGAAAATGAACAGAAACAGCCACAAAGCCGCTATCAAAACCGTTAACATTATTCTCTCAATCAAACCCTTGATCCTCTACAAAAATCTTTTAATGACAACATTATATCAGAAATAGTTGAATTATTTTGTAACAATAATAAACAATTCTTATTAAAATCGCAATATTTTAAATTTACGATTATATAATTATACATGACATACCACACCACACAGGCAAGTAACTCATGGGAAAAACAGCAATATATCCGGGAAGTTTTGACCCGATAACAAAAGGACATCTGGACGTTTTGGCAAAAGCGTCAAAAATGTTTGACAAAGTTATTATTGCGGTTTTAAAAAATGACGCCAAAAAAGGTTTTTTGCCTGTCGAAGATAGGGTTGCATTGATAGAAGACGCATTAAAAGAAATGAATCTGCCTAATGTCGAAGTGGACAGTTTTGACGGGCTGACTATCGAATATGCAAAAAAGACCGGCTCTGATATTCTCATAAGAGGGCTGAGAGCTGTATCGGATTTTGAATACGAAATGCAGCTTTCCCAAACAAACAACGCACTTGCTCCTTCTGTTACAACGGTTTTTTTAATCACAAAACCTAAATACAATTTTATTTCCTCAAGTACAGTAAAAGAAATAGCAAAATACGGGGGCGATATTTCAAAATTTGTTCCTGAAAGTGTGGTAAAATATTTTAATAATATGAATTAATTATTTAATCAATTGAAAGGTAAAAATCAGACATGACACAGCTTAGAATCAAAGAACTTTTAGGAAGAGCCAATTTGATACTTGACAAAGGTTTTCACTTTCTGCCGGGATTTGTTATGGTAAAAAGCTCTGAAATGGAAGCTCTGCTGGACAGAATAGATGCTTCTATCCCGGAAGATATTAAAGAGGCAGAATCTATCTTAAGACGCCGTGAAGAAATCCAGATAGAAGCCCAGCAAAGAGCTGAACGTATAATTATGGATGCAAGAAACGAGGCTGAAAAAATTCTCAGTGAATCAGAACTTTTAAATCAGGTTCAAAGAGAAGCAGAAAAAATAAAAGAACAGGTTCTGTCTGAATGTCAGGAACTCAGAGACAGAACAATAGAAGAAGCAAAACAAATAAAAATTCAGGCAGAAGATGAAGCGCACAGAACAAAAGAAGGCGCACAAAATTATGCTGAACAAATTCTTAACAATATTGAAAATGACCTTTCACAACTCCATACAATTGTGAAAAACGGTCAGCTTTATCTTGAAAAGTTAAAAACATCAGGAAACGAATATCCTCAAACTCAAAACCAGTATCAGGAACAGGAAGACTATACTTCCGCAAACTATCCTATGTAGGTCTGTAATTGATTTTGATTAAATAATTAATTGATAAACCTCTTTTAAAAAAGAGGTTTTTTATTTTATAATTTAATAAAATTAAATAAAAAATATTCTAGAAAAATTCGTGATAAGATTCTTGCAAATAAAACAATCCTGTGAATTGTTTTGGGAGAGGGGAATGACGTGAACAAGAACTCTGTTTAGAGTTGACTAAATGTCAATTTTGGATAGAGACTCTGCCGAATAAAAGCAACATTTAGTTGCTTTTATGAGAGGGCTAAGCCAAAAGCGAAGCTTTTGCGTGCAAAAGACTCCATGCGAAAGGTGCCTGTGGCAACTGCGACACTAGATTAGATTAATAAATGAGAATTTTAAGAGTACACTTATGAAGATTTCAATTTTAGGTTCAACAGGTTCTATTGGCAGACAGGCAGCAGAAGTTATACAAAAAATGCCTGATTTTTTTGAAGTTGTCTCTCTTTGCGGAGGCAGCAATATAGAAGAACTGACAAAGCAAATTAAACTTTTAAATCCCAAAAATGTTTGTGTAAAAACAGAAGAAAATGCACTTAAACTTCAAAAAGAATTCCCCAAAATAAATGTTCTACACGGTGATAAAGGTTTAATAGAAATAGCAAAAGACACAACAAACGATAGAATACTTGTTTCTGTTTCTGGCAAAACAGGTTTGAAACCTACTCTTGCAGCTCTTGAAAATAAAATTGATGTTGCTCTTGCAAACAAAGAAACTCTTGTTATGGCAGGCGATATTGTAATGCAAAAAGCAAAAGAAACAGGCACAAAAATTCTGCCGGTAGACTCGGAACACGGCGCAATACATCAATGTTTGTCAAACAGAAATGAAGTAGAAAAACTTATAATAACAGCATCGGGCGGCCCTTTCAGAAATAAATCCGTTGAAGACATAAAAAATGCAACTGTGGAAGAAACCCTGCATCATCCAAGATGGAATATGGGTAAAAAAATAACTATTGATTCTGCAACTTTGATGAATAAAGGGCTGGAAGTTATAGAAGCACATCATTTATTTAATATGCCTTATGATAAAATTCAGGTTGTTGTCCATCCGCAGAGTATTGTGCATAGTGCCGTAGAATATGTTGACGGAAGTGTTATTGCACAGCTTGGATTTCCTTCAATGCATATACCAATACAGTATGCACTTACATATCCTCACAGAAGAGAAGGCATAGAAACAAGAAGTTTTGATTTTATAAAAGCACTCAGGCTTGATTTTGAGGCTCCTGATTTAGAAAAATTTCCTTGTTTACAACTTGCGTTTGAAGCGGGCAAACAGGGCGGAACACTTCCTGCAGTTATGAATGCAGCAAACGAAGAAGCTGTGTTTATGTTTTTGGACAAAAAAATTTCTCTTTGGGATATATATGAAATTACAAAAAAAATGATGAACGAACACAAAAATATTAAAAATCCTTCTTTGGAAGAAATAATCGAGCAAGACAATATTACAAGAGAAAAAATAAAATCTATTTCTTTATATAAGTAAATTTCATCTGTTGGATTTCTATTTCCTCTATATCACAAAGTTTGTTTGCAATTTCGACTGCCTTTAGGTCATCAATGATTTCAAGGAGAATCAAACCATTTGGAGAACATTGGCCGTTGATTTCTTCATGCAGTCCGATTCGTGTTTTTATTGCACAGCCCCAATCCGTTAAGATTTTCTGAACAGACAGGGCATCTTGCAGTCTGTTATTAATTTTTATACCTATTATTGTTGTCATGGTGTATCCTTTGAGTCTAATTCTGCGCTGAAGCAATGGCAGACATGTTGAAAGCCGTGCAGCATTAATTTTTTTGCACAATTATATTTTTTTAATAAAAAATGATACTTACATTGTCTGTAAGTATCATTTTTAAGCATATTTTTAAAAATTTAATAATTATAATAAATTTGTTATTCTTCAATTTGTGTATCATATTGTGCAAGTTGTTTCTTTTTCAGATTATGTACAACTGCATCAACCAGAAAATCAAAAGATTTCATATTCTGGATTTCAGGAGTAAATTCACGAATTAATGAAGCTTTTACAATATCCTCAAGCTTCTCATTAGCAGTTTGTGTATCATTGTCAGAACAAATCATATCAATATATTTTGAATTAACTTTATAATCCTGAATTTGAGAAAACATAAGCCATTTTAGTCTGGGTTTAATAGACTTTAATTGTTTTACGATTTTTAAATTTTTCAAATTAAACATATATTTACCCCACCTATTATTAACTTTATTTGGAATGGTAGATTCACACATATTAATAAAGTATAATCAAAATTTTAATTTACAAAAACACGGCATGCTCTTAACAATTTGTTACTCTTTGCCGATTAATAGTATTTTCCGCTTTTTTGGCAGTTTTGTCAATGCAAAAAACCGGCTTAATAAAGCCGGTTTTAAAATTAAAACTATTCAATTTTCTTATAATAACGGAGTATTACTCCCAGCATAATTTGTTTTTAAATTTTTTCTCCTTTTTTCTTTGTTTAAAACATTTCTTTTCGTTAAACATTAGCTTAATGTCTTGAAGTTCTTCTTGAAGTTCTTCCATTGCCATGTCTGATTCCATGTCCATGTACATGTGTTTTGTAATCACGAATACGCCTCCAATTATGTACTTTCGAACCGATTTAAAATTTTCATCCCTCCGGTTCACTATAGAGTTATCGGCATGTTTTTTTAAAACTTTAGAAAAATTATGTAAAAGTTTATAAAAAATTTTCTTTTCTTAACAAAAAATAGTAAAATATAAATGGAGGAGATTACATTGGAAAAGAATGAAGTTATTTTTGATATAAATACGTTTTTAAAAAAAGCTGTAGAAGAAGGTGTTTCGGATATTCATCTTCGTATAGACGAAGTACCTGTTGTGAGAAAAGACGGAGTGATTGTTAAAACCAATTATCCGGTGATTAAAGAAAAAGACATATCGCATGTTTTAAATGTTGTTTTGCCAAAATACCTGAGAACAAAGGTACAGGCAGCATTTGACCTGGATTTTTCTTATGAAATAAAGGGTGTTTCAAGATTCAGAATCAATCTGGGCAGACAAATGGGCAATACTTCTCTGGTGTTCCGTATCATTCCTTATGAAATACCGACATTTGCAGAACTTCATCTTCCTCCGGCAATAAACACTTTTTCAAGATTTAACAGCGGTATTGTGCTGGTAACAGGCCCTACCGGCTCAGGTAAATCTACTACTATAGCTTCACTGATAGACCTGATAAATAAAAATGAACGCAAACACATTATCACGATAGAAGACCCTATAGAATTTATATATTCCAACAAGAATTGTATTATTACGCAAAGACAGGTAGAAATAGATACCGTGTCATTCCCTGACGGTGTGAAATATGCACTGCGGCAGGATCCTGATGTTATTTTAATAGGTGAAATCAGAGACATAGAAACTCTGACAAGTGCGATGAAAGCAGCTGAAACAGGGCACCTTGTAATATCTTCTCTGCATACAAACGATGCAATACAAACAGTTAACAGAATTGTCGGCATGTATGAACCGTCTGACAGAGAAAATGTAAGAAAACAACTCGCAGAAACGCTAAGAGCGTGTGTTGCACAAAAACTTATACCGATGAAAAACGGTCACGGACGTCTGCCGGCATGCGAGATTATGGTTGTTACACCTACGATTAAAGACTTTATTATAAAAGATGAGCTGGAACAAATTTATGACCTTGTTAAAAAAGGTTCTTATAATGACATGATTACAATGAACATGTCCTTGATGCAGCTTATAAAAGAAAATTTAATTTCTAAAGAAGTTGCAATAGAAGTAAGCGACAACAAGGTTGAAATAGAACAAATGCTCAGAGGCGCTTACCATGGCACAGATACTTCGAATAATTTTAATATTCAATTTTAATCAGTGAACATTTATAACAATGCAAAACTTCACCACAAATGCCATTAATTTAAAATCATACAATTTGTCCGAAACAGACAAAATTATTGTCATGTATTCAAAAGATAAAGGCATTATAAGAGGAGTTGCAAAAGGAGCAAAAAAAACAACAAGCAAACTCGGCGGAAGAATGGATATGCTTGTTGCAAACCAGCTGATGCTGCGCCATGGCAGAAACCTTGATACCATCTGTCAGGCTCAGGCAATAAACACTTTCAAAAACACCCGCAATGACATGGATAAACTCCTGTATTCAATATACTGCGGGGATATAGTCCACAGCTTCGGGGTAGAGAATGACCCTAACAGCGAAGAAATCTATGAACTTTTTTACAAAACGCTCGATGCAATATCTAAATCAAAAAACAAAATAGAACTCCTGCTTGCAGTATTAAAATTCCAGCTTAAAATCACCCATATTGCAGGATATTCTCTGGAATTGGAAACCTGCGTGTGCTGCGCAGGAAAACTTGATAAAGAAAATATGTATTTTTCACCGGAAAATGGCGGTGCAGTGTGTTTTGAGTGCAAAAAGCATACAATAAAAGCAGTTAAACTCCATTACAAAATAAGAGATTTTCTAAACACACTTTTACAGCTCGATTTTGATGCAAAAACAAGATATGATGAACTTGCAACTGATAGAATATGCGAATTTTGTTTTGAGCTTTTAAAAAGGCATGTGGAACAATTTGCACCCAAAAAAATCAAATCAGCACAGTTTTTGACGGAAAATAGCTTTTCCTCTGTGAGTTAGCGGCATGCCGGACAGGAATAATGTAATCAAAATAAGGAATCAATCATGGAACTTGCAAAATATATTGAACATACTCTTTTAAAACAGGATGCGACAAAAGAAGAATTAATAAAACTTTTTGACGAAGCAAAAAAATACGGCTTTCTCGGTGTCTGTATCAATCCCTGTAATGTCTCAACGGCAAAAGAGTATCTAAAAGATACTAATGTAAAAATAGTAACAGTTGTAGGCTTTCCTCTCGGAGCAAACCGCAGTGATGTCAAAGCGTTTGAAACGCAAAAAGCAGTAGAAGACGGGGCAGACGAAATTGACATGGTGATAAATGTTTCAAAAATCAAAGACAATGACTGGGTTTTTGTAAAAAAAGATATTGAAGAAGTCAAAAAAGCCTGCAAAGATAAACCGCTAAAGGTTATTCTGGAAACTGACCTTTTAAATAAAGAAGAAATTAAAAAAGCCTGCGAAATTTGTATGGAGGCAAAAGCTGATTTTGTAAAAACATCAACAGGATTTGTAAAAAATGGCGAAGGCGCAAAAGCTGATGATGTAGAACTTATGGCAAAAACCGTAAAACCGCACGGACTTAGAGTAAAAGCCTCTGCCGGCATACGTGATAAACAAAAAGCACTTGCCATGATAGAAGCGGGTGCTGACAGACTCGGTACAAGTTCCGGCGCTGCAATTGTTTCTTAATTTTAATTTTTGTCATCGAATTATGCAACATATACAATTCCGGATTTGCAGCTCTTCTTGTTGCCGACTGCAAGGAGGGTTACAAGGGAGGGTGCTTCACGAGTATTGAGGAATCTTGCCGATGGCAAGACCATGAAACACCAGCTAGGGCATAAAATCACGTTTCGACTTTGTCTCAACGGATTTTGCAGCCAGTTTGGTGACAATTTTAGCTTTTTTAGTGTAAACTGGTATATAAACCCCCGTTGTTTCAACATACACAGAAAATTTGCTTGTGTTATAATTTGTTTGAATTAGATGAATATATTGGATAAAGTATGAAAGTTAGTGTAAAAGTTCCTGCTACTACGGCAAATTTAGGGCCCGGTTTTGACTGTCTTGGTCTGGCACTGCCTATATATAACACTATCACTGTAGAAGAAACTATAATGCCCGGAACAGGCATTGAAATTAACATTATTGATGAAACACATGAGCAAGATCTTATATCAATTCCTACTGATGAAAATAATATTGTATACAAAGCTATAGAACTTTTGTACAACTCCATTGGTCAAACTCCGAGTGAGCTTAAAATTACAATAAAAACACAAATTCCTATTGCAAGGGGACTTGGCAGTTCTGCCTCTATTATAGTAGGCGGATTGATTGCAGCTAATGAACTTCTGGGTAGACCGGCTGATGAGGCGGCTTTATTATCTATTGCAACAGAAATTGAAAACCATCCGGACAATATTACACCTGCTGTCGTAGGCGGTTTTGTTGTTTCATCATTGGAAGAAGACGGCAGTGTTGTTTATTCAAAAATTAATTGGCCAAAAGACTGGAATATAACAGTATGTATTCCGGATTACGAACTTTCTACAAGCATTGCACGCTCTGTATTACCTGCAGAAGTGCCTCTAAAAGATGCTATCTTTAATCTTAAACATACAGCTATGCTTGTTCAGGCAGTAAATACTCATGATGAAAAGCTTATGAAAATAGCTCTGGATGATAGACTTCATCAGCAATACAGAGAAAAACTCATCCCCGGTCTTGTAGAAATTAAAGAAGCTTTAAAACATGAAGAAAATGTTCTCGGTGTAGTAATTAGCGGTGCAGGGCCGGCTATTCTTGTAATTTCATATGGCAATAACCTTAACAAAATAAGAGAAACAGTTTCTAAAGTATGGCTGGATATGAATGTTAAATCAAAAATTTTAACCTTGCAAGTAGAAGAACACGGCGCAAAAGTTATTGACTAGATACTACACAGCCTAGCATCGTGCAGTGTATTTCATATAGTCAACTGACTCCGACTACTTGTTGAACCTGTGCAATAAACAAGTTCGTTGTTTAACAATAAGTCCGGCACAGCCAACAAGTACATGGGGTCACTTCCGTAAAATGCTAGACTTGGCGCCCTCGCTACCTCTTGCAAATATGCCACTGGCATATTTACTCGGCAGAGTGTGTACCACTCCTAGCTTGAGGCGTAGGCAAACCGCAGGTGC
>CALUVO010000076.1 GCA_944324245.1 Candidatus Gastranaerophilales bacterium | reverse complement strand
TGCTAGAACACCAACAAAAGGTAAAATTTTGATTATCCCCGCAGATTCAAAAATTCAAAAATACAATCTGACACTAATAAAAGCTCTAACAAGGTGCTACTACTGGCATGGTCTGCTACAGAAAGGTATTTGTAAAACAATAACCGATATTCAACATTTTGAGAATATGAAAGACAAAAAATATATCAGACAAATTATGTCACTTAGGTTTTTGCCTCCAAAATTACAAGAGGATATTTTGAATGGAACTCAGCATACAGATTTGAGTTTGAAAAAGCTTTTAAAAATGTATTAGTCTAAAAAAGGACTTTACGCGTTCTATATAAGGAAGTGCTGCCAAAAAGAATGTAGCAAGAGTGATTAACGTTGTTATTACAAATTGACTATTAGACCTTTTTTGTGATTCTCTACTTTCTTTTAAAAGTAGTCTTAGTGTCTCAGAAGAATTATAAGTGTTCTGATTCATTTCTTCTATTGGATTTTTGATTATCTGTGATGCACAAGATGGTGGTTGAAGTAAGCGCCACATTATTTCGTCCTTTATTTTGAATATTGCATACTATAATTCTACATAGATATTTTGATATTTGATAAAAAATAATAAAAAATTAATTTTTGGGGGCTTTTGATGTGTAAAAAAGAGAATTTTATTGTTTAAAATGTTTTATTTTCTCAAAAATACCTACTTTATGTTCTCTGTTTGATGCTGATTACCTAAAAGCTCGCGGCTGACGGTATATTTTGCACTCTCACTATTTACAGATAAAGGCATTATAATGGGCTTTTAGCTGTTTCGTGAGGACATTTTTCACAAAAACAAGTTTTTGGAAAAAAGTCAAAAAGAGGCTTCTTAAAAGCCTCTTGATTAAATGGTGGGCGATACTGGACTCGAACCAGCGACCCCCACAATGTCAATGTGATGCGCTACCAACTGCGCCAACCGCCCATTTATTTGATTTTACGGCTACACTACCCCTCTCGCAACGATACTCAATCGTTGCTCGGCAGAGTGTCAACCGCTCATTTATATATTAAATTGTCAAAAATGTGATGCTACCTCTCACAAAACCTGCCACCGGCAGATTTTGTTCGGCAGAGTCAACTGCGCCAACCGCCCATTTATTTGATTTTACGGCTACACTACCCCTCTCGCAACGATACTCAATCGTTGCTCGGCAGAGTGTCAAGCGCTCATTTATTAAGTTTATTTTAACATAAAATTTTTTCCGCGCAATTTTTCAACTCAATTTGTTTTTTATTATATATAAAAAAGTTAGGAGGATATTTTGGGGAATACTATTGATTCGGAAACAAATAAAGTACACGCATACTACAAAAAGAAATATTCTGAAGCTAATCCATCAACTACAAACACAGTCACCTATACGATAAAAAAAGGTGACAACCTCTGGTCTATTGCCCGTGAAAAACTGAATAAAAAAGGGGCAAAAAATGCAGAAGTTCAAGATATGATGTATCAAATTGCAAAATTAAATAAAATGGATTCACCTGATGAAGCTAACAATCTCACAATAAACGATATTATTCTGCTTCCGGCCGCAACAAGTGTTATTAAATCAGCACCGCAGGCTTCTGCTAAGAAACAAACAGTTCGAGATGTAAGAACTACTTCTGCTGACATTAAAAAAATTATTGAACCCGCTGGTTTAAGTTATGTAGAAAAAATGCAATACAAGTATGCGCATGTAAAAGATATTCCGGATAACTTGTATACAGAAAATGGCAAAGCCGGCATCAAATACTGGACAGATATGCTAAAAAATAATCCAAAACTAAAATTTGAAGAATCATACAGTACATCTCCAACAAAACCATCCGGACTCATTATTACAAAAAAAGAAAATGACTCTATGTTTGGAATGACAGAAGCAACTCTTCTTGTTCAATTTGATGAACATGGAAAATTCAAAAAAGTTGCATTTGATTCACCAGGTGTCAATATTAACAATATAAAATTTGACTATGAATTAGATGCAAACGGTAATTTGAAAAAGCCGATTAATAATTACGGAGATATGAAAACACTTGAAAAAATGAACAAATATGAATACCAACAGTTTATTCAAGCTTTGCAAGAACATATTGATGATAAAATTAAATAAAAATAAATATCATAAAAGACCTCGCTAAAGAGGTCTTTATTATTTTAAATAGGCGGCACCCAGATTCGAACTGGGGATGAAAGCTTTGCAGGCTCCTGCCTTACCACTTGGCCATGCCGCCATAATATCTGTTCCTGTCAGTCAAGTAACCGGTCTACAGTGTTTTTTTATTTTTAATTTAGCAAAATAGTAAGAAATGCTTATACTATTTCTTTCTATATTCAATCTAGCGGAAGACGGGAAATACTCGCACGACATTCAAGAAATCTTCGATTTCGTAGAATGACGGGTGCTGTCGATTTGCGTTAGCAAATCGAACAGTAAACCGTAGTTGTTGCAAACTCTGTTTGCTTACAAATACGTGTGAGAGTCCCCTCTCTGCTTTCAATGTTCAATGGAGCGGAAGACGGGACTCGAACCCGCAGCAGCCTGCTTGGAAGGCAGGTACTCTACCATTGAGTTACTTCCGCATAGATTTTAGTTTTTGCGTCCCTGCCTTCCTCTTGTCCGGCAGGTAGTAATCTAACTTCGAGTGGATCGCACGAGCGGCCGTGTAGGGCATGAGTGTAGATCTCGGTGGTCGCCGCCTCATTATCAAAAAAACAGGCAGGTAGTAATCTAACTTCGAGTGCTGTGCACTCTGGGCATTGAGTTACTTCCGCATAGATTTTAGTTTTTGCGTCCCTGCCTTCCTCTTGGCAGGCAGGTAGTAATCTAACTTCGAGTGCTATGCACTCTGGGCATTGAGTTACTTCCGCATTTGCACATTAATCTTTTAAAATTCGGGATGACACGATTCGAACGTGCGACCCCTTCGTCCCAAGCGAAGTGCGCTACCAAGCTGCGCCACATCCCGATTTTTATAAATTAAATTAATATTTCAGGCGCAGCTTGGTTTTAATTTCTATACTGCTCGCAGAAGCTTCGCTTCTGACTTAGCATACCTCCATTGTAACGATACTCAATCGTTCCAACGGAGTCCTTGCCACATCCCGATTTTTGTGAATCAATCAGTTATCCCTTGCGCAGCTGCGCTTGCCTCTCGCAAACAACGTATTGTTTGTTCGGCAGAGTCTCTCCTCAAAATGACATTTAGTCATTTCTCGTCGACAGAGTATCCTGATTATTTATGTGGAAATTTTCTATTCAGTTTTTAAAGTACAATATCAATGCTCTATTGAGTGTATCAACAACAAATAGCACAGTCAAGAAATAAGATTTTATTTATTACATTTTTCTGGTAACTTTTATCAAATGCCAGCCATATCTTGTTTTTACAGGGTCCGATACACCTCCTATCGGTGTAGAAAATGCAGCATTTTCAAATTCAGGAACCATTTGTCCTCTGACAAAATATCCTAAATCACCGCCTTTTTCTTTTGACGGACATTTAGAGTATTGTTTTGCAAGCTCTTCAAAACTTTCACCTTCCGTAATTCTTGATTTTATTGCCCATGCCTGCTCTTCTGTATCTACAAGAATATGCTCTGCACGGACTGTTTTATACACTTTTTCCGTATCATCATCAAATGCCGCCTGAGCACTCTGGTTGACATAAGGTATTGCAAATACTCCAAATAATGCAATAAAACAAAAAACTCTAATTAATAGATTTTTTAAACTTTTCATATAATCTCCTAATTTATATTCAAATAATAAATAAAACTTGAAATAAAAACAATTAATAAACAAGACAATCTTTATACCCTGCCGTATGCATCTTCGTATCGGATAATATCATCTTCCGAAATATAATCGCCTTTTTGTACTTCTATAATTCTCAATTCTACATCATAAGGGTTCTGGAGAGAATGTACTGCTTTAAGCGGTATGTCTATACTCTGTCCGGCATTAAGATTATATTTTTGTCCGTCAAGAATAACAAGAGCTTTACCCTCCAATACTACCCAGTGTTCGGAACGATGATTGTGTGATTGAATGGATAGTTTTTGTTTCGGTGAAACGCTTATTATTTTAGTTAAATAGCCGCTGCCCTGAGCAAGACATGTGTAATATCCCCAAGGTCTGAATACAGTTTTGTGGACTATTCTTGCCTCTTTATTTTCTTCTTCAAGACGGTCATACAGTTTTTTTACATCCTGGGATTTATCTTTTCTGCAAGCCATAACCGCATCTTCTGTTTCAACAAGAATAATATCCTCCAAGCCAGACACAGCTACAAGTTTTTTTGAACTGTATATGAGAGAATTTTTTAAATCGTTTGCAATTACATTACCCTCTGTGACATTACCGTCTTTGTCTTTTTCTTTGAGTTCGTATACAGACTGCCAGGAGCCCAAATCATTCCAATCCGATTCAAGTACACACATAACTGCTTTGTCGGTTTTTTCCATTACAGCGTAGTCAAATGATATGTCAGGCATTTTTTCATACACACCAAAAGGTATACTCAAATTTTCAGAGAAATTTAAATTTTCAATGTTTCTGTATATTTCAAGTGCGGTTGTCTTAAATGCCTCAAGCAGAACAGAAACTTTTCCTGCAAATATTCCGCTGTTCCAATAATAGCATCCCTCTTTCAGATACTTTTGTGCTGTATCATAATCCGGTTTTTCTACAAATTTTTCAACCTCATAGCAGCTATTATTTTTTTCTCCGGCTTTAATATAGCCGTATCCGGTTTCCGGATATGACGGTTTTATGCCGAATGTTACTATATTTCCGTTTTCAATTGCAGGAAGAGAAGTTTTTATCGTGTTTTCAAAAGCTTCTATGTCCTGAATCAAATGGTCAGACGGCAGTATAATAACGGATTCGTTTTTATCTGTAATGCTTTTTATATAAGCAAGTGCACACGCAATTGCAGGTGCTGTATTTTTGCCCATAGGTTCTGACAGAACTACTCCGTTATTGTGAATCTGTCTTAACTGAAATTTAACATCATTTGCATGTTTAATATTTGTTATCAAAATATTTTGAGCATTGGCTGTAATATTCTCAAGTCTTTTACATGTATTTTGCAGCAGGCTGTATTTACCGTGTAGAGATATAAGCTGTTTGGGGTATAGCTCTCTGCTCAAGGGCCATAATCTGCTGCCGGAACCGCCTGCCAAAATTATCGAATACATGTATACTCCTTTAGATTTCCATAAAACTTAAACAAATTATACTTTAATAAAGTACAGATTTCAAAGATTATGGTATGATAAAAATATTCCGGCAGTTTCGAGGGATGGGAATATGTTATCAACAACTATTATCAACTGTTTTAAAAATTTAAAGATTCTTTGTATCGGCGATATTATGCTGGACAAATTTCTCTACGGCGAAGTTGAAAGAATATCTCCCGAAGCTCCTGTTCCTGTGTTTAAAATCACTAAAGAAAAATCTATGCTTGGCGGTACCGGAAACGTCATAGCCAATCTTGCGTCATTAAAAATAAAAACAATGTTTATAGGTGCTGCAGGAAATGATGAATCCTGTATTATGCTTGAGCGTTTTTTAAATGAAACAGGCTGTGAATATTCTCTTATAAAACCTCATGATTACCCGACTACTACAAAAATCAGAATGATAGCAAGCAATAATCATATTCTAAGAGCGGATAAAGAAACAGATTTAAATCTGACATCGGCAGAGACTGAAAAGCTAAAAAGTTTTGTAGATTCTGCACTGCCTAAATGTCATATAGTGCTGCTTTCCGATTACAAAAAAGGGCTTTTAACGAAAGAGACAACCGGCATGATTATAGAATTATGCAAAAAGCACGGTAAAAAAGTTCTCGTAGATCCGAAAGAAAAAGATTTTTCAAAATACTCGGGAGCTGATATAGTAAAACCGAATTTAAAAGAGTTTGAACTTGTAAGCGGTTTAAAGTTTAATACATCAGACGAAAATTTTAAAGAACAAATTACAGATGCTGCGCATGATGTAATGAATAAATATAATATCAACAGTCTTCTTATTACATTGAGCAAAGACGGTATGATTTTTGTTCCGCCAAATAGAGATGAAAAGGCTGTTCATATTCCGGCAGAAGCAAAAGAAGTCTTTGATGTATCGGGAGCCGGAGATACATCGCTTGCTGTTCTTGGTGCATCGATTGCCGCCGGTGCTTATATAAATGATGCGATGAAGCTGGCAAATCTCGCTTCAGGAATTGTTGTCGGCAAATTGGGCACTGCCTGTGTTACCCCGTCAGAGCTCAAAAATGCTATTATCAATGAAAATGCAAAAGGTAAGCTGTCTCAGGGCTTAAAAATAATTTCTCTTGACGAGGCTGTTGAAATAGCAAAAGAATTAAAATCTCAAGGTAAGGTAACAGGTTTTACCAACGGATGTTTTGATGTTATGCATCTCGGGCATATACATTCTTTTGCCGCTGCAAAAAGAGAATGCGATTGTCTCTTTGTCGGTATAAATTCAGATAAATCAGTTAAAAGAATAAAAGGCGAGCAGTTCCCTCTGCAGGATGAAAAGACAAGAGCCTATGTAGCTGCATCTTTAGAATTTGTGGATTATGTAGTCTTATTTGATGAAGACACGGCTCTTGAACTTGTAAAAAAATTACAGCCCGATGTAATAGCAAAAGAAGGTTTAAAAATTGAAAACTGGCCAGAAGCGCAGTATGTACTGTCTTATGGAGGCAAAGTTGTTGAACTTGAAAGAATTGAAGATTATTCAACAACTGCTGTGCTGAAAAAAATCGATAATTTACAAAAGAGCGGAGTTATAAATGTATAATATAGAGCAGGATTTTGAAACTATAAGTAATAATTTCCGGAAGATAAAAAAATTGTGTCCGGTTATAGAACAAGCAGCACAGGCATGTGTGAATGCAATTAAGAACGGAAATAAAGTTATGTTCTGTGGAAACGGCGGTTCTGCTGCTGATTCTCAGCACCTTGCCGCAGAACTTGTCGGAAGATACAAAATTAACAGACCTGCTCTGAACTCCATTGCGCTTACAACAGACACCTCTATTTTGACAGCTGTAGGCAATGATTTTGGCTATGATACGATTTTTGAACGACAGGTTGAAGGAATAGGGCAAAAAGGCGATATTCTTGTAGGGCTTTCAACAAGCGGAAACAGCAAAAATGTTCTGCTGGCTATGGACAAAGCAAAATCAATGGGTATTACAACAATTGCTTTTACCGGTGAAAAAGGCGGAAAGATGAAAGATAAAGCTGATATTGCTATAAATGTTCCATCTGATACTACAAACCATATACAGGAGATGCATATAGCAGTAGGGCATGTAATTTGCGGAATAATAGAAAAAGAATGTTCCCCTAAAATCAAAGCTCTTTTTTTAGATCGTGACGGCACAATAAACGTTGATTATGATTATACATTTGAAACAGAAAAATTTGCTTTTGTTGACGGTATTTTGGATTTATGCAAACAGGCTCAGGATAAAGGATATAAGATTATTGTAATAACAAACCAATCCGGTGTTGAAAGAGGTTATTACACAATAGAGCAGATGAATGCTTTCAATAATTATATGAAAGACGAGTTTAAAAAACACGGAATAGAAATCACTGATGTGTACTGTTGTCCGTATCTTGAACACGAAGACAGAAAACCTCTTCCAGGTATGTTTTTAAAGGCAAAAGACAGATACAATATTGACATGGCAAATTCTGTTGCCGTAGGGGATAAAGAGCGAGACTCCGAAGCTGCTCTGGCTGCCGGTGTGAAAAGAACTTATCTTTTAAGTAAAAGCGCAGCTGAATCAAAAGGGGTAGTCATTTCTTCATTGAAAGAAATTGTACTTTAGTAATAATTACACAAAAATCTTATGGAACACGTACTGCACGCTATTAATGCATCTATACCAGACTGTTGAGCACAATTAATACAAAATACTGCAATTATATTATCCTGCTGCCAATGTAGCTGAGATAATTCTTCAGTACTAATTTATGCCGATTTTAAAAGTTTAAATCGTCTGTATACTACCAAATTTTTATCCGCAATAAAATCCGCACTATCCAGATAGATATTTGCATATTTGTCAGCTTGTGAAATGAACAAGAACAAATATATATCTGTATTAGCGTTGAAAATCGATATTTTTTGCTTTAAAGAGGCTTCCTTAAGAAAATTAATAAAGTCATAATCTAAAAACGATACGTTATCCAGATTAATGCCAATCCGTTTTTGTGCAGATTTATCTTTAAAACATTGCCTTATTTTTTTTAGTTCAGATTGAGATACGACATTCTTTTCAATATCTACAATACAAACTCCATCAACATCCCTGATTTTCATGTTCATCCCTGACTGTTTGTATATGTTTTCCCTAACAATTATATGATATCAGGTTATGTATTTTATTTAATTATACAAAAGACGCCATTATATGTAACTTTAGTTGCAGATATTTTTTCCGGCTTGATTGTACATTTTACTTCTGCACTCTTTAATTAACTTTATTTGTGTAACATAGTCATCTGATAACAAAATACTGATATTTTTTAACATATCGTCTACTTTATTTTTTATATTTTGTCTATTCAGATAAATCATATCTTCTGCCATTTCTGTGTTAGAAAGTGCAAGTCTTGTCATATCGCGAAATCCGCTAGAAGCAAGTTTCAGTGCTAATTTATTTCCCATAGCTGTTTTCATTAGCGCTTGAGCAACTAGCATCGGCATATGACTAATCAGCGCTGCTGTTTCATCATGTTCTTGCGCATTACAAACTATTGGTATAGCACCCATAATTGATATAATATCTTTCAATTTATTTATATCTTCTGTTTTAGTGTCAGAAATGGGAGTTAAAACCCATTTTGCACCTTCAAAAAGTTCTTTAAAAGACGAGTCAAATCCATTATTTTCAGTTCCAGCCATAGGGTGTGAGCCTATAAAAATATATGGTCTTTTTTTTTGCATAACAAATTCTTTTAGACTGCACACATCTGCTACAATTGTATCAGGACGCACTATAGTTTCCAGTGAATCAAGAATTTCTATGGTTTTGTTCATAGGAGAACAAACAAAGACTGTAGAGCAGTCTTTTAGTGTGGTTATTTCATCAGAAACAAACGGCGTATATTTTTTTGCTGATTCTATTGTTATAGGATTTCTAGTTACAGTAATGAGTTCACAGCCTTTATCTGCAAGTGCTTTAAGAATAGAACCGCCTATTAAACCGAGTGATATAATACCTATTTTCATTGTAAAATTATAACATAATTTCTCAGAAATAATTATGCAAAAAGTAGATTTTGGGAAGTGAAATATTCAACGGGCATTAAACAAGCTCAAAATCGCCATGCTTTTTCAAATGTTCAATAAGTCCGCCGTCATGCAAAAGTTTTATCATTACATCCGGTAAAGGAGAAAAAGTTATTTCCGTACCCTGTGTAATATCTTTTACAACTCCTTTTTTTATGTCAATTTCAAGTTCATCACCGTCATTGATTTTATCTGTATCACATTCGATAAGCAAAAGACCTATATTAATAGCATTTCTGTAAAATATTCTTGCAAACGATTTTGCAAGAACAGCACTTACACCTGCTATTTTAATAATTTGAGGTGCATGTTCACGTGAAGAGCCAAGCCCAAAGTTATTCCCCGCAACAACAAAATCGCCTTTTTTCATTCTTGATGCAAAAGTTTCATCAGCATCTTCCAGCACATGTTTTGCAAATTCTTCCAAATTGGAACGCAAGTGAAACAAACGCCCAGGAGCAATATGGTCTGTACTAATATTATCACCGAATTTAAACGCTTTTCCTTTGTATTCCATAATCTGCTCCATAAATAAATACTTACTTACCTGAAAATTATATCATATATTATAAAAAATACAGGACTTAATTTTAAGTCCTGTATTTATACAAAAATCATTAAATTATTTACTATAAGGATGCATAGATTCATCATAAATCTGTTTAACTCTTTCTTTTGTTGCTTCATTCGGTGCAATAGCAAGCAATCCGTCAAGAGAAGGAGTTGTGAATGCAAGATTTACCAGTTTATCTACATCTGCATCAGAAAAACCTGTATCAGTAAGTTTTTGAGGAACACCAACGTCACAGAGCCATTTTTCTACAAGATTAGCAGCTTTTTGAGCTTCATCAGGTGTACCGTTCAAACCCGGTGCAATCGGCTCTAAAATATCAGCAAGTGTAGCTGCTTTATCCGGATATATTGCTTTAACAACGGCAGGCAGAAGCATTGCCAGACCGAGACCGTGAGACAATTCGGGTTTTACTGCACTTAGCGGATGTTCCAGTGCATGAGTATAATGTAAAAGTCCGTTATCAAAACCCACACCGCCTAACAGTGATGCATACAATAGATAATATCTGTATTCAGGATTATGCAAATCTGCAGCGGCTTTAGGCAGGTATTTTGCAACAAGTCTTATTGTTTCTTTTGCAAGAGTAACAGCATAAGGAGATGCTACTTTTGAAGTTGCCGCTTCAACTACGTGGTTTACTGCATCAATTGATGTATACAATGTCTGATTTAAAGACAGATTGGTCATCAATTGCGGGTCATCAATAGAATATGACGGATAAATGCAGTCATAAGCAATAGCCGGTTTAAAGTTCTTTTCAAGGTTTGTAGCAACAGCAAATCTGTTTACCTCTGTACCTGTACCGTGTGTAAGATTTATAGCAACAATCGGTACGGCTTTTTCCGGTAAAAATTCAAATTCATACAGCTGTGCTGCTGTTTTGTCGGTGTATTCCAGAAGTATTGCAACACTCTTACCTGTATCAATAGGTGAACCGCCGCCTATTGCGATTACAGCTTTTGCACCGAATTCTTTTGCCATACTTGCTGCTTCATCTATAGCCGCAGTAGTCGGATTTGGAGTAACATTTGCATAGTTTACATATCCTATACTGTTATTTTTCAATGCTTTTTCTACATAATCCCATGCACCTGTTGATTTATATGCATTTCTTCCGCTTACTACAATAACTTTATCTATACCTTTATTTTTAAGGTCTTTTGCTATATCTTCAATTTTTGAAATAGCACCGACACCAAATGATACATTAGTTTTTACTCTGATTTCCTGAATCCGGTTAATATTAACGTCTTTTTCCCACATAACTAAATCCTTTCTTTTCTATCCACATAATCATAATACACTATTTTTAAGATTTATGAACAATAATTTGTTTATAAATGTTTTTATTTTAAAATAAAATCCTATGAAAAGGTTTTTGCTGACCGGAATTATATTATTATGCACCTGTATAAGCGTGGCTGCTGCTGACACAAATTCAAATACAAAATTGAAAGATGACAGGTATAAAATCACCCTGCAAGAAGCTATGAATATGGCACTTGAGGGTAACATTGAGCTGCAGGAACAGAGAAAAAACCTCGGCATATCCCAGAATGACATAAAAAAAGCAAATGCGCTTAAAAATCCGCAATTTCAGTCAAACTTGCTGATGGGACCTATAGCAAGAGGCAATTCCAGCCAGGTGGGTATTTCTCTGCCTGTTGAAATTGCAAAAAGAGGAGCAAGAAAAAACTCTGCAAAAGCAGGTCAGCTTTATACAGAAAATAAAATAAAAGATTATGAATTTAAATTAAAGCTAAGAATCCGCACTGCATACTTTAATCTGCTTGTTGCAAAATCAGACTTAAAAATAATGGAGGAAAGAAAAGAACTCCTGCAGGATTTGTATGATATCGCAAAAAATAAATCGAAAAAATCTGAAAATTACGAAATCGACCTGCTTCAGGCGGATATGAAGCTTAAAAAGCAGCTTATACAAATAAACAAAGCAAAAGCAAATGTAAAAACAGCACAGTACAACTTTAACAGGGTTCTAAATCTTGAAAATAACCTGACGCTGTACGATTCAGTAGAAGATTCACTTTTTGATCAGGTATTTGTTTCACAGCTTAATCTGCCAAGCTATGAAGAGCTTGAAAATGCTGCATTTAAAAATCGTTATGATATAAAAATGGCAGAAGCTAAAATTCTGAAAGCAAAAAAAGATATAACAGTTGCAACAAGACAGAGAGTACCTGATTTATATCTCTCAGGCGGCTATGCGTTTGCGCATGACGGAACCTCAGGCGCATATATCGGTGCAGGAGTAGATTTGCCGTCTTTGTATATGTACAACCCTGAAATTAAAAACGCTAAACTTGAATACGAAAAAGCACAGCTTGAATACAATTCTATTCTTAATATTACAAAAAATATAATACATACAAACTATGATAAATTTATAATTGCTCAAGAAAATGTATCACATTACAGAGAAATTTTAGATGAATCAAACAGAATCTTAAAACTCTCAAAACAAAGATATAAAAAAGGGAAAACACCTCTTACCGGTCTGATTGTTGTTGAACACGCACATCAGGAGCTTTTGAATGAATATATTGAAGCAATGAGTATTTATTACAATGCTTATATTGCTTTATTACAGGAAGTTTGTATAGACAATTTTACAATAGTTGTTGATTTATAGTACTGTGGTTGAAATAATTTAAAAATCTGCTATACTATAATTAGTAATAATTCTTATTAAGGAATTGCTATGACTTCGGAACAATTATTAAATAAGAAGGTTGAAGAACTCAAAGAGGCCTGTAAAAAACACGGTATGCGTGTTACTCCGCAAAGAATTGAAATTTTTAAAGAAGTCGCAAAATCATGCAAACATCCTGATGCAGAAGCTGTATACGAAGCTGTTAAGCACAAAATGCCAAATGTATCAGTAGACACAGTTTACCGGACGCTGGCATCACTTGAAGAACTCAATATGATTTTCAGAGTTGACAACCAGCTGCCAAAAGCCCGATTCGACGCTGATTTGAGACCGCACAGCCATTTTATTTGTGTACAATGCAATGAAGTATATGATATATTTTTAGAATCAGATGAAAAAATACAAATACCAAAAAATGCAAGCTCATTTGGTGAAATAAAAGATATAAACATTCAAATAAGAGGCATTTGCAACAAATGCCTTAAAAATAGCACAAAGTAGATAACTAAGGAGAAGAAAATGAAAAAATATGTATGCAATGTATGCGGTTATGTTTATGATCCGGCAGAAAATGACAATGTAGCATTTGAAGATTTACCTGCAGATTACACTTGTCCTCTTTGCGGTGTAGGTAAAGAAGATTTTTCAGAAGAATAATTTTTAAATATTTAACACAGGCCGAACGCGACATCAAAGGAGAATACTATGGAGTTAAAAGGTTCAAAAACAGAAAAGAACTTAATGGAAGCGTTTGCAGGAGAATCTCAGGCACGAAACAAGTACACTTACTACGCCTCACAGGCTAAAAAGGAAGGTTACGTGCAAATATCAAAGATTTTTGAAGCAACAGCAGACAATGAAAAAGAACATGCAAAACTCTGGTTTAAACTGTTACACAACGGTCAGATAGCAGATACAATGACAAATCTGGAAGATGCTGCTAACGGTGAAAACTATGAATGGACAGAAATGTATGCAAATTTTGCAAAAGAAGCCGAAGAAGAAGGCTTTAACGATATTGCATTTTTGTTTAAAAAAGTTGCAGAAATAGAAAAACATCACGAAGAAAGATACAAAAAGCTTCTGGAAAACGTCAAAGACGGAAAAGTTTTTGAAAAAGAAGAGGAAGTAGAATGGGAGTGCGCAAACTGCGGTTTCCGCCACAGAGGATTAAAATCAGTAGAGATTTGTCCTGTTTGCAAACATCCGAAAGCATTTTTCTTTATGACTGCAAAAAATTATTAATAAATGAAAGCGCAACCCTTAGAAGCCTTGCTGACAATGCATACAGCAGGGCTTTTATAATTAAATAATATGTCTGAGACGTCTCGCTTGTACTCGAAGGCAAATTCTGTGATACAATCAAAGTCCTATGACTAAATGCAAGATTCTCTTGTAATACACTCCGGCAGGCGTCTGAACATTTTATTTGTTTTTGTATCAACGGCAACACATGTAACAGTTGCAACTATGTTTACAATACCTGTTTCTTTGTTTCGTAGTGTTTGTTTAAAGACTATCGCGCTTGGTCTTAACTGTTCTATTTCAGTATCCAGTAGAAGTTTATCATCAGGTTTTGCCGAGACTTTGTACTTGATATTCAATTCAACAACAGGCAACAAGCAGCCGTTTTCTTGAAGTTTCTTTAAATCAATTCCAAGCACTCTGTTCGTAAATTCTATTCTACCGGCTTCAAGCCATCTTAAATAAGCACCATGCCAGACAACACCATAAGCATCTGTATCTGCATAATACACCCTTATTTCATCAGTATGTTTCATATAATTGTCCTGTGTATTTAACTATGAATCAAACAGTCCCTGGATTTTATCGGATATTTCCTGGGGATCGAGTTCGTTAGTAACATTATTTAAATCCATTGCTATCTGGTACAGTTTTGCTGCTTCAACCTTATCGCCTTTTATTGCAACAGAACGTCCAAGATTATAGTGGGCAAGTGCATAATTCGGATTGTATTTTATTGCTTTTTCAAATAACTCAATTGCCTGCTGCACCCTTCCAAGGTCATCCAGATATATAACACCGAGGTTGTTATAAGCAATATCATAAGTCGGATCATATTTTATAGAAAGTTCGTATTCTTTTATTGCTTCATCTATATCGCCTTTGCCCCAGTGTAAAAAGCCGAGGTTGCAGTGTATTTTTGCATTTGTCGGGTCAAGCTCAAGAGCGCGTCTGTATACAGTAAGTGCATTGTTATACTGCTGCTTGTCATAAAATGCACTGCCCAGATTTATAAATATATCAATATCTGTTGGCGTCAGCAGATATGCACAGTGATAAGCGCTTATTGCAGCATCTGCATTCTTTTCTGATTCCTGAAATACATACCCCAGAGTCTGAGCAATAATACTGGTCCACTCAGGACGAGGGTTCAATGTAATAGCATTTTGATAATAAGAAATTGCTTCTTTTGCCTCACCTTTTAAATAAAGGATATTGGCAAGATTGCTGTAATATTCCGCTGCATTAGGCTGAATTTCAATAAGTTTTTGATAAGATTCAACAGCACTGTCTAAATCCCCGAGTTCTTCATACACAGAGCACAAAGAACGATATGCCGTTATGTTGAGGCTGTCAACAATAATCGCCATTTTATATTCCAAAATAGCATCTTCGTATCTGCCCATTGCGCGGTATATGTCACCGAGAAGACAGTATAAAAGTACAAAACCAGGTGCTTTTTCAAGCGCATCTCTGTACAGGTCAACTGCTTCATTTATGCCGTTTCTTGCAACCATTATCCAGCCCTTCATTAACATTGGCATAAACTGGAAATAGGATATAGCTTTTAATACACTTTTAATGGCATATCTGTCAAACGGCAATGTTAATAATGCCTGCCAGAATTCTTTGAAGCGAAGTATCTTGGTCTTAAATGTTCTTACTGACATTACTCTATAAAGATTGTAACGCAGAAAATGTGCCCTTGCCGATGAAAATGGTTTCAATTTTATTGCTTTTTGTGCATAATCCATTGCATCAGGGAAATGGGCTTTTTTTGTATGGCAGCAGGCAAGCATATAATAAGACTGTGCATTTTTATTGTTTTTTTCTATAGCAAGATTAAAATAATTAATAGATCTATCTATTTCATTTTTATAATAAAAAGCTAATCCTATTTTGTAGTATATTTCCGCTGAATCAATATAAGATTCAAGTGCTCTTTGATATTCCGTAATAGCTTCATCAATGTACTGGCGAGCCTGATGAATGTCAAGATGCCATTCTATATATAAATCACCGAGCTTGACATGCAGCTTGGCATTTGTCGGATCTTTTGCAAGTTCAATCTGGCATTTTTCTATTGCTCTTTGCAAATTGTTATTCGACTTATATTCATTTTGTTTTCTTTTTCGATGTTGTAATATTCTAAACATGCTTATTTTATATATTTCACTCTAATGTTATATTAAATTATTCGTGCATTTTTTGCAAACAGGCATTATATCTTTACATTGTTGATTTATTCTGGCTTCTTTCGAGCATAAGACATTTTTGTATAATCTTTTCTCTTTCTTTTTCTTCTATTTCCATAAACTCAAGAACATATTCGTTGCTTTTATAAAAATTCTTTTTTAATATTATCCCCTCTGCTTTTAGCATTGGTTCAAATGGATTTAATCTCAATTGGACTTTGTATTTTTCATCTGCTTTAAGAGGTGTTTCCGTTATAAACCTTACGCCGCCGCCGCTTATATCCACAGATGTCGTTTTTATATTGCCGTCAGTTTTTTCTAAGAAAAAATCCGTTATATACGGCATTCTGAGATACTTTCTCCTTTGAATTATCTGATGCTGTTCATTGAATTCTATTATAAATTTACCGTCAAAAGGCGAATCGTACACAATCGAATCTATAATCATAATACCTGTGAATGTATAAATAAAAGCTTTTATCTCAGTACCTTCTCTGAGATATGGTGCATATTCTCTTTTTGAATCAGGAAAAGACAACGTAAGCCTGTCCGAGTCCGGTTCTACAATGTATGTATCAAGAATTGTTCTTTTGCTTCCGGTTTCGAATTCTACCTGTACTTTTAAACCTCTTTTAATGGGATTCAGTGCCATTTTATTTTCCTATATTTCATTTAAATATTCCCGGGGTGCGAGTACAGTCAAGACAAACGGGTCTTTTATATATTCATTTGCAACTCTTGTAATATCATCAGTTGTTACCTGATTAATCATTTGTATTAATTTTTCTTCAAAATCGGCACCGAGTCCTTTGTCCTCATAAAAAGAAATCAGACTTGCCTGCTGCAGATTAGTTTCCGTGAAGAACTGACGTTTGCCTATAAGATTATTTTTTGCACTTTGCAATTCTTCTTCTGTTACTGGTACTGTTTTTATTTTGTCAAGCTCAATTTTAAATCCTTCAAGAGATGTTTTAATGTTTTTTGGTTCTGTTGCAATATATACGCTGAAAATAGCCGCTTTGTCGTAGGTTTCATAACTGCTTCTAACAACATAAGCAAGACCTTTTTTGTCTCTCAGCTCCAAAAATAATCTCGAACTTAAGCCGCTTGACCCGAGCATTGTATTCATAACCATTATTGCGGCATAATCTTTGTGATAAATAGTTGGAACCTGCCAGCCTTGAATAATCTGCGCCTGAGATGCGTCGTCTTTTGCTATTTTTACTAAATCGTTCTCTTTCAATTCAGGAACAGGTATTTTTGATACGGCATCAGTTGTATTTTTTACATCAGAAAAATATTTTTTAAGCAGATTTTCTACTTCCGATTCACTAAAATCTCCCACAACACTTATTACTTTAGCCGAGTTGTTAAGCAGGTCAAAATATACTTTTTCGACTTCATCTTTTGTAATTGAATCTATGTCTTCGAGTATTTTAGTATAGGTATGACCGTAGGGATGATTTTTATAAATGTTTTTGTAAAAACCGTCAAGGGCTCTGGATTTGGGTTCATCCATTTCAGCCTGAATTTCGCCTTTTAGTTTTATAACTTCTTTATCAAATTCTTCAAGAGTAGAATTTTTTATAATATCTGAAAGTATTTCAAGCCCTTTTTCGAAATCTTCATTAAGACATTGCAGCTTAAAACGGATAAAATCCTGTTTCATTTCGCTGTAACAGTCGATTGCATTTTCATCCAGCTCCTGCGCAAGAGCCTGTGCAGAACGTTTTTTTGTTCCCTGCAAGAACAGTCTGTTTAATATAGAATACAGTCCTGCTTTTTTTTCAGGTTCTTCTATTTTGAAATAAAAGCACATAGCGTATCTTGGTGTATTTTTGTTTATTTTAAATACAACTGGAATATTGTTGTCTAATATTATTTTATTCATTGTTATTCCTTATCTATTCAGGTAAAAGCACTGTAGTTACCGAGTTTTCCAATTTTAAATATTTATTTGCAGCAGAATTAAGTTCCTCGAGTGTGAAATTTTCTAAATCCTGAAGATAGTTTTCCGCTAAATCCAGATCATTGCATACAGTCATATAGTATCCAATATTTTCGGCTATATCAGAGACTGTTTCCGCTCCTTCTGCAAAACGGACTTTCAGCTTTTTCTTAGCCTTTAAAAATTCCTGCTCTGTTATGTCATTATTTAGAATTTTATCCATTTCTGATTTTATCAAAGACAGAGCCTCTTCTTTTTTATCAGCTTTGAAATTAGCCTGCACAAAGAAATTTCCGCCGTCTCTGAAATTATAAAAATCAGTAGCCACAACATTAAATATCGGGTCTTTAGCTTTTTCTATCAAGTTCTGGTATAATCTTGAGCTTTGACCTTCTCCCAGAATAACAGCAAGCATTTCAAGCCCAATGTTATCTTTAACATCTCTTGCAACAGGGCCAAGCCATCCTGTAATGGCAAATCCTGTATTAATTTTGCCCTTCAGCTCAATATATTTTGCCTCATGAACCGGTTTATCAAGTTCAAATGGAGGATTTTGATAGTTTTCTCTGCCTTTAAAGTCAAACTCTTCACATACTTTTTTTAGAACTTCTTCATGGTTAAAGTCACCCACAACAATTGTTGTTATATTGTTAGGGGTATAGTGTGTTCTGTAGTAATCAAGTATCGTTTCTCTTGAAATAGAAGCTATTGTTTCTGGATAGCCTATAACATCCCTTTTGTAGGGGTGTTTTGTATACATATTGTTGTTTGTTGAATTATAAACTTTTGTCCAGGGCTGGTCCTGACGCATTCTGATTTCTTCTATTACAACGTGTCTTTCTCTTTTTTGAGAAACACTGTCATCTCCAAGTGTAAAAGCAGGCCCGATTTCATCTTCAGGTATAACAGGGTCAAGCATCATATCAGCGTGGAGTTCTATTGCTTCTTTAAAGTATGCACCGTCATGCCCCTGAGGCAGGGTAACATAATAAAAAGTGTAGTCTTTCCAGGTTGCAGCGTTTACTATTGCACCTTTAGACTCGAGAGTTCTGTCAAAATAGCCGGCTTTATGTTTATGTGTTCCTTTAAACATAAGGTGCTCAAGAAAATGAGAAATACCGTTGTTTTCATCATTTTCATTGATTGAACCGGTTTTAACCCAGCTGGAGATATTCACAAGCCCGCCTTCTTTGTGTGCAAGCACAATTTTATGTCCATTTTGTCTTTCATATATCTCAACGGGTCTTGTCAAATACGGATATTTTATCTCTCTTTTTATAATATTTTCCACCTGATTACCTCTATAATAAATTCTACCAGATTATTGTATCAGATAATCAAGGGTTTTACACATATATTAAGTTGATTTTTAGTGCATTGTAATTTATGGCATAAGTTCCTGCGGTATTGCATATAAAACGGTTTCAGATAAAGCAGGAGAATAATGCCCTAATGCAAATTTATAATTTTCAAGATTTTCATACAAATACAGCGGTATATTTATAAAATCTTCATACGTGTGGTAGATAGATACAGCCAATTGCGGACGGGATTTTTGAATGATATTTAGACCGCCTATTAGAGCTGAAAGCTCTGCTCCTTCTATATCCATTTTTATAAAATCCGGAAGTATGCTTCGTTCATTGCAGAATTTGTCAATTGTAGAAACTTCAACTGTTCTGCATTCCCAGCAGGGGGAATTTGCCGGACATTTTCTGTCTCCTGTAATCTCTTCCGCAAAAGATGCTCCGAGATTTATTTTATTTATACAAAAATTAATCATTGCACATTTGTCACCGAGTGCTAAAGGCACAATCTCCAGCTTATCATTTATTATAAAATCTTCTATGTACTTTTTTCGAACAACATCATAAATTGCATCAAAACCGTAAACTTTTTCTAAATTTGGTAAAAACTTATTAAAAGCAATCACATTTAAGCCGTCATTTAATCCGCAGTCAAGCACGATTTTTATTTTATTTTTATTTATTTTTTCTAAGTATTGCTTTCTAAGAATATGGTATGTCCCGTACTTATTGTTATTGGCGCCATAATGCCTTTTAAACAAATAATCAGATTCTTCAAGATTTTTTCTTATTTTAAAGATAACATCGAATAAGTCTTTGTCTTCCTGTTTATCAAAGATATTAATAACTTTTTTATAATTTTCATCACTCAATATTTCTGTATTGCTGCGGTAATAATTGCTTACAGAATCAGTTATCATTATCACAGGAACATTATAAATATCAAGCAGATTTATTATTTTGCTTTCATCAGTTTTGGTGGACATAATGACAGTTGCAGAACTATTATTTAAATCAATAAATTGCTTTAATGTCCATACGGGAAGGCTGCAGAATGTACCTTTTGTATTGTTGTCTATAAAACCGATAACTTTTGTTTCCGGTTTATAAACGGCAAGGTCTTTCATTATTTTTTCTCCGGCGCTGCAGGCGCCGAATATTACTATATCACCATTTTCAGGAGCTATGTTGTATAAATCATTAAACAGTTTTGTGTTTATCATTTTTTACCTTTCTGTTAAATAGTTTTTACCGTTATATTTTTAATTTGTTCTTTTTTCAGGTAGTCTTTGACTTCCTGAGCTCTTTCTTCTGCCGAATTAACAATCGTTATAATTATTTCATCAGGATTAAGCACTTTTAGGTCTTCAGGTGCATAAATTCTGTATTGACGTATAGACTGTCCTTTTTTATGTATATCTTTGTCTATAATTCCTATAACATTTGTATTCATTACTCCGTATTTTTTTATGAATTCTTCAAGAAAAATACTGGCGCCCCAGAATACAATCTTTTTTTCGTTTTGTATTTGATAATACAGTTTTGTAAATTTTGCCGCCTCTGCAATTGCTTTTGCAGCGCTTTCTTTGCTCATATCGAACAATATATCCTCGTAAAACGGTGTCTGCCTTGCATATTGCCAGAATAATTGATAGTAAAATTCCAGATTTGAGTTCCATGGCTTTTGCGGTGATGTATAGTGAATAATATAAGGTTCTTGTAATGCCTGATTTATATCTTTAGCATAATCTTCATCAACACATTCCTTTATATTTTTATTCCACTTAAACATCCCGGGACAAAAGTTCCATCTGCTTGGTATCAGTTTAGACTTTCCTTCAAAAAGCATATTCAGAATATCCTGATCGGGGAAAAGCAGTCTTTCCGCTTGAAAAGCTGTTCTTACGGAATCAGCATACTGAGACTTGTCAATAGACGGTATATTAAATACTAGCATACCCGAGTTAAAATAATCTTTTTCATTTTTTATCATTAAACAGTTACTGAAATGTTTTCTGCGTTCTTTATACTTATCCAGATGCAGCAGTTGTGCCGTGACATCTTTTACCGCAATTATTTCCTTGGACTCAAAATCCATTTCAAACAATTCTTCCAAAGAACCATTTATTATCATATCTGTATCAAGATACATGACCTTTTCATATGACGGCATTATAAGTGGTATAAAAATTCTGTAATAAATTTCTATAGACCAGTAATCTACGGATTTTAATTCAGCAGAAGGAAAATTGCTCACAATATAACCGGATATATCAAAAAATCTCAGACTGAAATTTTCCGGCAGCATTTCATTAAGAAGCCTGCGGTTGTTATCTTTTATATAGGAACTTAACACGATAATATCGTAGTTTTTGTCTTTTTGCGAGTTTTGTATAATCGATTGAAGAACGGCAGAAAAATACTTGCTGTATTTGTCATCAAATGAAAATACAATTGCACGGAAATTGTTTTCAAATACAGGAGTTATTGTAAATGTTTCTGCTTTTTCCCAGTTCTGTTTTTGCGGGAAAATATTTGCCAGTGATGTTTTGAGTTTGCTCCTGTCTTCATCATTTGCGTTTTCTGTATCATTGATACACAAAAGTTTTGGTCTGTATTCTTGTACTATATTTTCTAACGAATTTTTCGTATTTATCTCAAAGTATAATTTATCAATTTTGTCAGAAAAAAATTGATTGCTGACAGACGGGTACAGTTTGAAACTGCAGTTATGTTTTTCTACGTCATACAGGCTGTAGATGATTCTTTGTATAGTCTTTTCTGTGCGGAATTTACTGTGGATTAGTTTATCAAATTCTTGTGCAAATAACTTTTTGCAGTCTTTAATATAGCTTTTTCTGTATGCATCAATACAGTGTGCAGGTTCGACTTTATCAAGATTATCATTCTTTTTACAGGTTTTGTTAAATAAGTCTTGTGTATAAAGAATTCTTTGTATATACAAATTACTTGATTTTGTCCGCTGCTTAAAAGATATAATCGGATTACTGTTTTCATCAAAGAAATCTTCGGGTGTGACAGGTGCGCTAAAAAACATATCGTCATTTGCATACAAAAAGTATTCTGACAATTCTTCTATATTGTCTATACATGCTTCGATTGCTGCACTATTAAAGCAAGGAATACAATCCTTTGGCATTATGTCTTTATGATTAACGATATTGATTTTGGGATGGCTTATATCAAGCCATTTCGGAACCTGCTCATCAGTTACTATAAAAATTATATTAATCCATGGCGCATACATCTGTGCGGAACGCAGGGAATATCTGAGTTCATCATTATCAGAAAATCTGCAAATATTATTTTGCACAGAATCGCTTATGCCTGATTTCTTTGCATAATATTCTTTTTTCTTTTGCCAGTTACTATCTTTGTTATTTACCCAGAGATAAACCAGATCAATCTTTATATCCCGCATAAAAATCCCCGTATCAATATATGCTGTGAATAATAAGCTGTGTAGCAGTATTTGTTGGTTATATCTCAAACTTATATCTTTGCTTATTAAACCAACAAATTGCTAATTTATGATAATATTATAATCATAAAAAGATTACATTGTCATCATTTTTACATCAATTATTGATGTATTATAATCTTTTTAGTGAAACACTAATAAAGTATACTTGTGTTGTGAGGTAACTATGTCAACATTAAGTGTACAAGTAGGCAAAAGAATCAAAGAGTTAAGGGAAGCTAAAAAGCTAAAACAGGTTCAACTTGCAGAACTAATTGATATGGAAGCTACTAATCTGAGTAAACTTGAAAAAGGTCTTCATTTACCAAAAGAAGAAAATCTTAAAAAAATTACTAAAGCATTAAATGTTGATGTAAAGGATTTATTTGATTTCGGACATGTAAAAACCAAACAAGAGTTGGTTGATGAAATGAACTTTATATTTGAGCAATCCTCACAAGAAGAAGTTCAATTTTTCTACAAAGTTATATCCTCATACAAAGAATTGAAATGAGATTCTAATTATTTCAACAACCTTGTTCATATGAACACTCGCTCGGCTTTTAAACCTCTCCTCAGGGCCCGCTCAAAATCCGCAAAAAAAAAGCTCTAATTTTCATTAGAGCAATACTTTTAATAGGAAGGGAAGGTTAGGAAGTTAGGTAGGTAGGTTGTGTTAGTGTGAAAGTCTCATCTTATTTAATTTGTTTATTG
>CALUVO010000075.1 GCA_944324245.1 Candidatus Gastranaerophilales bacterium | reverse complement strand
CAATAAACAAATTAAATAAGATGAGACTTTCACACTAACACAACCTACCTACCTAACTTCCTAACCTTCCCTTCCTATTAAAAGTATTGCTCTAATGAAAATTAGAGCTTTTTTTTTGCGGATTTTGGCAAGTGCGCTGAGTGAGACAGTAAGGTAGAACCCAGCATGTCCCGTGAAAAAATTTAGCGAAGTGAGATTTGTGTAAACAAATCTGAACGTAGTGTAAAAACTTTTGAACGCCAATAATCCAAGAGCGGATGTGCCTTCTTTTTCTGTTGCGCCGGCTTGTGACGGCGAAACGTGAAAAATGGCGTCACGAAAAAACAATCATCGATTAAAGATATTAGGGTCTGTAAATAGTGACCGGACGGACTCCGTGTGAGGCATTGCCGAACCCAGTGCCATTGTGAGGGAAAAGCACGCTTTTCACGAACGTCAGGTTTCAAGACGGTGCATGGGGTCTACCTCTCATAAAATATGACATTTAGTTGCTTTTATGAGAGGGCTAAGTCAAAAGCGAAGCTTTTGCGTGCAATATAAAAATGACCACAATCCGCACATATCAGGATGCCCTCGGGTACAAGAGAGAACCCACTCAGATATTATATTCTGTCCAGTGCTTCTTTATTATCTTTTGCTGTATTATTTCTGGAGTCAATTACCCTGTTTATGCTTTTTTCAGTTTTAATTACAGATGTGCCGTCTTTCACAGCTTTATCCACATTCAGAGGTGTACCCCAGTTTGTATATGCAACCCATATAATTGCTGCTGCAATAACCAAAAATATCAATCTTAACATATAAAATCCTTTATCTTTGATAAGAATATTAGTTTATTTTACATCTGAAAAACAATAATTAACTCATCTTTTTATTTTATTATTATAAAATTATTCATCAAGCGATTTTACACTAATGGCAACTCTGTCATTAAAATTGCTGTTAATTGCGTGGACAAGTTCATTAGATGCTTCTACCCAGAAATGAGAATCGCACAGTATACGTGAGTTTGTACCATCCTGCTCTTTTACGTTCATAACAAGAGGATCTCCGCCTTTAAAATGAGAGAGCATATCTTTTAGTCCTACAAGCTCCTCAAATTTCATTTCATCATTGAGAGATATAGTTACTATATTGCTGTTATCAACCGGTTTTACGGAATCTACTATTATATTAAACTGGTCTTCGTCACGTTTCTGAACTTTGCCTGACATTATAACTTTCTTTTCCGATTCTATAAAAGAGTTGCAGTTTATCAATGTTTTATGGAATGCTACAAATTCCACTTTGCCGGTCAAATCTTCAATCATACCGGCTTTTAAAAATTTTGTCGGATCTTTTTTAGTCGGTATCTGTCTGACCTGTGCAAGAAGTCCGCATATCGTGACAGGTTTGTCATTTGGCATATCCTTTAGTTCAGCAATGTTATGAGTGGTTAAAAACGGCAATTTATCTGCAATGCTTGAAAGAGGGTGACTTGTAACGTAAAATCCCAGATATTCTTTTTCAAAAGCCTGTATCTGTTTGTCATCAAACTCTTCATCACTTCCGGTCAGTTGATATGTATCAAGTTCTACTCCTGTGCTTGTTGTCATTCCTGCAAACAGACTTGCCTGACCGAGTGATTTTGATTCGCTCTGTCTTTTTGCAGCGGCAATTAGAGGTTCAAGATTTTCTATGAGCTGTTTTCTGCTTTTTTCAATATTTGAAAATGCACCTGATTTTATTAAACTTTCAAGAGTTCTTGTGTTGTACGATTTGTAATCTATCCTTGTACAAAAATCATACAGAGATTTAAATTCACCGTCTTTTGACTCTCTTTCTTTTTCAATTAGCTCAATTACCCCCTCACCCACATTTTTTATGGAGGCCAGACCAAAACGGATATTGTTTTCGTCAGGTGTAAACTTCGCATTGGACTTGTTTACATCCGGTGCAAGAACCTTTATACCCATTTTCTGGCATTCCGCAATATAAAGCTGTGTCTTTTCCTGATCGTTTGATACGCTGGAAAGCAGTGCAGACATATATTCTACAGGGTAATGCGCTTTTAAATATGCTGTTTGATACGCTACAAATGCATAAGCTGCAGAGTGACTCCTGTTAAAGCAGTAAGAAGCAAACTTTTCAATCTGTTCAAACAGTTCTGTTGCACCTTTTTCCGTCATACCATGTGCGGCAGAACGTTCTATAAACAAACCTTTTTGTTCCGCCATTTTTTCAATCTGTTTTTTACCCATCATACGACGAACGTTATCAGCTTGACCCAGTGAATAATCAGCAAGAGTCTGGAATATCTGCATAATTTGTTCTTGATAAACAATTGTACCGTATGTATCTTTTAAAATCGGTTCCAGCAAAGGATGAGCATATTCTATCTTTTGTCTGCCGTGCTTACGTTCTACAAAGTCCTGCACCATGCCTGACCCTAACGGTCCCGGTCTGAACAGAGCAACTAAAGCACCCAAATCTTCAAATACAGAAGGTTTTAAATCTTTAACAAGCTTTTTCATACCTGATGATTCCAGCTGGAATACACCATCTGTGTCGCCTCTTTGCAATAAGTCGAAAGTAAGTTTGTCATCAAGCGGAATATTATTGATATCAAGCTTTGTACCGGTTCTTTTTTCAATCATTTTTAATGCATTATGTATGATTGTAAGGTTTCTAAGCCCGAGAAAGTCCATTTTCAAAAGCCCGATATGTTCGTCCTCAATCATCGTATATTCCGTTACAATCAAACCTTCTTTTGACGGTTCAACGGGAACAACATCCGATAACGGCATCTTTGAAATGATTACACCGGCAGCGTGCATGCCGGTATTGTTTTTCAGACCTTCAATAGCCTTTGCCATATCCACGAGTTTTTTTACGGTCGGGTCTGTATCATAGAGCTTTTTAAGTTCCATACCTTCTTTTAATGCATCATCAATCTTGATTTTTGGTTCGGCAGGAATCAACTGTGCCCATTGATTGCTCTGTGCAAACGGTATATCATAAACCCTTGCAACTGATTTCATTGCGTTTCTGGCTGCAAGTGTACCGAATGTAATAATCTGACAGACTTTATCTGCACCATATTTTTGAGTTACATAATCAATAACCTCACCTCTGCGTTCCACACAAAAATCCACGTCCACATCAGGCATGCTGACACGTTCAGGATTTAAGAACCTTTCAAACAACAAATTGTGCTTAATGGGGTCAAGATCGGTAATCTCTAATACGTAAGAAACCAGACTCCCTGCTGCAGAACCACGCCCCGGGCCTACCGGAATGTCATTTCTTTTTGCATATTGAATAAAATCTGATACAATCAAAAAGTATTCGGCAAACCCCATTTTATTAATTACGCCCAGTTCATAATCCAAACGTTCTTTTAAATCCGGAGTTAGTGCACCGTATCTCTTTTTTATACCCTGCATACACATATAATCAAGATATGACTCAGAGGTATGGTTAGGCGGCAGTTCAAAATAAGGGATGTGGTATTTGCCCATCTCGATTATCAAATGGCATTTATCAGCAACTTCTACAGTATTTTTTATGCACTCTTCAAACATGTCAGCTTCCATCCATTTAAAGGAATCTCTAAGCTGTTGGGGTGTTTTAACATAAAATTCATCGTTGGGAAATCTAAATCTGTCATTGCTTTCTTTAAGAGCGTTTGTCTGTATGCACAAAAGCGTATCATGCCAGTCTGCGTCTTCTTTTTTAAGGTAATGGCTGTCATTTGTAATTACCATTTTAATCCCGAGTTCTTTCGCCAGCTCTATCATGCCGGGATTGGACATCTTTTGCTTTTCCAGTCCGTGATCCTGCAGCTCTATATAATAATCATCGCCAAACAAACCTTTATAAAACTTTGCAGCCTCATAAGACGCCTCTTTATTGCCCTGAATAAATCCCTGTGCAATTTCGCCCTGTACACATGCAGAAAGACAAATAAGCCCCTCATGATGTTTTTCTATAAGCTCATGGTTTATTCTGGGTTTGTAATACATTCCCTGACATTTTGCTATGGAAACGAGTTTTACAAGATTTTTGTATCCTGTTTGGTCTTTTGCAATCAAAACAAGGTGATAAGGATGTGTCTTTGCGGGATTTTTTTCCGTAATATCACCGTCGTACACATAAAACTCACAGCCAATAAGTGGCTTTAGCCCCATTTCTTTTGCTGTTTCATACATTTGAATCGCACCGTACATATTACCGTGGTCAGTCAGCGCAACTGCCGGCATGTCATTTTCTTTTGCAAATTTGCACAGCTCTTTTATACGGATAGCACCGTCAAGCAGACTGTTTTCTGTGTGTAAATGTAGCGGTACGTATTGCATTAATCCATCCCCTCATAAACTATTAAAACACACAGAAAAATCTTTTTCACTGTAATTTATAGAAACGTAAATTTAAATAAATTGTCCGGGAAAATTATCAGACATAAAAATCTCTAGTTATTTGTCTTTGATTTTTGTACATGTTTATAATATTCAACAATCCCTATATGAACAAGTGTAGCTATACCTGCAAACAATGCAAGATATTTATGAAGTTTTATCTTCTTTCTGTTTCCTGCTATTGCACTTCCAATACCGAACGCTGCAGCTGCATAGCCTGTATCTCGGAGAGAATTTTTCCATACTCTCTTTTTGACAGGTGATTGGGTTATATTGTTTACGGGTGCTACAGGCATGCAATCTCCATTTATACATTTATATCTTTTAAATAAACAAATACCGTAAAAATTTTACGGTATTTGTTTTATGCATATTAAATTTAATTATTTTACCTTTTCAGGTTCAATCTCAGGCAGGTCATTTATGCATTTGCTGGCATCAGCGTATTCTGTAATTTTCTTTGTAGTAATACGTTTATTGTTCAAACATGCAGAACCTGCAACGCATCCGCCTTCACAAGCCATAACCTCTACGAGATTACCTTCCGTGCACTGACCTTTTTTAGCCCAGTTTTTCAAATCTCTTACTGATTTTGTGTTCAGGCCGTTTATGCAGGTCGGATAGAGTTCCGGAAAATCTTTTAATGCAACTTTTACAGACTGTGCTACCCCGCCTGTTACGGCAAAGAATCTTCCTTCTTTTGAAGCTTCATTTGCAAACTGATAATCTTCACAGTTTGCAACTTCAATATTCATTGCCACAAACAAGGCACCCATTTCTTCAAAGTTCATTACAAAATCCGTATACTCATCTTTTTGCGCTTCTTTTCTTTTTGCTACGCATGGGCCTATAAATACAGTCACAGCATCAGGATTCTGTTTTTTAACAAATTCTGCAGTGTAATGCATTGGAGTTCTTGTTTCCGAACGGAACGGTTTTAATTCCGGAATATGTTTATCTACAAGTTCGTTATATGCCGCACAGCAGGATGTTGTCATAAATTCATCGCCGCGCTCCATTCTTTCTTTAAAGTCTTCTGCTTCTGTTCTTGCTGTTGTATCCGCGCCCTGTGCAACTTCAAAAACTTCTGAGAATCCGCACTGTGTCAAGGCCATAGCTATTTTATTAACAGAAACCGGCAATTGTCCGACAACAGCAGGTGCAAGCATTGCCACAACTTTTTTACCTGATTTAATTTGTTTTAATACATCAATAACCTGGCTTTTTTCATGAACCGCAGCAAACGGGCAGGCACCAACGCAAGCTCCGCAGCTTATGCATTTGTCAAAATCAATTTCCGCATGTCCTTTTTCATTTTTTGCAATTGCTCCTACAGGACAAGCATCTTCACAAGGTACTTTTAATCTTACAATTGCACTGTACGGACAAACATTCATACACATACCGCAGTTTTTACATTTGTCGCCGTCAATTACTGATTTTCCGTCTTTGATTGAAATTGCCCCGAATTTGCAGGTAGAAACGCAGGGCCTTGCAACACACCCCTGACACAATTCCGTAACATAAACACGGCTCGGTACACAGCCTTTGCAGGCAGTTTCTATTACTGTCAGAATTTCTTCATCCGGCTTTTCTCTGTGCATTGCTCTTTCAGCGTATTCATTGAGTGATGTGATTTCATCATCTTTTTCTACACACATACCAAGACCGGCAATGGCTCTTTGTCTCAAAATCGCACGTTCTTTATATATACAGCATCTGTAAGGCACTTCTGCATTTTTAGGTCTCATGTCAAAAGGAAGTTTGTACAAATCCTTCATTTCCTGATTTATAAATGCCCTTATCAGTCTTACGAGTACTTCTCTTTTAAGGTGGGTAGTATTGCTATTATCCATTTAATTTACTCTCTATTGCCTTTATTACTTTTTCTACAGTCGCCTCAGAGATTATTTCACCGTCAACTTTTACAAAGGGAGCTTTCATATAAGTTGCATTTTTGCATAAATCAAGACAGGTGTGAGCTTTTATATCCACTCTTTTTCTGTATTGAGGCGGAATCAAAGACTCTATTTCCTGCAATTTTGAAGCACCCATGACAAAACATGTTGTTCCAAAACATAAATCCAACGTAATTTTTCCGGTATCTTCCATTTAATTCTCCCTTGGTTATTGTCTTTCAGACGTTAAATAAACTTGAGGTTTACCTTTTTAATATAACGTCCTGATAAAATTTTTTCCAGTTGTTTTACAACATTTTTACGAATTCCTAACTCCAGAGGCAAATCAGGGTCATAATGCGCCTGATTCAGCTTTGAACCTATCATAAATTCAATGACATCAGAATCCAGCAAAAGTTCAATCAATCTTCCGGCAGCATCATCCGGCCAGCGGTCATAACCTTCATTCAAGTATTCCAAAACTTTTGTCAGAGTCAATATACCTTCCGTTATCAAATCTACGCCATCCATGTGGGAACATGCCGGCAGCATACCTTTGTTATACTTTTCAGTTGTAATTTCCCTGCCGAGTTCTCTGGCTATTAAGTTTGCAGTAGTACCGCCGACAATAGCTTTTTTGCCTTCAAAATCGTCAAACATTTTTGAATACTCTGCATCTCGGTCCTGTCTGTATGGCGGTCCTGTAAAAATAAGAAGTTTTCTTGGCTTTCTGAAATACAAAATCAAGGCTGATACATCATCCATAGATTTTTTTTCAGGTTCTTTTCTGATAGCTTCTTTTACTATTTCACAGGCGAGATGGCTGCTTGAGATTGTCGGATTTCTTTTCAATTCTGAAGAAACAAACTCTATAAGCCCCTCTCTTCTCCATCCGAGTTTATATTCGTCAGTACCCATGCCGGCCTGCGTTACTCCGTCAGAACAGAATACCAGTCTGTCTTCCGGCTGCAATTTAAAGTTGTAAAGATGCATATGACGGTTAGTGAATTTTTTTGAGGTAATAACACGTGGTGTATGTTCAACAACTTCGCCGTTTCTAAAATGTATAAAATCAGGATTTCCTTCTTCAACAATGCGGATATTACCGTCATCCATGCATTCAAATGCGGAAAATGTTGCATAGCTGATTTTTCTGACCTGACAAATAGGAAGCGAGTTCATAATAACTTCTGTAGCGGTCAGAATATCCTTGCCTTCCTCCATAAATTTTAAAATCATAGTAGCTGTCATTGTCGCAAGGATATCAGCTTTTATGCCGCTGCCTAAGCCGTCAGACAGCACCGCAAGCAGACGTCCTTCATCGGTGAAGCGTTTTGATTTGAAACAGTCACCAAAGGCATTTTGTCCGTTTTTTTTCTGCTGATAACAGTCTATGTCTACAAAAAATGATTCTTCAGGCATGAGTTTATCCTTACTTCAGTTCCTGTTCTTCTTCGGAAGGCGTTTCTTCATAGCCCTGAGCAATCTGGCTTAACAACAATTCCGTATCAACCATGTGTTCACCGAGAAGACATGCAATATTTTGAACTGTAGCAATGTTCTTTTCGATTACCTCATGGGCTTTTCGTGCAATTTGACCGCGTTTCATTTCTGTTTGCGTAACATCTGTTATAACAGCACCGACAATCTTATTGCGTTCTATTTCAAATACTGCAATATCATACAGATTTTTATCCACGGGATATCTTTCTTTGTGGATATCTTTACCTGATTTTAGTGTGCGTTTAAACAAATCGGTAAACGGCACTACTCTCTCTAAAGCACCGCCGGCAAGACCTTCCGGCCTGTCTTTAAATATCTCAAGCAGGTCAGGAGCGAACATCCTGACAAAAGCTTCGTTTGTCTCAATAATATTGAGATTTGCATCTGCCATAACTATAGCCGAAGGCATAGAACGAAGCATTGCACTTGCTTTTCTTATGGCAAGTTTTCTCATATAAGAAACACACATAGATGGTTCTGCATCACCTGATAATAAGGCTTCTGCAAGCTGTCTGCACGTGTCATAACCGCAGCCGCCGCAATTAAGCTCATCTTCTATACCGTGTTTGCCTATACTTGCCATTGCTTCAGCAATTTCTTCCGGTGTATATTTCTTTGTATTCTGCGGGTGCGGTTCAAATTCTTTGTCAACTACTACCTCTGGTTCAGACGGAATATCATCTCTTAATTTCACAGTGCGGAGTATATCTGACATTGTGATAATTCCGGGTTTTGATTCATCTTTACAAGGTCCGTTTGCACACCCTCCGGCACAGGCAAGTGCTTCTATAAATATCGGTCTGTCAACATTTTCAGGCTTAAGATTTTCTAAAGAATCCCGAAATGCAGTAACAGAACTTACGCTTACAAGCTGAATATCCTTTGCACATCCGGAAAGACGTATTGTTTTGTTCATACCGCCTTCTATCGGATAATAAGCTCCCTCATAAGCTTTTTTGGGTACAAATTTAATTTCATTTTCTTCTGCCGGTATCTCTGTTTCATCAGGATTTATTCCCTCTTGAGCCATCCATTGAGCAGCTTCTTTAAAAGTAAGTGACACATCTATAAGTTCCGGTGTTCTGTCTGCTTCATTTTTCTTTGCTATGCAGGGACCTAAAAATACAACGCCTATATCATCTCCGTATCTTTTTTTCAAAAGCTTTGCATGTGTCATAGCAGGCGAACCCACAGGTGTAATAAATTTTGCGTATTCAGGCATGTATAAGCGTACATAATCAACAATTGCAGGGCAGGCACTTGAAATATGTATCTGATTTTCTCTTTTAGAAAGAAGTTTTGTAACCTCTATGGATACCTCCTGAGCGCCGAGTGCAGTCTCCGAAACACCTTCAAAGCCCAATTTTTTCAAAGCAGTTATTAATTTTTCCGAACCGCAGTTCCAAAAACCTGCCCAGCTTGGTGCAAGAGAAACAAACACACGTTTTTTTGCTGTTAAAACAGCACGTGCTCTGTTTATATCATTTCTTATTTTTTTTGCTTCGGAAGGACATATCAAAACGCAATGTCCGCAGGCAATACATTTTTCCGGAATTACGGAAGCGTGCCCGTTTTCTATACGTATAGCTTTTACAGGACACTGCCGCACACATTTATAGCAGTCTACGCACTCGCTTTTGAGTGTATAAATCGGGTAGTGATCGTTCATTGCCACCTCTTTAATTTTTAGATGCAGTTTTAATTACAAGTATTTTTTTAAAATAGATTCCAGTCTGACAGGAGAAGCTGCTTCGCAGTTTTCTCCGTCAATAATAACATTCGGACCAACCGCACAGTTATTTTCGCATCTTGAGCCGATAACTTCTATCTTTGCATCAAGCCCGTGTTCTTTTACATAATTTTCTATAAAATCAAGATTTGCTGCATTTCCTCTTGCAAAGCAGGAACTGCCCATACAAACTTTAATAGTAATTGTTTTAGTTTTTTCTTGTTGCATTTTAACTTCCTTTATCTATCTCAGACCTTATGCAGATATCGTGAGGAAATTCCCCAATACCATACTATATTCTAAAATATTTTATATTAAATATCAAGAAAAACATAATATCTAAAATGAAAACAAGAAATCAGTATTTGTTTTAAATCGTGATTTTTTTCTTGATTTATTGTATAATCTTGTTAACTTTTAGGATAAACAATTATGAGCAAAAATATACCAGAAAAAATCACAAATAGACTTACTCTTTATCACAGTATAATGGTTGAATACTTAGAAGCCGGTATTGAAACAATCTCAAGTCCCCAGATTGCACAGAGACTGGGTATTGATGATTCACAGGTAAGAAAAGATTTTAAGCTATTGAACAATGCCGGTAAATGCCGTGTGGGGTATATGGTAAAAGACCTGAAAGATTCTATTGAAAAGACTCTCGGTTTTGCTCACGCAAAAGATGCATTTATTGTCGGAGCAGGACATCTGGGACTTGCGCTGGCAAAGTATGACAGTTTTAACAGCTATGGATTAAATATACTTGCGCTTTTTGATAATGACCCGCAAAAAGTTGATATGCAGGTAAATAACAAACAAATTTTTCATATTTCAAAACTCCCGAATCTCGTACAGCGGCTGGGTGTAGATATTGCAATACTTACTGTGCCAAGGCAACATGCACAGCAGGTTGCGGATTTTTTAATTGATTCCGATATAAAATACATCTGGAACTTCACCCCCGCAGTGCTTAAAGTTCCGCCTGAAGTAAAAGTCTGGAATGAAAATCTTATGGGAAGTTTTCTGCAGTTCGCTTGCAAAGATATTATATAATATGCCTGAGTGAGACCTCGTTTGTTTTTTTAATATTCTTTACTCCTTGCCGATTTTCCAGCGGAATCCGGCAGAGAAGGAGATACCGTTTCGGCCTCCGTTGTGTATCATTGCCTGGCCGTATGCCATGAATCTATCGTTAATAAGTTTTTGCAGGCCGACTCC
>CALUVO010000074.1 GCA_944324245.1 Candidatus Gastranaerophilales bacterium | reverse complement strand
CACATACACTTACTTCATTTACTTCACACTTCACACACTTCACAAAATCCACACAATGGCGAGGAATGTAAAGAAATTTCATTCCGACGGCTTAATCATTATGATTAAGCCGTTTTTTTTAATTTTTATTAATTTCTACTATATGTACACTTAATATTGTAACAAACTGCAGTCCATGACTGCATTGTCATGGTGTTTTGTTATACAATATTTTTAATTAGATAGTTATTAGATTTGGGGAGAATTAAAAAGTGGATTGCACTGAAGAAAAACTTGATTTATCACAAAATGCCATCAAAGTTTTGGAAAAAAGATACTTAAAAAGAGACGCACAGGGCAACCCTGTCGAAAGGCCGGAGGATTTGTTCCAGAGAGTAGCATCTACTCTTGCTGATGCAGACAAAAAGTTTGGCGCAACTCAAGAAGAAGTTAATAAATCAACAAAAGAATTTTATAATTTTATAACTAAACGTTATTTTATGCCTAACTCGCCTACATTGATGAATGCAGGAAGAGAACTCGGACAATTGGCAGCCTGTTTTGTACTGCCCGTTGAAGATTCTTTAGAAGGTATTTTTGAAACGGTTAAAAATACCGCATTGATACATAAATCAGGCGGCGGTACAGGTTTTTCATTTGCAAGATTAAGACCTAAAAATGATGTTGTGCGTTCTACAATGGGTGTTTCTTCAGGCCCCGTAAGCTTTATGGAAGTATTTAACGCAGCAACTGAAGCCGTAAAACAGGGCGGTACAAGACGCGGTGCAAACATGGGTATCTTGAGAATTGACCACCCTGATATTTTAGACTTTATTAACTGTAAGTCTGATAACAATAAATTGAATAATTTTAATATTTCAGTTGCTATTACAGACAAATTTATGGAAGCTTTAAAAGCCGGTACTGATTACGAACTCATACACCCGAGAACAAAACAACCTGTTGGTAAGCTAAATGCAAAAGCAGTCTTTGATTTGATTGTTGAAGGTGCATGGAAAAATGGTGAGCCGGGTATTATATTTATCGACAAAATGAACTATGACAATCCTACTCCGCTTATCGGCGAAATCGAATCTACAAACCCTTGCGGTGAAGTTCCTCTTCTTCCTTATGAAGCCTGCAACCTTGGTTCTATAAACCTCGGTTTAATGCTGAAAGGCGAAAAAGGAAACTATAGCGTAGACTGGGATAGACTTGCAGAGACTACGCAAACTGCTATTCACTTCTTGGACAACGTTATTGCAATCAATAACTATCCGCTTCCGCAGATATCAGAAATGGTGCAAAATAACCGTAAAATCGGACTTGGTGTAATGGGCTGGGCCGATATGCTTATGAAGCTTGAAATAGCATATAACTCCGAAGAAGGCACAAAACTTGCTTCTCAAATAATGGAATTTATTGATTATCAGTCAAAAGTTAAATCAATAGAATTATCTAAAGAAAGAGGCCGATTCGGCAACTTCAAAGGCAGCGTTTATGACGGAATCTTTAGAGACGGAAAACCGTTCTTGACTTATAAATATCAGGGCAAATCAGCAGGTATTATTACAGATGAAATGTGGGCTGATTTAGATGCTCAAATTGCAAAATTCGGTATAAGAAATGCAACAACTACCTGTATCGCTCCGACCGGTACAATTTCTATGATTGCCGGTGCTTCAGGCGGTGTTGAACCGTTGTTCGGTCTTGTATTTATTCGTGATGTAATGGATGGTACAAAACTTGTTGAAGTTAATCCTATATTCGAAGCTTATGCAAAAGACCATGGCTTCTATTCCGAAGAATTAATGAAGAAAATTTCTATAGACGGTACACTTGCTCACTGTGACGAAGTTCCTGCGGAAGCAAAAAGAATCTTTGTTTGCGCACATGATGTGTCACCGTACTGGCACGTAAAAATGCAGGCTGCATTCCAGCTTCATACTGACAATGCCGTTTCAAAAACAGTTAACTTTGAAGAAAATGCAACAAGACAGGATGTAGCTGATTCTTATCTTTTAGCTTATGAAAATAACCTGAAAGGCATTACTGTATATCGTAATAACTCAAGACAATTTCAGCCTATGAATCTTGAGAAAAAAGAAGATAAAAAGATGCCTGAAATTAAGGCTGTCGAGTCACCAAAGGCAGATTTGCCCGAGGCTCAGCATGTCGGTGAAGAACACAAATGTCCGGAATGCGGTGCAGTTTTGGGCTATGGCGAAGGCTGTTTTATCTGCCTGAATTGCGGTTATTCCGGTTGTTCATAGCGGATTTTGGCAAGGCTGACCACTCTACCGCGCAAACAATCCGGTGAATTGTTTGTGAGAGGAATGAGGGAACACCGTGTGCACAAGAGCAATAATCGACGCCACGAAATATTAAGGTCTGTAAATTGTGACCTGACGGACAATACGACCGAATGAAGATATTATTCCAAATATAAAGAGCCCTGTTTGATTCAGGGCTTCTTTTTAATAATTAGCAAAAAAATTTATGTTTGTTTTTTATATGTGTGTACTTACAAAATAGGAAAAAATTATGTTTTCAATTAAATTTTTTAAACCGCAAATTTCTCGTCCTTTAAGAACAATTGAAAGAGAGATGGAAGAAGCACGTGCAGTATATCAGAACTATCTTGAAACAACTTCAGATAATTATATGGCACAAAGAGGCGATGTAAAAATAAAAGATCCTCATACAATGTCTGATGCTTACAGAAAAATCAGAGAATATATAGATTCATTAAGCAAAGTTGCCAAAAAAGAGAATAAAGCAATAACTTTTGAAGACGGACGTGCACTTGCAAAAGATGATGAATCTATTTCTCCTGTTATAGAAGAGAAGCTGGCAAAAAAAGTGCTAATTACGGTAATTGATAAAAATACAGGAGCTGTTCAGCACAAATTAGTAGATAAATTTGTTAATGGCAAAATCCCTCTTATGAAAAGAGTTTCCAATGCACTTGGCGAATTATTTACCGGCAAAAATCAGGCAAATATCGATAAAGATTTGGGTATATAATTTTTACACCTTTTTATTATTTATAGAATTACCCGTGTTCTGCGAAGTATTGCCCAGTAATTTCCCGAGTAAATCATCACCTTTTGACGATTTTGTATATGTATCTGCGAATATGCCTGTCCCTACATCCGTCGATTTTTCACCTTTTTTAAGTCCTTGTAGTCTCAAATGTGCTGCTTTAACAGCTTTATCAAGATTTCTGAAATCAACAGAATTCATATCATAGTTGTTGTATAGCGCAAAAAATTTTATAGATTCTGCTTCTCTTATCATAGCTTCTATTGCAGCTCTGTTTTTTGTGGCAATATTAGAAACATCCAGATTAGCAAGCCTTTGTTTAATTACATCAGTGTTTTCGTGCTTGAGCGCTTCTTGATGCTGCATCTCCTGTTGAGCCATACGGATTCGGTATTCTTCAGGTGTTTCTGTTACTTTTCTGATATTTTTTGCACTTTCAAAAGCAGCATCTCTTTGCTTTTTTAAATCAGAAGAATAAGGAGACGTGATATAAGCTTCAACATTCATTTTATCATCAGACATTTCACAAACCTCATTAGTAACTTCACTTATTAATTATAAAACATAAAACAAGATTTTTTTGCTACAGTATAAAGTTTAATAGCAGTTTACACTAAAAACAACTAAAATTTTCTATATTGATTATTATTACATATATACATTTTTCATAACAATTTTGTCATCAAATAACGTAATATATACAATTCTGAAGCATCAAATGTACTTTGCTGCAATGATAGTGCTGTGTTCAGAATCTTTCCGAATTGATAAATAATCACAAATCCGATAAGATCCTGAGCTCGCTTCGCTCCTCAGAATGGCATCTTTTACATAATACATATTATCAACATGTTACGGAATGTAAATACAAATTTTAATTTACCTTAAATTCAATGGCAATGCCTAATAGGATAAATAAGACTTAATAACCCTTATAGCAATATTTTACCCTGTATTTACTTTATTAAGTTATAAGAAAGTAAGAAGTCAAGGAAAGGTTAATTTATGTCAGGTGTTGAGAACCGTGTTGTTAATGTTTCTTAAAACATAATTGTTACAGATGACGGTAAAATGTACGAAAAGGCAAATGCCGGAAAAGTTATATTAGCCGGAGCAGCAGGCGCTGCTACAAGTACTCTTGCGCAGGCTGGATTGTCTTTACCTGCTTTGCCAGCTATGTCAAAGATGTCTAATCTTTCATTGGCCTCTGATAGTGTAGAAATTAAAAATGCGTTGGACAAAGCACTTGAAATATCAGGAATGAAAGATAAAGGTGTAAAAATAATTGATTATGCAGATACTGTTACAGCAGATTCTAAAGTTTACGGCTTTTGGAATAAATTGAAGAAGGCTTTCATGTATCAATTCAATCCTTTAGATGCTGCCAAAAAGGGGAAAAATGCTTTTTTTCTTGCAGAGCATAAGTTAATCGGTCATAATCAAATTCATATTAATACTAAAAAACTTGGCACAGCCGATTTTCATGAGATTGGTCATTCTATTAATTATAATACAAGCAAATTTTGGAAATTAATGCAGAAAGCAAGATCACCCCTTATGGTGATTCCTGCACTTTTAACAGGTATTGCTCTTTGTAAACGAAAAAAAATTGAAGGAGAAAAGCCTAAAGGATTTTTTGATAAAGTCACGACATTTATAAAGAATAATGTCGGAGTTCTGTCTGCAGGTGCTATGCTGCCGGTTTTGGCTGAGGAATTGAAAGCTACATCAAGAGGCAATAAGCTTGCAAAACAATTGTTATCTCCTGAAAGTTATAAAAAAGTTGTGAAATCAAACAGATGGGGAGCAACAACATATGCACTGGCTGTTGTTGGTGCAGGGTTTGCTGCACATTTTGCAAATAAAGTTAGAGATAAAATAGCTGCACCTAAAGAAATAAAATAAACTCATATAATATTGCAGCCTTGTATAAAACTCAATTATTTTGTGCATTTTCTTTATGGACTTATTATACAGACAACACATATCTGTAAATCTTTCTTAACAAATTAACAAAATAATTTTTTCGGATATTTTAAAGCCAGAAGAAAGGTTTTAATATGATTTTACCGATTTATACAACTCAAAATAGGATTTTGCAAAATTTTAGCTCAAAGAATTCTGCTGTTTCAAAAATTTCTTTTTCACAAAAAATTGAAGAAAATGACATGTTTGACAGTTATAAAGATTGCAATGACAAGCTACAGATGCTTGTATATGCAAAAAATAATGTACATCTTATCGGAACATTAGATGACAGAGATTATAATATACGTTTTGCACAGAATAATAAATCTAACAAAAAAATTATTGATATACAGGGCTATTATGATAGCAAAAGGCTTGATATCAAAGCAAATTACAAAAACAATAAACATCACTACTATAAAGGTGTTTACAACGGACAAAATTTTGAAATTGAATACAAAGCAGGAGGTTTTTTCAGCAAAGACTGTTTAAAAGGAGAGATTAATGCAAAACCTTTTTGTGCAAAATTTCCCTCAGCGGCTACTACTGATGTGAACAGGAATTTGATGTTGTTATTGCTTCATCTTTCGGGCTACATTACACAAGAAAATAACTTTAATTTTTCTGTCACAGAGCCTTCAGATTTTTCTTATGCATACTTTAACGGCAGAGTTGACAGCCGTCCTGCTGATGGGACACTGTTTGATGATATATGGAAAGACCCTGTACCAGGGCCTGTTTGTGTTTAATTTTTTGAGTATTATTAAAAAAAGTGAACAGACACCGACTGTGGTAAATGAGCGGTATCTGTTCATTTTTTTTAATTGTTTTTGTGTATTTTATATACTAAACAAGAGTTTCAATAGCTGCTTTTACACCTGAACCGGGTTCAAATTTGTATCCAAGCTTATACAAACTTGCTTCAAGAGCCGCTACAGCAGCCAGTACATCTCTGTCACAGACAAAGCCGAGTGTACCCATTCTGAAAATCTTGTCCTTAAGTTCGTTCTGCCCGTTTGCTACTACAATATCAAAATCTTTTTTCAAAGTGCTTCTGATATCAGGAACAGTTATGCCTTCCGGCGGATATATTGAAGTTATAGCATTTGAGGCAATTGTCTCATCCTGTACCATTGGTTTTAATCCGACAGCTTTGATTGCAGCACGCAATGCTTTAGCATGTTTTTTATGACGTGCAAGGATATTGTCCAGACCATCTTTTTTCATCATTTTCAATGCTTCATTAAGAGCAACTATAAGGTTAACAGCCGGTGTATACGGTGTTGAATTTGCTCTTACTGATTTTCTGTATGCACTCCAATCAAAATAGAAAGAGGGGTGCTTGCATTGTTCATGCATTTTAAAAGCTTTTTCGCTTGCTGCAAGGAATGCCAGTCCAGGAGGAATCATAAATCCTTTTTGAGAGCCTGAAATAAGTACATCTATACCCCATTCATCCATCTTACATTCAATTGCACCGACAGATGTAACGCCATCAACAACAGAAACAGCACCGTGATCTTTTATCAGCGCAGCAAGTTCTTTCAGCGGATTCGTTACACCGGTTGCGGTTTCGTTGTGAGTCAGAGTAACGATTTTGATTTCTTTGTTAACATCCGCATCCAGTCTTTCTTTTAAAACCTTCGGATTGATTGCATTACCAGCTTCAACTTCTATTTTTTCGACATCAGCACCCAAAGAAGCAGCAATTTTTGCCCAGCGGTTGCCAAAATTGCCAATAACAAGAGACAAAACTTTATCACCTTCATTTATAAGGTTTGACAAAGCAGCTTCCATTGCCCCCGTACCGCTTGATGTATAAATAAATACATCATTTTGTGTTTGAAACAGCCATTTTAAATCAGCATAAGTTTCTTCCAATATTGCTGAAAATTCCGTACTTCTGTGTCCCATAGGATGTTTTGCCATAGCAAGAAGTACACTTTCCGGTACAGGTGTTGGTCCCGGAATCATCAAAAATGTTTTATCTTTCATTTCTTAAACTCCTCAAATCTAATACACATAGATATTGTCTCACATTTTTGGAATTTAATAAAGTAAAATGATTTGGGACTTATGTAGCAAATTTAACAGATACTATAATAAGTCTACCATCCTGAGGGAGTGAAACACCCGAGAAACTAAAAGATTGCGGTGCAATAAATTGCACCATCAATGTTCAAACTGTCATTCTGAAGCATTAAATGAGCATTGCTATAATGATAGCGCTATGTTCAGAATCTTACCAATCTGATATATATCAAAAGTCGGTTTTGGCAATCTCTGATTACCTAAACCTTTCTGTTGCGGCAGGTTAAAATTTACCACAACCAACGTGCTGATGCCAGACACATTCATTTTACCAATATTGACCCCACCCTGCCCTCTCCCGCTGGAGAGGGATAATATGAGTTGTGTATGGTGCAATAAATAGCACCCTACTGGCTGCGGACTGTTTATAAATTGACACAATGTCCTGTATACAGTACAATATAATTATGAATGATTATACTATTGAGTATCTCGTATTGCCAAACGGCAAAGCACCGATAATTGAATGGCTTGATTCTCTGGACAGTGTTACAAGAAAACGAATAAATCAAAGAATTCTAAGAATAGAAGACGGAAATTTCGGCGATTGCAAAAAACTGTCTGAGGACATATCAGAATTACGTTTTACTTTTGGTAAAGGATACAGGATTTATTATACTGAAGAAAATAACAAAATAATCTTATTAATAAACGGCGGTGACAAATCAAAACAATCAAAAGATATAGAAAAAGCTCAGGAATTTCTCGAACAATGGAGGCTTAATAATGACTAAATCAAAATCTTTTAACGAATATATTTTAAAAGACCTAAAAACTGATGATGATATAAAACAATGGATAAATATCGGTTTTGAAGAATTTTTGCAGGATAATGACCTGAATGCATTTGTCAAAGCACTGGAATATGCAGTGCGAGCAAAGGATTCTATTTCGGGGATTTCTAAAAAAACCGGTATCTCAAGAAGCAACCTTTATGCGATTTTTAACGGTGAACAACAGCCGCAGTTGTCTACTGCGTTAAAAATTATAAAAGAGTTGGGCTATACCGTCCATGTTGCATAGAATGAATAAAGGCTTTGTGAATATTAGGGTGCAATAAATTGCGTTCTTCATACTACTTGACAAGTATGCAGTTGTAGTAAATAATGTAAATACAGGGTGGCAGTTGTCCAAGCTGCCGGATACCTTGTACGAGGTTAACGGTTCTTATCTTTTCGGGTAAGAGCCGTTTTTCAATATGAATAAAATCAATAACAATAATATTAAAGTTAAATTGATATTTTCCATATCAGCCCCCTTTCTAGTCGGGAACCAACCCGAGGTTAACAATATAATTGTCGGTCGGTTCTTTGTAGAAAAGGCATCGTTTACCCTGCAGGTATATAATACTATAACCTGCCTTGCGGAGTCTATTCTTGTGTCAATGTGATTTCAATATGCAACGATAGCAGCTCTTAGCGGGGTGCAATAAATTACAAATAAGGGCAAAGACAAATTTAATAAAATTTAAGAAATTGATACTTCTCTGAATATATTATCAACTGAGTTTTTGATGCTTCTTGATAAAATTTACCATACTTAATATTATTAGAATCTAGTTTTTCAAATA
>CALUVO010000073.1 GCA_944324245.1 Candidatus Gastranaerophilales bacterium | reverse complement strand
TTGATAATATTTATTATATGAAATTAAAAAGTTTTTTAATAAACAGCAGGGGGTACGGGGGCGGCACGCCCCTGTTGTAACCTTGATTAGAAACAGTTGTGTTTTGAGGCAATTTTTACAGCAGCCTGTCGCTGAAAAATTGCCGTTAAAATACTTACTGTTTCTTTTGATAAGCGCAAGTTTTCTTTTCTTTGCTTCGTTTCTTTTCTTTTGCCGGCGCAATACAAAAGAAAAGAAATGAAGATATAAAGAAAATAATCTTTTTTATTTGTTCATTTTTTCTTTTTGTTGCTATTAAATTTTTATACTGCACAGAGATACTTCGTATCTCATTTAGCATACCTCCATGCGAAACGTGCCACAGGCACCTTTCGCACGGAGTCCTTGAACCAAAATACTCAAGAGCATCCTGATTCGTAAGGCTCGTAAACTCGCCAACGAATCAAGCAAGAAAAACAAGCTGATTAAAACAGACTCTAATGTATTTATCTTCAAAATTTTCTAAACGCTGACGCTAACGAAAATTTTGTTCGTAAATACAAAGAGTCTGTAATCAAAATCACAACGGCATAGCCGTATTACACTTCGTGTGCAGCTTCGCTGCTAATTGATTTTCTCATAATAAATATTATCAATATATAAAATCTGTCATCGAATTACGTAACATATACAAGAATGACGGGCTTTTTCATCATCCTGAGGGCAAAATCCGAAGAATCTGCGGCAAGTACTAAAATATACACAAAAAGAAAAGGCCCTCTCTGCACGAAGGGCCCATAGAACATTCTAAACACTAATCTTTACTGTCTATATAAGGAGTGTGTTTAGAAACTTTTCTTTTAATCATGTAATCATTAATTCTTACCATTCGATTATTACCACACCGGGCGCACCGTCGCCGCCGTTTCCTGCTTTGTTTTCGCTGGCGCTGTATCCGCCGCCGCCACCGCCGTCACCGTATCCTTTACTTTTCATACCGTCATAGGAATTGTTACTTTGAGTTTCTGAGCTTGAATACACAAATGAATTAAGACCGCCGACTCCTCTTTGAGGATTTTTGGGATAAAACAGTGTCGTTATCTCGCCATTGCCGCCCGGAGTATCAACAAAGGTCTTTGTTGCCTCTATGCCATTTCCGCCGGCTCCGCCTTGTTTGCCAAGTAGTACTTCGTTCCTGTCGTTTAACAATGTAGTATCACCGCCTTTGTATCCGTTTGAAATATTTCCGGAACTACTTGTATTGCTGGCAACACCGCCTCTGCCGCCTTCACCGATTACTGCTTTTAAATATTTTGCTTCAAATTTCGGATAGAACATACTCGATGCTGATTGACCAGCTTTACCGCCCTGACCGGCTTTGTATATCTTTGCCATTACCATTACATAGCCGGGAAGACCGTTTCTTTGAAAACCTTTCACGTCTCTGCCTGTAGAACGGTTTGGCTGCCCTCCTCTGCCATAGACAGCTCTATATGCATCAACAGGATCAAACACTACATAAGGAGACAGCAAATAATTAATCTCTCGTTGAGCATTACTATCAACATACCCAAAACAATAATCAAATCCACAGCTTGCTAAAGCTGGATAGGTATACATTTTTCTAAATGTATTTGGCCAAGCAGCAACATCAGACCACGCATTACCTGTAGAACCAGCGCTACCACTACCTTTTCCACATATATTATCGGCGCCCCATCTGCCACCGCCTCCGCCGCCGCCTTCAGCATAAAGCAGAGTTATGGTATCATTATTACCGGTAGAAGGATTATAGCGGTTAGCTTTGATAAAAGAATCCCCTCCTTCAGCGCCATTATAATTATCGCCAGAATTACCGGGATTACCTTTATACATAGTTATTTGGGTAACATTTTCGTCAGCATTATATTCCAAATATCCTATACCACCGCCGCCCCCGCCGCCTGAATTTTTATTGCACCTAGATTTACCGGCATCACCGCCTGCTCCAATAGCTACCATTCTATATTTACCCGTGTATTCTACAGCAAAATCAGAAGTCCAGAATTTTTCCAATTTTGTTGCACTGGCTCCGCCTCCGCCTGCACCTGCTATTGTCACGGCAAAGTTTCTTGCATTCAACGGCGGTACAAATTTACATTCATTATTACCGGCTTTATCCCACGTATCAGGATTATCCGGATCACCGCTTGATGTGTTGTCCAGCCAGAATACAGTTTGACCTTCGCTGTTTCTTGTACATATCCATTTGCCGTGTGAAGAATCAGCCGACAAGTTTCTTCTCTTTTTAGTTAAAACAGGTATTGACGCTAATGTGATTATGCACACGATTAAAAGAGTAATCAGCGCCTCGGCTAGTGAAAAGCCGAACTTTCTGTTCTGTAAGATTTGTGACAGTTTTTCCATAAAGACTCCTTATATTTTTGTCTGACTTAATCTTACATGGTTTCGGATGTTTTTTGGAAAAACTTGACATAATCCAGCGTCACTTATCTTATCTTATAGAAGAGCTTATCCTGTCTGGTTTTCGGGGTCAAGAAATTCGTGTTTACATTTGTTTACATTTGGTGGTTTTATTAAGTTGTATTAAGGAAATTGGGGGGGGGGACAGTGTTTTTTTGTTGTTTTTATTGGGGGAATGTTTTTTAATTCGGGGGCAGATTATGTGACATATGTAAGGATGACAGTGTTGTGTTCAGAATCCAATCTGTTATGTATATCAAAAGCCTGTAAAATCCTGAGCTCGCTTCGCTCCTCAGGATGACAATTTTCTTACATAATAATTATATCACTATGCTAAACTGTCATCGATTTACGTAACATATACAAGAATGACGGTTATTGCGTCATTTTGAAGGAGTGCAGCGACCGAAGGATCTGCAGCAAGTACAGAAATAAACACAAGCCGTACATATCAGGAGCCCCTGGAGCACAAGCGAAATCATGCACAGACAATGTAAAGCCCCTACATATAAAGCATAAAAAAGGCTGCAGGAGAAAGATTAGCAGCCCTCACCAAAGGTGAATTATGGTATTGGTCTAAATAAATGAAGTTTATTTCAACAAAAGTTAGGTTACTCTAACTTATTAATAAGTGTAAGGTATAACTAACAATTTGTCAAGTTTTTTCATTGCACCAATATTTAACCGCTTGGATATAAGAATTTTTGTTGTTTTAAAATATGCTTTCTTATATGTATAGAATCTTGAAAAATCGGGGATTATGAACAAATTCTTGATAATTGTATTTATATTTTTTTGCAATATGTCAATTGCATATTCAAAAGATTATGATGACATAATATGGGATTATCATGCGGATAATTTCCTTGAAACAATAAAAGACGGAAAAGGTCTTTATGATGAAAAAACACAGAAAGATCTCGACAATCAAATAAAAGAACGCCTGCAAATAACACTTTTGCCGATAGATTTAGAGACCTGTATTTATGTGGCAATGAAGAATAATTATGATGTCAAAATAGCGGGAACACAGACAGAAGAAACAAAATGGAACTACGCAAACTCATATGCTGATTTGCTTCCGGACATCTATTACGGCTACAGAATACAGGCGCTGACCGGTGAATTTTTAGTCGGCAATATTTTACCGAGAGTCATAAGACAAAACCCTATCTATAACGGTATAACTATTGATTACCCGATAGGCAACGGCAGCACATTTTTTACCATTGCAAGTTCAAAAAATCTGTATAAAGCGCAGAAACACAGATATCATTACACACAGAGCGAACTTCTTTTAAAAACAACAAATTATTACTATGACCTATTAGAAGCAAAATTTAACATCGAGGTGCTGTTGTCCAATTTAAGAGACAGGCACGAACAGCTAAAATTGATGATTGCCAGATATCATATAGGTATCGGTTCAAAATATGATATTCTAAGAGCCGAAGCACAATACGCAGATGCAAAACAGGAGCTGATAAGCGCTCTAAATTCACTCAGATTACAGCAGTCCAAACTTGCTAATATAATGGGTATAGAAGTAACACTGACGCTGTATCCTTTTGAAAACGGCGTACGGCCAAGAGAATTGGTGGCAAAGAGCAACAGCATCGACTGCCTTTATAATGTTGCTTTACAGGCGAGAGAAGATATTAAAGCAAAAAGAGCTGAGATACGGTCTCTTGTAAACCTAAAAAATCGTAATTATACGGACTTTGCACCATATATAGAGCTGACTTATGAATTTGCCAAAGTAGGGGTAACAGGTAACACAAGCCTGAGCCCGAATCACACCTGGAGTCTGAATGCAGTACTGCCATTAGGGAAAAAACTCGGAGTAGATACATTGACACAAAAGAATGCAGACCTTGCGAAAGTAAAAACAGCAAGATATGAGCTTACAAATCTTGAAAGAACTGTAAAAGAGAATATTGTAAGTTCATACTACAGCTCAAAAACTGCATTAGAAAGAATTGAAGCAAATAAAAAGCAGGTAGAATCAGCTGATGAAGGGTTAAAATTTTCTCTTGTCGGTTTTGATGTAGGACAGAATACATTTATTGATGTTTTAACTTCACAGACAGAAAAAACAAGAGCCCGCCAGCAGCTTATACAATCAATAATCGAATACAATAAAGCACAAACACAGCTGCTTTTTGACACGGGGATTATTAGTCCCAAGAGCATTTTGTTAAACTATAAAGGAATGAAAAGCTATGTAAAACAGTAAATTTCAGATATAAATACTTATCGGCCCTTGAAGCTGCTCGGGTGTAATCATTCTAAAATCCTGTATTTTATCTTCTCCATAGTAAGAGTCCGGTTTTATAGTTGTTTTTGAAGGTGTTTTTTCTATGTTGTCTATAATTTCCGAAACAGTTTCATCAGAAAGATTATCTATAAATTGTGCTATTGCTATAGTCTGTGCGGTTTCAGTTCCGTACAGTTCTGCAATTTCTGAAGAAATACTAATTTTTCCGTCTTTTATAAGCCTGCTTAATTCTGAACTTTTTGACAACATATCAGCCACGGAAAATTTTACTGCACCTACAAAATCAGATTGCGTAATATAATTGCCGTCTGAAGAAAGATTACTGAATTTATTCAATACAGTATTAACTAAAGTATAAGCATTTTTCTGTGTCATGTTTTCATTTTCAAGCAGTGTTTTAAAATTATTTAATCCTTCTTTGCTTATTCCGTTTTCATTAGAAGCCGTAAGCATAGATAAAGACTGGTATACAAGCTGGGCTACCGATTGCATTGCAATTTGCACCTGCTTAAATATTGACAGGGCAGAATTGCCTGACACGGCAGACGCATTTATTGTATTTCTTTTATTTATATTTATTGAATCAATCTGATTAATCACTACAACCTTAGATAAACACTACACCAATAATAAAAAAACGGGTATAATAAGATATTGCCCTAATAAGCAATTTTTCATTTAATTATTAGCGTAATATTTACAATTATTTACTTTTTATAGCAAATTATTTATTTAATCGCCTTCAATACTCAGGCTGATTCTTCTGTCATCAGGATTAAACCTGATAATAGTTGTTTGAATTTTATCACCGGCAGATAGTATACAGTTATTTTTATTCTGGTATTCTACGACTTCATTATTAGGAAGAAGAGCTTCTACACCCGGAAATACCTCTACAAAAGCTCCAAAATGTTTGATTCTTGTAATTGTACCTTCTACCTTATCACCTTCTTTAATTTTATTTTTTGCTTCAATCCACGGGTCGGCCTCAAGATTTTTTAAGCTCAGACTTACTCTTTGTTTATCGTGGTCAATACCTATAATTTCAACATTTATGGTATCAGATATTTTTAATATATCAGAAGGGTGGTCTACCCATCTCCATGACATCTGAGACAATGGAAGCAGTCCATCCATACCGCCTATATCTATAAATGCTCCAAAATCAGTAATTCTTACAACTTCACCTTTAACTACCTGGCCTACTTCAAGGTTAGTGAACATGTTTTCCTTAGTTTCCTCCAGAGCATCTGAGTAAACCTTTTTATTGGAAAGTATAAAGTTATTCTGCGCAGGATCAAGAGAAAGAATTTTTAATTCAATTTTTTCACCTACAATATTTTCTGTATCTTTTGCTCTTAAATGACTCGAGGGTACAAAACCTCTGACTCCCTTAACTTCAACGAGGATACCGCCTTTTACTACGGATACAACAGTACCTTCTACAGATGCATCTTCTTCTTTTAATGCTTCCAGTTCTTTCCACGCATAAGCCATTGCAACTTTTTTGTAAGAAAGCATAAATTTGCCGTCTTCATCTTCTTCTCTTATTATTAAAAACTCATAGACCTGACCTTTTTGAAGTGTTTCATTAACAGGCTTAGTCATATCAATTCTTGCTTCTCTGTCAGGACAGGACGCAGAAGTTTTTGCACCGATATCAACAATAACTCCCTCAGAATCGTAGCCGCAGACAATGCCTTTTACAAGATCGCCTTTTTGAAATTTGTAATCATACTGTGAAATCAAAGACTCAAATTCATCATCTGTGTAAGCTTTAGTGACCATTAGTTTTCTCCATTAAATATATATCCTCGTTTTTACTATAATTATAATATTAAATGTGTATGAATTTTGTCAAATAAAAAATTATCAATCCTTAAGAAATCTCAATGTTTAGACCGTTTTTTTTCTCAAAAAATAAAATAAAAATCTTTATAAAATTTCCGAATTTCGGAAATTTTATAAAGATTAATTCCTGTAACCTATACCGGCTCTGTAGCCTGACACAAAATACATTAATGGCAATGCCGGCTCAATCCATTTAAACCCCGACAATACACCTGCAGTTGCAATATCATCCGCATGTAATGCAATATCAACAAGCTCGGGTCTTCTTTCTTCATAAACGCCTTTATGTTTTTTATTTTTTTCAGCTTTATTAAATATAGGGTCAATAATTTTCTGGCTCATTTTATTTGCAATATAACTTCCGCCGATTATGCCAGTGGCAGTAATACCTGTTAATATAACAAGCATTTTTTTTACAGGTGAAAGCGGCTTTATTTTTCCTGTCTTTTGCAATCCTTCTGCGCCAAATAACGCTGCACAGGCGCCTACATTACACAAAAAAATATTTGCAAAATACTGATAAAAACCTTCTTTTATTTTATTTGATGTGGATTTTTTTGAAGATGTTGATGTAATCTTATCCGCAGCAATACCACCCATAACCCCTCCTGCAACAGGTATTGCACCGAGTAAAGATAATCTGCCTATTTCTGAAAAAATAGCCTTTGCATTAAGATTCTCCGGTTCCGGCAAGATTGCATTAAACAAATTCTTTTTAGCTTCAGAATCTTTCAAATTATCAGTTAAATATTCAATTTCACCTGGTTTTAGGGCTTTATTTCTTGCTTTATTCAATATATGAAGAATATTTTTATTTTCTGTCTTTTCCTTACTCAAAAATTTATCTATTGCGCTGTTTTGTTTTTCTAAAATTTTACTTAAAGAATGAGACGGAAGAAGAGAAGGAATAATCTGTTTTGAAGGAAGGTTAATAGTCCTGTTAAACATATTAAATTTAATGGCTTTTGTTTTTACGCCTTTTGCACCTGCAAGAGAGGCTGTGATTGTAGATGCGATAATAATTGCATTTTTTAATGCAATTTTTTTCTTTTTATTATCGCTTTTGTTTTTAGATGACCTGTATGTATCAAATATTCCATACAAACTTCCCGCACCAATCAATAGAGCAGGCATCTTTTTTTCAAGCTTGTTCAGAATCAACGGCTGGTCAACACATTTACCTATAGAATACAATCTCATAGTTTTTCCTTTTATCTCTAATGTTAGTTTAAACTAACATTATGCAAAAAATAATTTGTTGTCAATAAGTCTGTCAGAAAAAAATGATTTAACATAACTTCACATATTACAAAAAAATTTTAAAGTTTTTATAGTCTTGTACCGATATTAATAACATGTAAAATATAGGGATGAAATATGGATTTTTACAACGAAAACAATAACGAACATAATGAACACATAAAAATGCAAAACGACCTTATACGGCTTATAAAGGTCATAGATGAGTGTATAGAAAATATTGACAGTTTCTATTGCTACACTCTAAAAAAACAAATGCTTGCAGGTTCAAATCAGAACTAACCGAATATGAGCTTTTTTGTGCGCTTCTTTTAATATTATCTTGTTTTAACTATAATTTTTGTAGATAAAATTTACAAAGGTGAAGTATGTTAAAACAATATATTACAGATGTTGCTTATCAGGCAATAAAAGAAGCCGTTAAAAATAACAAACTCGGCGAATTGACAGCAGAGCAGGATTTTACACTGAATACAGAAACTCCGAAGAATGAAGAATTTGGAGACTTTGCAATAAATGTATCCTCGCTTGCAAGATATGCAAAAATGTCTCCGGCAGCAATTGCACAAACAGTATCTGAATATATAAATACTGATGATATAGAAATAAACACAGTTGCGGGCTTTATAAATTTTAAACTCGGAAAATCTTTCCTGAATACAGTAATAAAAGACATACTGAATCTCAAAAACACATACGGTGCCAATGATTTTGGTGAAGGTCAAAAAGTTATACTGGAATATGTATCAGCCAATCCTACAGGGCCTTTTCACATAGGACATGGCAGATGGGCAGCTATGGGTAGCGCTCTTGCAAATCTTTTAAAATTTGCCGGTTATAATGTTTATCAGGAATTTTACATAAATGACGCAGGAAATCAGATAAAGAATCTCGGACGTTCCCTGCATATAAGAGTATTACAGGAAATGGGCGAAAAAATAGATTTTCCTGCTGATGAAACAGAGAGAAAATCTTTTTACCCCGGTGACTATCTTATTCCGGCTGCAAAAGATTTTGTCAAAGAGAATCCGGAATTTTCAAAGTCTTTGACAAAAGAATTGAATGATGAACAGCTGGAGAAATTAAGCAGCTTTGCAAAGGCAAAAATGCTTGAAGCACAAAAAGAGCTTTTGAAAAAATTTCATACACATTTTGACAATTTTTATTCGGAAACCGATTTGCACAAATCCGGTAAAGTCGAAAAATGCTTGAAAAAGCTTGAAGAAAAAGGAATGCTGTATGAAAAAGACGGTGCTTTATGGTTTAAGTCATCATTATTCGGTGATGATCAAGACAGAGTGCTAAAAAAGACTGACGGTTCAAATACTTATCTGACAGCCGATATAGCATATCATCATGATAAGATTCAAAGAGGCTTTGACAAACTTATCAACATCTGGGGTGCAGACCATCACGGCTACGTTGCAAGAATGAAAGCCTCAATTGAAGCACTTGGAGACAATCCTGACAAACTGGAAGTGCTTTTAGGACAGCTTGTAAACATAGTCTTAAACGGCGAAGCAATGCGTATGGGTAAACGCAAAAATATGGTTACATTAGATGACCTGATTGATGAAGTGGGTGTTGATGCAACCAGATACTGGATGATTATAAGAAGCATCGACACAACACTGGATTTTGATATAGAACTTGCAAAATCAAAAACCGATGACAATCCGGTATTTTATGTACAATACGCACACGCACGCGCCTGCTCTATTTTCAGAAATGCAAAAACAGAACGTGTAAATGTTGAAACAAAAGAAAAAATTGCGCCTGTTTTTGAAGAAACAGAACTGGACAATGCAATAATGAACGCTGATTTGAATCTCTTATGGGCAGTTGATGACGAAAAATCCTCCGCATCTGCAAAAAAACTGATTCTCAAACTGGAAGAATTCAATTTTATAATATATATGGCAGCAAGAAACAGGGCTCCGTATCTTATTTGTAAATATTTGCAGGAGCTTGCAGGCTGTTTCCACCAGTTTTATACCTTCTCCAGAGTATTAACTGAAGATAAAAAGCTGACTGCAGCGAGATTGGCTCTTGTTAAAGCTGTATCTACCGTAATCAAGACAGCTCTCGACCTTCTTGCTGTTGATGCACCTGAGAGAATGTAAAATATTTTTTGAATGCGTCATTCAGTACAAGTGAACTAGAGATCAAACATAAATTATAACATATTGAAAAGGTCAGCCGGCGCCTGCTCACCATTGACTTCTTTTACCTCTGTGCCGAACAAAAGTTGGCTAAATGTCAAATTTTGAGAGAGGGCTTTGATTCAGTGCAAAATGTCTTCACGTATATTGAATAAATGCCCCTCACCTACTCTGCGTTTCAAAGACAGGTCACTACTGCTCGCTTCGTTATGCATGTTCGCTTTGTCAAAAATTTGCTCCCCCCGTCTATTTTGACTTGACATTTAGTCAACTCAAAACGGAATCCTTCTCATCACAAAATTTTCTCAGACATATTAAAAGCATAAAATAAAAAGAACCGCCTTGAAAAATCAAAGCGGTTAATAAGTGTTCTTTTCCCCTGTATAAAAACTTTTTATTTTCATCCTGCCTAACAGGGACAAGCCTGATGATTATGCCTGAGCTTCCTGCGCAGGTTCTTCTGCCGGAGTTTCAGCAGCTTCTTCTGCAGCCTGTGCTGCTTCAGCTTCAGCTTGAGCTTTTGCTTCTTTTTCTGCTTCTAATTTAGCAAGTGCTTTTTTAGAAAGTTTCTTTTCTGTTTTTTGTTTATAAATTAATTTACCTTCATCATCACAGTTGTTGATGAGGTATTGAGCAGTTTCAGAAGGTTTTGCTCCTTTTGAAATCCAATCTAAAGCAGTAGCTTTATCAAGTTTCATTTCTTTTGTTTTAGGATTATAGTATCCTAATTCACAAATAGGTTTGCCTTCTCTTTTTTGAGAATCATTGATAACAACAATTCTGTATGTCGGATTTTTCTTATATCCCAGTCTTTTTAGTCTAATTTTAACCATACGGTATTATTCTCCTGTATTTTTGTTTTGTCTTTTATAGCGCGTGTCTTCAGCCGTAAGACAAACTAAAAGAGGATTAATCGCGCCGGACAAATGTCCTTTTCAATACTATAAAAACACAAGGAATATTAATAATCAAGTAAATAAGGCATCTTTTGGAGAATAAAGTTAAACTTTTGTAACGATATATCTATTGTATGAAATTGGTATATTATTTATTGTTTTTATTATAATATAGTGATTTTGTATAAAGAGGTGTTTACTAGTATGAGTTCAACTTTTTTTGAACAACAGAATTATTCCAGAATTGAATTAGTTTGTAACAATGAATCAGAAACAATAAAAAATGCTGATGATATTCTATATGCAATAAAAGCCTGCCGCAGAAAAATTAAACAAAGGTTGAATGACATAGAACATCAGGATTTGTATACTCCTGAAGATGAAAAAGAATCGGCTGTTTTAATAAGACAGAATCAATATCTTGAAGTTCTTTTAAATAAAGAAAAAAGAGAACTTGAAGATATATTCTTCCCGAACGGTAACAGCAATTGTATAGTTCCAGATGTATTTCTCTGGTATAAAGAACCCGAAAGCTAACCAAGTTTTTTTATTGCATAATAGAGTTCTTCTACATTATTAACAAGAATTTGAGCATTATTTTTGACTAAAAAAACAGAATCTTTATAACCCCATGTAACACTTATACATGGGATTTTTGCATTTTGAGCTGTTTGTATATCAACCTCCGAGTCACCAACATATACAGTATTTTTTGCTCCAAGCTCTTTTATTACGGCAAGAACAGTATCGGGTGCAGGTTTTTTACGTATTGACAGGCTCTCGCCTATTGCTGTTAAGATTCTGCTGCCAAAGTATTTTTTACAAAGTTCTTTTACGGCAGAATCATATTTGTTAGATACTACTGCACATTTTATGCCATCATTGTTCAATTTCTCAAGAAGCTCTATTATACCGTTATACGGATGTGTGTCATCTTCCATTGTTTTGCTGTAATGTTCTTTAAATACAGAGACGCATTTTTCAAAATCAGGGTTTTCAATGCCCTGAGGAATACTTCTTTCTATTAACTTGTTTACACCGTTTCCGACAAAATTTCTTATTTCTTCTAGTGTTCGTTCACTATATCCGCATTTTTTCAGTGCATAATTAGTGCTTTTATACAAGTTTTCCAGAGTGTATAAAAGTGTACCGTCTAAATCAAAAATCACAGTATCAATCATAAGTGCTCCGCTTCTTATGCAATTTTAGCATATTATTATATTTCATATCGTCAACTGACTCCGACTACTTGTTGAACCTGTGCAATAAACAAGTTCGTTGTTTAATAATAAGTCCGGCACAGCCAACAAGTGCATGGGGTCACTTCCGTAAAATGCTAGACTTGGCGTCACTCGCACTCCGTGTA
>CALUVO010000072.1 GCA_944324245.1 Candidatus Gastranaerophilales bacterium | reverse complement strand
CTGCAGATAAAAGTTTCACGCTAAAAGAATATCCGCAGATGATAATGTTTCACGCTTCAATCTGGGCAAATATTTATAAAAAAGAATTTTTGTTAAAAAACAATATCCGTGTAAATGAAACAAAATCCGCATCTTATCAGGATTTCCCATTTATGGCAGAAGTAATGTGCAAGGCGGAAAAAATTGCTGTGGTGCATGATTACCTTTATCACTGGAGAGTAGAGCCAAATCAAAATTCATCAACTGTCAGAAAAGACAAAAGACTTTTAATAATGCCTGAACAGTGTGAAAAAGTCAAGAAAATAGTAAAACAAAACGGACTGTATGACACAGTAAAAGAAGAAATGTACAAACACTTTTTTATGGCAAATTTTAATTTTTATAATCTTGTGTTAATCAAACATAAAAAAGAATATTTTGAAAAGCTGCACAATTTGTTTGAAGAATTAAAAAATGACAATAACTTTGAGTACAAATATTTTCATCATAATGAAATAGAATTCATCAAAAATTGCATAGAAAATAGATATTGGGCTACAGAGCCGCTAAAGGCATTAAGAAGACAAATTGTATCTATAAGATGGAATAGAAAAGAAAAATCAGTGAGCTTGCTTGGGAGAATTGTATATGGAAAACAATGAACAATTTAATATATGTTATTCCAGTGATGACAATTATGCTCCTTACATGGGGATATCAATGTCATCTGTATTAAAAAATGCAATTGATAAAGACAAATACTTTTTTCATATCCTTGATGGCGGTATATCAGAAAAAAATAAAAAGAAATTGTCACAAATTACAGGCAATATCAGATATTATGAAATAGAAAAAAGTGAATTCGACGGCTTTAGTCCAAACAGAGCTTATGTTTCTCTTAATACCTATTATCGTTTTTTAATACCGGAACTTTTTGATAACTCCATAAACAAATGTCTGTATTTGGACTGTGATACTTTAGTCCTTGGTGACTTAACAGACATATTCTGCGAACAAATTGATGGATACAGCGCTCTGGTGGTAGAAGATGAAGGGAGCCTGACTCAAATAAAACGATTAAACCTGCCCGAAGAAAATAACTATTTCAATGCAGGTGTAATGATGTTTAATTTGCAGGAATTAAGAAACTTTGATTTCAAAAATGATTGCATGAATTTTTATAGAAACAATAAAGAAATTATCTGTCTTGAAGATCAGGATGTGTTGAATTGTATTTTAAACGGTAAATGTAAGTTTATTTCTCTCAGATACAATGCCAATAACAGAATCTTTACAGGAAATGAACTGGAAAATTTCTATACGGAAGAAGAAATAAAAGAAACTAAACAAAATCCTGTTATATTACATTTTACAGATTGTATAAAACCATGGAATGAAAATTGTACACATCCTCTGAAAAATGCGTATTACCGTTATTGGCTGAATTCGCCATGGAAACAGGAATATTATTTTTATCTCATAAAAAGACTTTTTTATCCAATAAAAATGCAGAAGAAAAAAATCATTAGTTTGAAAATAAATAAGAATGAAATTTCATTGAAAATTTTTTCGCATAATGTAATACAAAAATATTTTAATTCATAAAATTAGGAAGAATGTTTCTAGGAGGAAATTTAATAATGAATAATAGCCCTAAAATTTCAGTAGTAATGTCCTGTTATAACAGAGAAAATTTTGTCAGAGATGCAATAGAATCTATACTGAATCAGACATATACTGATTTTGAATTTATTATTATTGACGATTGTTCAACAGACAAAACACCGGAAATAATTCAAGAATACGCAGACAAAGATAACCGCATTGTATATATACGTAATGAAGAAAACATGGATTACAATTACAACTTGCGTAAAGGCTTTAAACTTGCAAAAGGTGAATATATTGCAAGAATGGATGATGACGATATATCTTTGCCGGAACGTTTTGAAAAACAGGTCTCGTATTTAGACGAACATCCGGATATTACGGTATTAGGCTCATTGATTGATATATTTGGCGAATTAAAAATCGAATCCTGGGTAAAAGAAACAGATCCTGATGTTTTAAATATCTTGATGAATTTTCAAAATCCTATGTGTCATCCATCCGTAATGATAAGAAAGAGTTTTTTAGAAGAGAATGATCTTACTTACTCTCCTAAAGAACTTTATGCAGAAGAATATGACTTATGGAAAAATATTATTTTAAAAGGCGGAAAGCTGGCTAATTTACCGGAAAAATTAGTTCGTTACAGGGTGCATAAAAAGACTGTTACTCATAAAGATAATACAGGCAAAATCCAGCAAGAAACAGCAGAGAGAGTAAGAAAGCAACTGCTTACAAGATTTTTTAATGATAAAGAGTATGAAAGTATCAAAGATAAATTAGTTATGTATCCATTTGAATGTAACAATAAAAAAGTTTTATGGCAAACATTGGAATCAATGAAAGCAAGAAATAATGGAGTGCTGAGCAATGACGCAATAGAATATGTAAAAAGCAAATATTGCGGTATACCTTCTGATATAGATATATTTTTTGCCTCTGATGATAATTATGCACAGCACATGTGTGTAGCGATGACATCAATATTGATTAACTCACTGCCTGTTGAAACTTTTAATTTTCATATTTTAGATGGAGGTATTTCGGATAAGAATAAAAAACAAATTGAAAAAATCAAAAAAATAAAAAATAGTACAATTGAATATATAAAAATTGATAATTCATTTTTTGCAAATTGTCCAATAAATCCAGAACTGCATAATATTACTAAGCATTCTTACTATAGATATTTGATTTCTAAATTGAAGCCTGATTTAGATAAATGTTTCTATTTTGATTCTGATTTGTTAGTAATGGACAGTCTTAACGAATTCTGGAATACTGATTTAGAAGATAATTTTGTAGCAGCAGCAGAAGATCTTTGGATGGAGGTACACAGATATTACAAAAATGTATATGATTTAAACTGCTCATTTAATGCTGGGGTTCTACTAATCAATAATAATCTTTGGAAAACTAACAATATAAGTAACAAGCTTTTTGAGACAACGTCTTATTTTGCAAATAAAAATCTAATACGTTTTGTCGATCAAGATATACTCAATGTAGTTTGTTATAACAAAGTTAAATATGTCTCTCCAATATATAACTTGCAGCAGACTGCATATTTTGCGACACAACATTCTTTATACACAGAAGCAGAAATGGAAACGGCGAAGGCGCATACTGTTATTATACATTACAGCGGTAACATTAAGCCCTGGCATAAAGGGTGTTTACATCCTTTATGGAAGAAATATTATGAATATTTGAAATTGTCTCCTTATAAAGCTCAATACTATTTATATAAAATAAATAAAATTTTACTATCTATACCTAAATTTTTATTTTCTATAAAAAAATCAGAAACAAGAAAAAGAATAAAAGTGCTGGGTGTAAAAATTAATACCAAAAGAAAGAAAACAAAATTAGGTCTTATATATGACAAATTAGAAGAGCAATCTGATATTTTAAATAAGTTGCATAAAACTCTTGAAAAACAAAATAAACAAATTATTGAATTAAAAAATAAATTTTTAGAAAGTGAAAAAGAAATATTAAATCAGAAGAAAGGATAATGTTGTGGCTAGGGCAAACACAAAGATTAATTCTAGTAAATATTCCAATAAGAAGAAAAATAATTTATTACAAAAAATATTTTCTGTCACGAATGAGGATAACCACAAAGTCATTACTGTATTTAATATAAAAATAAAATTTACAAAAAAAATCTTAAATATTGAAGCATACAGAGAACGAAAAGTAAAAAAGATATATGAATATCTGGACAGATATATATTTAACCCTGAAAAATGGCAGTTTATATTTTGTGACTGCTATATTTCAAGAAAAAAGCTGTGGAGGGGAATAAAATCAAAAGCACCATTGTTAAATGGTTCAATTATTGATATAGGCTGCGGAAGAAAACCATATGAAGAACTCTTTATTAATTGTACAAAATATGAAGGCTTAGACTACGCAACACCGGATATAAATTTTGAGTTTGAAAGACACGCTGATTATTATTATGACGGTATAACTTTTCCGTTTAATAAAGACAGCTATGACAATGCGGTTTGTTTCCAGTGTTTGGAACATGTACCAGATCCAAATCATTTTTTAGAAGAAATCAATCGTGTGATAAAGCCCGGCGGATATTTATTGCTCACATGTCCCTTTTCTTTTGCACAGCATTTTCATCCGTATGATTATTTTAGATTTTCGAGTTTCGGATTAAAAAAACTGCTAGAAGACACTAATTTTGAAGTTGTTGAAATTAAACCACTTGAAACAAGCGCAGAAACATTGGCCGGAAATTTTCTTTATTTTATAACTTCTCATATCAAGTACTATAGTATTTTCCGGATAATATTTTGTTTATTTTACAACATTTTTTCACCGTTAATTTACAAATTATTTCCCAAAGACTATGAATATACGACCGATTATTTAGTCCTTGCAAAGAAAAAGAAAATTATAAAAAACAGCAGTCTCGAAGATTATAATACAGACTTTTATGCTAGTTTTGATTCTGATTTTGCAATGACGTCAGCAGAAAATATTATAAATGTTGTAAAACAATATTATATGCCGAATTCTGTTATTGATATAGGCTGTGGAAATGGAATATTCTTAAATGCTTGGCAAAATAATGGAGTAAAAACAATTAAAGGCGTGGACGCAAATAATTTGTCAAATGAAAATTTGTTTGTTGATAGAAATATTATAGAACAGGCTGATTTAGAAAATTATACAAATATAACAAAAGAAAGATATGATTTGGCAATGTCTCTAGAAGTTGCAGAACATATTTCTAAAGAAAAAGCAAAACAATTTGTAGATACATTATGTAGTTTTTCTGATTTTATTCTTTTTTCAGCTGCAATACCATATCAAGACGGAACAAATCATATAAATTGCCAACCATTGGATTATTGGGTTAATTTATTTAAGGAAAAAAATTATATATGTTTTGATTTTATAAGACCTCAATTGTTTGACAAACACAGAGAAATTTATAGTTGGTATCTGCAAAATATCTTATTTTTTGTAAAGGCTGATAAAAAAGAAATATTTGAAGAGAAAGGATTGACTCCGACAGATTCACCATTTATGTTTTACCATAATGCACATATGCAAAGTGTGGTACAACAGCTAAAAAAAGATAAATACTATTTTACAAATAATGGATTAGAGTAATTGGAATCACAAATGCAGTCCAATAATAGTATGTATTGTGCAATAAATTGCACAATACACAGTCGACAAAAAAGAAGATTGGTTTTCACTAAAAAAGCATTTGGTAATAAAAAATTGTTATATAAAAAGCCAATTCACAGCAGCAAAAACTATTTTGTGCTAAAATTTGAGTAATAACAATCATGGAGAGCAATAAATGAAAATATGTGTTATCGGAACGGGGTATGTAGGCTTGGTGGCAGGCACCTGTCTTGCCGAAATGGGCAACGACGTCATCTGTGTTGACAAAGACACAGAAAAGCTTGCCAAACTGGAAAAAGGCATTGTTCCTATATACGAACCCGGATTGGATGAGCTGATTAAGGTTAATGTTTCGGAAGGCAGGCTGAGTTTCACAAACGACCTTGCTATGGCCGTTCAAAAATCGCTTGTGTGCTTTATCGCAGTAGGTACACCTCAGGGCGAAGACGGTTCTGCCGACCTTCAATATGTTTATGATGTTGCAAAATCAATCGGTCAGGCTTTAAACGGCTATAAAGTCATCATTGACAAATCCACTGTTCCTGTAGGCACAGCGGAAAAAGTTACAGAAATAATCAAATCCCAGACAAACGAAGAGTTTGACGTTGTTTCAAACCCCGAATTCCTAAAACAGGGTGCAGCAGTAGATGACTTTTTAAAACCCGACAGAGTTGTAATAGGCTCAAACTCACAGCGTGCAACAGAAATTATGCAGGAACTTTACGCACCATTTTTGAGAACCGGCAATCCTGTTATCATAATGGATGTAAAATCTGCAGAAATGACAAAATATGCTGCTAACTCGTTTTTGGCTGTAAAAATTTCTTACGCAAACGAAATCGCAAACATTTGCGAAAAAGTCGGCGCTGACGCAGAGATGGTAAGAATCGGTATGTGTTCGGACAAACGTATCGGCACGCAGTTTTTATTCCCCGGGCTGGGATACGGCGGAAGCTGTTTTCCTAAGGATGTAAAAGCCTTATTAAAAACAGCAAAAGACAACGGCTGCGACTACAAGCTTCTCCAAAGCGCTGATGAAGTAAACAAAGAACAGCGTCAGATTTTTATCAGAAAGATATTAGACAGATTCGGCGAAAATCTCTCAGGAAAGACTTTCGGGGTTTGGGGACTTGCCTTTAAGCCCAAAACCAACGATATGAGAGAAGCACCTGCTATTACAATTATCAATGCACTTTTAGAAAAAGGTGCAAAGGTGCAGGCATACGACCCGAAAGCTTTTGACTGTGCGGAAATGATTTTCGGCAGCAAAATAACTTATGCAAAATCCTCTTATGCTGCGCTGGAAGGTGCTGACTGCATGTTGTTATTGACAGAATGGAACGAATTCAGACGTCCGGATTTTGACAGGATTAAATCACTGCTCAAAGAACCTGTTATCTTTGACGGAAGAAACCAGTATAACGCAACAAGGCTGGCACAAAGAGGTTTTGAATATTATTCAATCGGCAAAAAACAGCTTGCGCCGTTGACATGTTGTTAAACACTCAATTTTTTTATAAATTCAAAAATTTTGCTTAAGAAATATTTATATTTGATATAAATATTTCTTTTTTTATTATAAACTTTCATGTATTGTTTACATACGATTATTATAAAAAAGTATGTTTATATCACACAG
>CALUVO010000071.1 GCA_944324245.1 Candidatus Gastranaerophilales bacterium | reverse complement strand
CAAGTTCGTTGTTTAATAATAAGTCCGGCACAGCCAACAAGTGCATGGGGTCACTTCCGTAAAATGCTAGACTTGGCGTCACTCGCACTCCGTGTACACTCCTACAAGCGAGGCCGCCTCAGACATTTTATTATATTAAAATCTAAATAATATTTTCTTTTATTGCTTTTACTGCAGCCTGTACCCTATCATCCACGCACAATTTTTGCAGAATACTGCAGACATGCGCTTTGGCGGTATGTACGGAAACTATAAGCTCTTTTGCAATTTCTGTATTGCTTTTGCCTTTAACCAGCAGTCTTAAAACTTCAAATTCTCTTTCTGTCAATTGTGCTCTGGCGTCTGCCATTTCACCATTGCCCTGAAGACTTACATTTTCCGGTCTGGGAAATAAGTTAAGCGCAACCTGAGCAATTGCCGGATCCAGCCAGCAAGCACCTCTTGAAACATTTCTTATTACCGATGCAAGAGTTTTTGGATCAATATCTTTTAAACAGTATGCAGATGCCCCCGAGCCCAGTGCAGCCAGCACTTCTTCTTCTCTGTCATGAGAAGTTAAGATTATAACTTTTGATTCCGGAGAAATTTCTTTTACCTTTTGTGTAGCTTCAATACCGTTCATCTCCGGCAATCCCAAATCCATTAATACAATCTGCGGTTTTTTGTTTTTAATAACCTCAAGACCTTTTGCTGCATCTTCAGCTTCTCCTATTACGGTTATATTTTCAAACTCATTAATGGTGGAACGCAGACCTACACGTGTCAGTTTGTAATCCTCGACAATAACTACATTGATTAATTCATTACTTTCTTCAACTGTTGTCAACATTGCAGTTTTTCCTTTCACTTGGATGCTTAAATAATTTTTAGTTCATGACATTATTGACGAATAAAAATTTAATATATATTATCCACCTCGGCAATATTTTGAAAAAAGCCTTTTGCAGTTAATATTTGCCCTATCATATAAAACGAACCGGAAATTATAATAAGAGCCTCTTTGTTTTCTGCTGCAAGATATTCAAGCTCTTTTTGATTTATTAAAAGAGTGTCCGGATACAATTCTGCAAGTTTTTTAAAAGGAACACTGTTCGGGTATTTAAAATCATAAAAATAAATTTCATCCTGCGGCCGGAAGATAATTTCCGTAACCTTTTTGTAGTCTTTTGTTGTCAAAGAACCGTATATCCAGACTCTTTTTTTATCAGGGAAATAATAATCAATACTGTCTCTTAGCACCCGTGCTCCGTCAGGATTGTGAGTACCGTCAATCAGCAGATTGTATTTTTTAATATATTGCATTCTGCAGGGCCAGCATACGGTTTTTAGAGCTTTTTGCACTGCAGTATCCTGTATTTCGTATCCGTTTTCTCTCAAATAATTAATTGCTTCAAACACAAGAGACATATTTTCTGCCTGCCATAAACCGAGCAGTGCAAACTCATACTTTTTCCCTTTATAACAAACATAATTTTTAGAATTTTCAAATAATAACTCTGCTTTATCTTCAGGCGTTAGAACAGGACTCTGTTTTTCTTTAGCAATTCTTTTTATTGTTTCACCCCCCCTGTTGTCTGAGCTGAAAAGAACAGGATAGCTGTCTTTTATAATACCGGCTTTTTCAAATGCTATTTTTTCAATGGTATCCCCCAGTCTGTCAGTGTGGTCTAAACTTATGGAAGTAATAATTGAGAGGATATTTTTATTTATGGCGGATGTGGCATCAAGCCTGCCGCCGAGACCTGTTTCTATTACACATATATCAGTCTCTTTGTCTGCAAAATATTTATAAGCCGCACATGTTAAAAGTTCAAACTCCGTAAGATAAATGCCGTTTACCTTTGCTGTCAGTGCAATTTCCGTTATTAAATCCGCAAAATCATTTTTGGAGATGTCTCTGTGGTTTATCTTTATGCGTTCATTATATTCCAGTATATGAGGACTGGTATAGAGTCCGGTTTTAAAACCCGCGCAGGTGAGAATTTTTGACAAAATCGCACATACAGAGCCTTTTCCGTTTGTGCCGGCAACATGGATTATGTTCAGGCTGTCCTGCGGATTGCCCAGAATCTCCAGCATTGCAGACACACGTTCAAGCCCAAGACATATATGAAATTTTTCTCTGGATGTTATCAGATTTATTGCTTTTTCGTAGTTACCATTTTCCATACCACAATTTTACGATATAATCATTGACATGAAAATGATGGATAAAATTAGTTTTTATACAGCACTTTTCAGTGCAAAATCCGTAAACAAAATGCTGCATCTTGCAAAAAGTGCCGGTACATCTCTGCCCGGAGTTGTGGCATTAAAAATATCAAAAAATTTTCTGTCATTTTTGTCTCAATACTGCCGGAAAAAAGTTATTACAGTAACGGGTACTAACGGAAAAACTACCACATCTGGACTTCTTGCGCATATTTTAAAAACAGCGGATAATCACGTCTTGCACAATGAAAAAGGAGCGAATATGCTCTCCGGCATTGCAAGCTCTCTTGCTGTCGGGTACAAGCCTTTTTCAGACTTTGATTATGCGGTTTTAGAAAGCGATGAGGCTTATTTAACAAAGCTGTATGATTTTTTGAATCCGGATTATCTTATTGTCACAAATCTTTTCCGCGACCAGCTGGACAGATACGGGGAGCTTGATACTACGGCAAAAAAAATACAGGAAGCCGTAGCAAAAAAGAAAGCTTTAAAGTTGCTTGTAAATGCTGATGACCCCATGCTTCTTGAAATAGGTGTTAATAATAAAAGAATTTATTTCGGATTTGATGAAATAACTTACAAAACCTCTCTGCAGGATTCTCAAGCACCGGCAGAATCTGTATATTGCCCTTGCGGTGCTGATTTGTCTTACGAAAAAAGATATTATGCACACATAGGCAGATATTACTGCAAAAATTGCGCTAAATCACGCCCTATACCGAATTACAAAGCCTATGCCGTTATATATGATGATTTTTCCGAAATTTATCTTAAATATTTTAAAAATGGACAGGAAATCGAAAATTGTTTTAAAATTAATATCGCAGGTCTTTACAACGCATATAACGCACTTGCTGCAATCAGTCTGGCTCTAGAGCTCTGCATAGAGCCTTCTGTAATACAAAAAGGGCTTGATACCTACAGGTCAGTTTTTGGACGTGCGGAAAAATTTGTACTGAACGGCAAAAATGTACTCGTACAGCTTATTAAAAACCCTACAGGTGCTTCTGAAGTATTGAGAACAGTAAATAACCGGTCAAATTCAGAGCTTTTAATAATTATAAATGACAACTACGCAGACGGACGTGATGTTTCATGGCTGTGGGATGCAGATTTTGAACTTTTAAAAGATTATCCGGGTAATATTGTTGTGAGCGGGATACGTGCGTATGATATGGCGGTAAGACTTAAGTACGCAGGATTTGAACAGTCTAAGATAAAAGTTATAAAAGACATTAAAGAAGCAGTAGAATATTCTGTATCACAGGTAAATTCTGACGAAAGACTTCTTATAATGCCTACTTATACTGCATTGTTAGAAATGCAGAAATTTTTGAAAAAGCAAAAATAATTATTTATTAAGAAAATTAACAAAATAATAATTTATTTTATTAACTATATTTATATGTTTTTTGCATTATTCGATATCGTTTGTAAAGATTATTGAAATTATATGTATTACGAGTTATAATTAAAAAGCTGGAGATAGAGTGTACTTTAAATAGGAGAAAGGAGATAAAAAGATGCAAGTAAGTTTTTCCACAAACGCATTGTCATGCCAACCGTTAAGAAGTTTTGGAAAATCTCAGGCGCCTCAGCAAAAAGAATCTCCTTCTAACAATACTCCTGCTTTTTCTTCAGGAACAGTATCCCGTGAAGAATATGATAAGTTGAATGCAAAATATGACCTTCTCAGCCGTTTTGCAGTAGCTCAGGTTGAACAATATAACCAGCTCGCTGCAAAATACAAAGCAATGGTTCAAAAATAATAATTTTCTCTAATTCAGGCTGATATTTTTTAGATGTTCAATTTTTGGTTTTTCTGTTTTTAAATCTCCTATAACAGAAATTACATCTATACGGTATTTTTTATAAGTTTCCTTAGTATTTTTAAGGTAATATAATCCTGCTTTAAAGATATTTTCTATTTTTGTATGATTTACCGCCTCAAACGGATGTCCGAATGTTGTACCTGTACGTGTTTTAACTTCAGCAAAAACGATTGTATCTTTGTCTTTTGCAACGATATCAATTTCTGCAAAACGGGAATAGCGGTAATTTCTTTCCAGTATTTTATAACCGAGTCTTTGAAGATATTTTGCAGCGGCTTGTTCACCAAGTTTACCTTTTGTTTTGTTTGATACTGATTCAGTCATACATTGCTTCCATTTCTTTTATCAGTTCAATAATTTTTTGGCGGTACAATTTTGGATACAATATTTCGCATTTGTTGTAATATCTCAAAAGCCGTCTTATCAAGAGTTCCCTGTCTTCATTTTTATTGGAAATAATTATGAAATCTTCTCCGGAATCTACCAGCATTTCATCATTTTTGAGCATATATGACTTTGCAAGTCTGCCTTTTAGTTTAAATAAAACCGAAGAGGGAGAGCCTTTTACCTGTTTCTGCGGGTTTTGTTTTACATCTATAACATTTTCAAGAACAAATTCTTTGTAATCATTGTCTTTATGGTCATAAGCTATCAATACAGCCTTTCCTCTTTTGTAGACCACTTTTAGAGGTGCAATTTTGTATGAGCCATTTTTGTTATCGGCTTTATAATTTTTATATTCTAATTCCAGCCAAAAACCATCATGGCAGTATTTTTCAAATTTTTTAACATTTTCATCTTTTATAATCAGAGACTTTTGCGGGGTATATGGTTTTATCTTATTTCTTTTTATACAATCGACGATATTATCAGAAAAACAGCGTTCCACAATTTGAAGGGCTTCTTCTATATTATTTTTAAAACCTTCATGACCTATAGTATTTATATATTTTCTGATAAAAAGTATTGCTGACAAATCATTTTCAGCCAGATTTATGGATTCCAAACTTCGTTTTATAAAATATTTCCCGTCAGTTTTGTCTATATCAATATTTAACAGTTTTAAAGTATTTAAATACTTTAGAATAAGTTCTTTTCTGTATAAATTGTCTGTGGAAGATTCCAGATACCTGAGCATCTCGTCTGGAGAAAGCGGTTGTTTTATAAGATGTTTCAGGATTTCTAATACCCTGTATCCTGCATTAGAAATTTTATTATTTTTCATTTTCATACTCCGCTTTTATATTTTTCAAATGCTCTAAGAGTTCGGTTTTTGCAGAATCCGGAGAAACAATCAAACAGTCGGTTCCGTATGAAAGAATTCTTTGAAAGAAATTGAATTTGTTTGAAACAGCTGCCCTGATTGTAAGAGGGTATTCACTGTTTTTATCTTCATAGGTAACTGTTTCTTCTTTATTTTCGCTGTACATCAAAGCACTGTAACCTTTTAATTTGTAAACTATTAACTCAACCGGTTTTTTAAATTCCAAGTATCCTTCAGATGCAGTGCATACAGTGATGAGGTTTACTCTCTTTATCCTATCTACTCTCAAATATGCAAATTCATTATATTTTTTACAATATCCCCAGACATACAGTTTATCGCTTTCAAAAGTTAAATATTCCGGTGTAAATTCCAGTTTTTCATTTTTATTTTCCGGAGAGTTATAAGAAATATTTACAGGCTTTTTTATTCTTGCATAAATTACAAGCTCATTAAGAATATCGTAATTAATTTCCGAAAGAGGATGTTTGTATATCAAAAGATTTTTGGTTTCCTCATCCGGTGCAAGATTTGCAATTTTCATGTATAAATTGTTCAGATGCATCAAAAGATACAAATCTTGAAAAGTCACAATATTTTCTCGCAAAGATTGGAGCGCATCAATATTTGACAAAGAAAAATGTATATCAAAAGGATGCGACTTTAAAACATACTTATTATCTGTTCTTTGAGAAGGTCTGCTTATAATACAGCCGGCTTTTTTAAGAGTGTTTACGGTAATTGTTACTGTATCTTTTGATATGTCATTTTTTAGGATAGGATCTTTTGAAAAAAATGTCAGAATTTCTTCCCTGCTAGCCGGTGCATTTAAGAGTTTAAACAGCACAAACAGGGCTCTATAGCCTGTTTTGCTTATATTATTTTCAAAAGCGAGATGTTTTTTCCTTGCAGATTTCATGCTTTCTTTGGATTACTGTTTTGATATCTTTATTTCAGCATCAGAAGATGTTTTTGTTTTTATATCTTCTTTAATATCAATTTTATTTATAATACTTGCACGTTTTTTGCGGAAAAGCATGTCAGTAAATGCTTCGATTCTTGTTACAAAACCTGCTTCACCCGTTTGCTCATCAACAGAAAGATGCAAAAGAGGTTTGTTGAACTTTCTTGCTGCACGTGAGATTCTTTCTATCATTATAGAATCCGGCCCGCAGCCAAAAGCATTTATAGCAATAATACCGTCAATGTTGTTATCCTGCAAATAATGACCTGCCGCACCAGTCATTTCATATTCATTTGCCCAGTAGAGTTTGGAATCCATAGAGCAGATGCCTTCTTTTAATTGTTCGATAGAAAGCTGCTCTGCTGTATAAGTTTTTACATCAAGCTTTTCGAGTTTATCAAAAATCTTCATTGAAATTCTTTCATCATAAAGATTATAGTTGTGTGCAAGAATTGCAACTGAAATAGGATAAGATTTTTGATTATTAGTGATTACTACCTGTCCTTTTTTTGCATAATTCAAAGCTTTTTCAAAAGACAAACCGGAATTTAGCATGATTTTAAAATTATTCATGACTTTCCAGCCTTCTTTTGATGCTTTTTTAATTCTTTTTTCATCAGTTATGCCAAAAGGAGCAACAGCTTCTTTTAAAAATGCATACAATCCTTGGTTTTTAGCTGATTTATCCAGTGTTGCGTCTATAATAGTAAAGTTTTGTTTTACAACATTTTTTATAAGATCAGGAAGTCCTCTGATTTTTGAACAGTTATAAATTTTGTGATCTATTGATTGAATAGACGGTATAAAAATCTTGTCCACACCTTTTTCAAGCAGATTAAGAATATGTCCGACATAAACCTTTATGGGAAGGCATGTTTCTGAAACAACAAGCGCGGAACCTGATGACATGGTTTGTTTTGTTGTTTTGTCAGAAATAACTATTTTTATACCTAAATCTTCGAAAAAACCATACCAGAACGGAAAATAATTGTAATAAGACATTGCTCTGGGGATACCTATTTGCATTGTTTCGGACATTAATTCTTCCTTTTAAAATTACATAATTATACTGAAATATTATAAATCAAAAAAACTATTTTTTGATAAGACCGTTTTTGCTTAACATTTTTAATTAATATTATAAAATCCCAAAACACTACAAAAATAGTAATTTTAAAGACTGTTTTTACCTGCTACAATCTTAATATTGCTTAACAAAACAACAAAAATTAAGTGTAAAGGGTACACATATTTGTTAATATATGTTAAAATAATCGTTACCAGCTAGCAATTTTCATCACTGTTTTGATTTAACTAAACATGTAGACTGTGGTAGGAATGAAATGAAGTTACAACAAATAAGTTACGCCAGAAGTATTAATAATAACAATACGGAGTATGACCGACGACAGAAGAAAAATCCTTCTTTCGGAAACATTGCGGTTAATTTTGCTACTTTTATAGAAAATAACGGTTTTTTAGGTGAATTTTTAACAATTGATACTACCGGCATGATGATCCCTCGTACTGCTCAGGGATATTTGCGCAATAAAGAAGAGTTAGGTCATTTTAACTACAAAGCAGGTCAGGAAGAACTTGTAAGAGAATTATTATCAGGTCCTGCGTTTTTCTATGTTCCGCTTACTGTAATTACTCTGGCAGGTCTTTTAAGAGGTAAAGCCGCAAAGGTTCAAACAAAAGTTCTGGAAGGCTTTAAATCCTTAATGAAAAAAACGCCTGTTAATCTTAAAGATGCAGCAGAAACTAAAAAGAATTTCATTGATACTGTTATTAACAAAGCTTTTGTTGATTACAAAAAAGAAACAGGTCTTGTTGATAAATTAAAAGAATTAATGAACAACCACATGCAAAATGGTGCAAAAAAACGTAAAATAAGAAAAGAAGCCGATGAGGTAATAACAAAACTGAACAAAGCAAACGGCAGATTTCTTGATAATGCAAGCACCATAAAACTCGGCGATAATGCTGAATTTAATATAAAAGACTTCTTTAAGGATATGTCCAATTATCTTGACGATTTTACAAACAAAGCAGCTAAAACAGACAAACCCGCAGAAGAGTTTATAGAACGCTTCCATAAAAAAGCAAAAGATTTAAGAAATATGACAAATATTGTTTCAGTTGCTGCATTGTCTGCGTTTCTGATGCTGATACCAAAGTTGTATCAAACTTCCAAGAAATTCCCCGGTAAAGACGGATTGAACACAGGTGAAGCTGATGCTGCAGCGCAAACAGCACAGGCTCCTAAAGAAAATCAAATGAAGGAGGCTGTGTAATGAAAATACAACCATACTCAAATGCACAATCTTATGCAGCAAACAAAACAAAAAATAATACCTCCTTTGGCACAACACCAAATATAAGTACAGCAAGAAAAGTTTTTGAAGGACTGGGAAATGCCTGCAATATTGAAGCAAATGGTTCTTTAACAAGACTTATGTTTTTCCTTGTTGCTACATTATTTATGCTTGGCGGCAGATTTGTGAAATCCCGTGATAACGATGAAAAACGCGAAGTTATTACACGTGATGTACCTGCAGTTGCTCTTTCTGCAGCGGGTGCACCGTTAATTAACAAAGCTGTAGCTTTTGCTGTGTCTAAAAAATCTGGAATCCCTATTGTTACTTTGGGTGATGCAGATGCACCTCTTTTCCAAATTGGAAAAGATAAAGCAACTGGAGAATATCGTCATAAATTTGGAAAACAGGGTGAATTACTCTGTTCTAACTTTGTTTCTCAAAAACAATTGATTGACTGGTATTCTGATTTTGGCACTATGGACAATGCCCTCGTTAATTTTTCTGAAACAGTTAACAAACATGGCGGTAATTTAAGAAAAGTATTCAAAAAACTCGGCTTTACCGACAAATTGGATGCTATTACAAATTCAGTTAAAAATGATGAAATATTGAATGCATTAAAACAATCACAGGCAAACAATTCCGAAGCATTTGCTAATTTGGAAAAAGCATTAAAGGAAACCGGCAACAACAACAAACTCGTTAAATATGCCAGAAAATCACATGCTTATGTAAAACTCGGCGGTATTGCCTTTATGGCTGCATTGCTTGGATATTTCCTTCCTCACTTAAATATTGTTACGACAAGAAAAAAATACCAGAAAAAACTGGATGAAGGCAAAATTTCACAGGAAGACTTTCAAAAAAGAATGATGAGAACATCACCTGTATTCCGTGTTTCTTCGGGTGTTTTGAGTTTTCATAACTCTTCTGCCATCAAAACTTTTAAAAATCTTTTGAATATGGCGGATCCTTCTTCTCATTTTGAATAATCAAAAATTGTCTGAGACAAATTCAAATATAAAAATGCTAACGAGCCACTTCGTTCGGCTCCACAGCCGCACTTTCACTGTTTACAAATCAATAATTCAAAGAAAAACTATTGATAATTTCGTGAAGCCATTTTGCACGTTTCGCATCAGCTCAACGGCAAAAGAAGGCAAATCCGCTGTCTTGGATTTTCTTCCCGCTCGGTACTGTCGTTCGCATTGCTTCGCCTGTGCTCACTTCGTACCTCGCTCCCCGGACTTTGTCCGTCCGAAAATCCGCTCTTGGATTATTGGCGTTCGTAAGGTTTGGTATTCCGTTTCGAAATTTTATTTTAAAATTTCTTCTCTTCATCAACCTTACTCACATGGGCACTCGCTCGGCTTTTAAGCCTCGACTCCGTGCCCGCTCAAAATCCGCTTCTTGGATTTTCTTCACGCTCGACACTGTCATTCGCTGCGCTGTCGCTTCTGCTCATTTAGTGTCTCGCTCCCCGGACTGGGTTCGCTCTCGCTCACACGGCGTCCGTCCGAAAATCCGCTACTCAAAGATGCGTCTTAGAACGCCCTGATGCTGTTTCAGGAGCATATCCGCTTCTTTAAAATCCAGACCATACAGTATAAATAATACCGCATGTTTTATTTTATATCCGTTTGTTTCAAGAACATTTCTTGCAGTTACTTCTCTGCAGCCGCAAATTTCAGAAACTATTGTAACAGCTCTTCTTTTTAATTTTGCATTTGTAGGATTAACATCTATCATCAGATTGTGGTAGGTTTTGCCTATTTTTACCATTGCTCCTGTTGAGAGCATGTTCAGAATCATCTTTTGTGCCGTTCCTGCTTTCATTCTTGTGGAACCGGAAATAGCTTCTGCTCCTGTTTCGGCGCAGATAAAGCAATCGGCAAATTCTTTCATTTTAGCATCAGGGTTTGATGTTATTGCTATTGTTTTGCATTTTTTTAATTTTGCAACCTGTAAAAACTTTGTTACATATTTTGCATTGCCTGATGCGGAAATTCCAACAACAGTATCGTTGTTGCAGACATCGTATTTATCAAAATCCGCAAGAGCAAGTTCTTCCGAGTCTTCTGCTCCTTCAATGGCTTCTCTTAAGGCTCTGTCTCCGCCTGCTATAATACCAACAACCATATCTTTTGGTGTACTGAATGTAGGCGGACATTCAGAAGCATCCAAAACGCCGAGTCTGCCGCTTGTTCCTGCTCCTACGTAAAATAATTTTCCGCCATGCAAAAAATTTCTTACTATTATATCAACGCCCTTTGTAATTTGCGGAATACATTTTTCAACGGCAAGCGCAACCTTTTTATCCTCGTTATTAATCATAACCAGCATGTCATGAGTGCCTACAAGGTCAATGTTAATAGTGTCACGGTTTATAAATTCGGTTGCTTCTTTTTCAAACATTCTGATTTATTTTCCAAAAACTAATTAAATATAGACCGATTATATTATTACATATCGGCTGTTATTCCCATAATAACTCTTTTTTTCGCTCCTGTACAGTGTATAAGGTTAGACGGTATTTTGTTAATTGTACAAAAGCCAAGTAAAGCAAAGGCCAGAGCTTCTTTAAATTTGTCATTAATATTAAAATCCGCATGAGTTTTTATTTCCTGTACGTTTTTAAAATACTGTTTTAAAAACTTTACCAGTACAGGATTATAAGCCCCGCCGCCACCGAGAACAATTTGTTCTATATCTGTTTTCGGGAATACAAATCTTTCATATGCATCAAAGATTGTTTTTGCGCTCAGTGCAGTAAGAGTTGTTATTACATCATATTTATTTTCCGGTGCGGATTTATAAATATGCCGTGCATAATCTTCATTAAAAAGCTCTCTGCCGGTTGATTTTGGCGGTTCTAGGGCATAATAAGGCTCTTTTAAAAGTTCATCAAGCCACTTTTCATCAACTTTTCCTTCTGCCGCAATTTTTCCGTCCTTGTCAAAAGGAATATCAAAGAGTTTGCGGCAAAAATAATCAATAAGCATATTTCCCGGGCCTGTATCAAAGGCAAAAGTCTCACAATCTTTTGACAGAACAGTAACATTACCTATGCCGCCAATATTTTGAATAGCTCTTTTGACCTCTTTTTTAAAAATTAATTCGTCTGCAAAAGGGACAAGAGGTGCGCCCTGACCGCCTGCTGCTATATCTTTTGAGCGGAAATCTCCTATGGTTTTTACTCCTGTTAATTGGGCAATGGCAGATATATTGCCTATTTGCAGAGTGCTTCCTGTTTTTATACCGCCGATTTCTTTGATTTGCGGCTGATGAAAAACAGTCTGCCCGTGTGAAGCTATATAATCTACATCGCCTGCTTTTATATTTGATTTTTCCAATAGCTCATTTGCACATTGCGCAAACAGTTTTCCGACAATAAAATCCATAAAGCAGATATCGCTTGTTGTTCCTTTATCATTGGCTATTTCAAACAGTTTTTTTTGAATTTCCTTCGGATAATCAAGAGTATGGGTGTTCAGTATCTCGAAACCAAAATCATCGTAAATACGAACAAGTGCAGCATCAATGCCGTCCATTGATGTTCCTGACATCATTCCGATTGCTGTTTTGTATGTTCTGACCATATATTTATAACAGATTTATAATATCATCAAGGTTTATTTTGAGACATTTCAATTCTTCGCAGGTGGTCTGTCGTTTGTCCCACAGACACGGTCTGCAGTCACAGTTATTTTTTATTGCAATATATTTTTCATTGTTCGGAATAAGTTTCTTTTCATCCGTCGGGCCGAATAATGCCAGTGTTTTTGTTCCCACACCCACTCCTATATGCATCGGCGCAGAGTCAGAGCATATCAGCACTTCGGCTTTTTTGGTAAGACGGGCTAAATCCATGATATTTTTGGTTGTACCGTAAAGGTTTGTAAAATTCGGCGCATCGCCTACCATTTCGGTGATTTTTTCAATACATTCTTTATCATCGGGCCCGCCTATTAGATAGACTTTTTTCCCTGTTGCAAGAACCTTTTGTACAAGTTCCGCCCAGATTTCAGGAGTCCAAGTTTTAATCATATGACGTACTACACTCATTTTGCTCACACCGGGATGAATCAAAACAGAATCTGTCTCTTTTTCGACTTCTCCTGTCTCAATTTCCGGATAATCCGTTTTATAATCCGTAACCGGTGTTACGAGTTCGTGGTACATAAAAGATGCATACTGATTTTTGTTCAGTTTTACGGCTTTTGTCAGTAATATACGGCTTAGAGCACCGCTTTCAAAGCCGTAGCGGTATGTTATCCCTGTCAAAAACAAAAGCAGCGGGATAAGATTGTTTGCACCCGAAGAAAATACCATGTCAAATTTGCCTGCACGGGCTTTTAAAACAAATTTGAAAAGTTCCAGATACTTATATTTTCCCTTGATATCGACGCAGATAACATCATCTATCAGATTGGACAAATCTTCTACGGACTTGCTTCTGGGCTCCAGTACAAGCGTGATTTTTGCGTCGGGATATTCCTTTTTTAAGCTTGAAATTGCAGGCAAAAAAAGGATTTCATCTCCTATTCCGCCAAAGTTTATCATCAATATTTTTTTCGGCTTTTTCATATTTATCCAACTCTGAATTGAACCAGCAAAAAACTAATCCGGCAGCAAAAAGCCGTAATCGTAGAAGTTAGAATGGTTTTGTATGGCTCAATTTGTTTCTTAATTCTCTGAATCTTGCAATATCTTCCTGCGCTTTGGAAGATTCTTTGAACACAACCTGAGATGACGGATGAACCATCAAGACATAATCCATGTGAATTTCAAGAAAGTTATATCTTCTCGGCGGCTGGTTTGAATTTCTCGGATAAATTTCAACATTTGTAACTGCGAGGAATCTTCTTTCTTTATCATTTAAAAGGTCCGTCAATTCGCGGTTTGTGTTTGTGTATTTAGAAACGTGAACGGTGCCTTTTATATCGTGGTCCACTGTTAAAATACATACTTCTATAGGAATTGTATCGTTATGTTTTGCCATATTTTCACCTTATATTATGTATACTGGAATTATATTATAATTTTGGTCTGTCTGCAATGTCTATTTTTATGGATATGTACAGATGTATGTTTAATCCCAAATTAATTAATACTAAGCTGACAACACTAAATTCTGGTGCAATAAACTGCACCCTGCAATTCTGCCATAAACAAGACAGCTTTAGCTAACCTCTGTATAAATGCCCCTTGCCCTGTTTTGGATTTTTTCATATTATTTATGTACAGAAAATTTATGACAAAATACATTCTGCCCGACAAAATGCAGATGGAATTTATATCGCCGGATTAGATAAAAAATGAACAAGAATAACCTTTACGATAAATATAAAAAAGAACTCGAAAAACTCCATGCAGATTGCTGTGACAGAAAGATAATTTCTTTTAAAAAAGACGGAAAATACATTTTTGAAGACAACAAAAGGTACCTCAATCTTTCTTCCAATGATTACATGGGCATTGCGGAAAACAGAAAACTCTTAAAAAGATTTTTGAACATCAATGAATTTTCGCTGGGTTCTGCTTCTTCAAGACTCCTCACAGGCAGCTCTTATGTCCACGCAAAGCTGGAGTGTCTTCTCGCAGCTCTTTTTCACAAAGACAAAGCCCTTCTTTTTAACAGCGGCTACCACGCAAATGCAGGTATAATGGGTGCTCTTCTATCAAAAAAAGATGCTGTTTTCTCTGACAAATTAAACCATGCCAGTATCTTAGACGGGATAAAGTTGTCGGAAGCAAAAATGTTCAGGTACAAACATCTGGATTATAACCACCTTGAAGAACTTTTGCAAAAACACAGAAACGAATATGAAAACGCAATAATAGTTTCGGAATCTTTGTTCAGTATGGACGGAGATATCGCAGATTTAAACAAACTTGTTAAACTAAAAGAAAAGTATAATGCAATACTTGTAGTGGATGAGGCGCATGCCTTTGGTATATACGGAACAAAAGGTCTTGGTATTTCGGAAGCACAAAACTGTATACAAGATATTGATTTGATAATTGCGACTTTCGGAAAAGCAGTGGGCTCTGTTGGTGCTTTTTGTACGGGTGATGATATTCTTGTAAATTATTTAATCAATAAATGCAGACCTTTGATTTTTTCAACGGCGCTTCCGGAGATTAATGCAGCTTTTTCTTACTGTATAATTACGGAAATTTTGCCAAATTTACAGCATGAGAAAAAAGAACTTTTAAAAACAGCTGAAAAACTGAGACAGGATTTAAAAAATGCGAGACTGCAAACGCTTGGCGAAAGTCATATTGTACCTGTTATTCTCGGCACAAATGAACTTGCAGTCAAAGTTTCAAAAGAACTTATCCAAAACGGATATTACCTTCTTCCTATCCGCCATCCGACGGTTGCCGAAGGTTCTTCACGTATTAGAATTTCATTAAGAGCAGATATAAGTTATGATGAAATTAAAGAAATTCCAAATTTAATTAAACAAATTATTGATAATTCTTAAACCATCATTAAAATAACTCTGTAGCTAAAAAATCTAAACGGCGGGAAAAATTGAACCAGTATTATCAAAAAGATTTATATTCTATTCTCGGAGTTGAGCCTGATGCGGATATGGCAAAAATAAAATCCGCATACAGAAAACAGGCACGCATCTGGCACCCTGATGTAAATGATAATTCTCAGGAAAGTATCCTCCGTTTTAAAGAAATAACAGAAGCCTACGAGGTATTAACGGATTCGCATAAAAGAAGCCAGTATGATATCTTAAAAGGCTTTAATACAAGAAAAGAGAGCTCTTATACTTCAAACACATCAAATACCACAAAGTCACAGGCAAAAAAGGCCTACGGCGAAACAAATTATGCCTATACACAAACAAAACCCCGTACTGAATCGCAGCAAAAAAGCCGCAAAGAAGACTATTACACACCAAATGAAGAAGAAAAATCTTCTTTTTCACAGGTGTTTGAAAATATTTTAGACGGCTTGTTTACATCAGATACACGCAGAGAAAAAAAGACAAAAAAACCAAAGCCGGAAAACGGCAGAGACATAAATTTAAATGTAAATATAAAAGTATCAGAGGCAATATCCGGCACTCACAGAACGGTGAATGTGCTGCACAGCGAACGCTGTCCGAAATGCGAGGGCAGAAGATTTATAAACGGTTCCAAATGTCCTCTTTGCAGAGGTACGGGCGAAGTGTCCATTCACAAAAAACTTAATGTAAAAATTCCTGCAGGCGTAAAAAAAGGTGCAAAAATAAGAATTGCAAATGAAGGCAATAAAGGCTACAACGGTGGTAAAAACGGAGACCTGTACCTTTTTATCAACATTGAAGAAAGCAAATTCTTTAAATACGACGGGCTGAATGTAATTTGTGAAATTCCTATAACACCTTTTGAAGCAGTACTTGGCGCAAACATAGAAATTCCGACTCTTTGCGGTAATGTTTCCATGAAAATTCCGGCTAATACAACAACGGGGCAAAAATTCCGCCTGTCAGAGCAGGGGCTTTCCGATTCGAAATCCAAGAAAAAAGGAGACCAGATTGTCACTGTCAGAATAGAAATTCCAAAAGAAATGACTTCTGAAGAAATTAAATTGTATGAACAGTTGAAGAATCTGTCCTCACATAAAATTAGGGAGAATTTATTAAATGACTGAAAAAGCAGACAATAATGCAAAAATTGCAAAAATAGCCGAGATTTTTGATTCAATACAGGGAGAAGGACCTTATATAGGATACAGACAGCTTTTTATAAGATTCTGCGGCTGCAATCTTTTGTGTAATTATTGCGATACAGAGTTTGATAAAGGCGAAGAATATACAGTTTCAGAGCTTATCGAAAAAATTAAAGAATTTAATCTGCATGCTTTTCACTCCATAAGCCTTACAGGCGGGGAGCCGCTTTTGCATTACGAATTTTTAAAACAATTTCTGCCGGAGATAAAAAAGCTGAATCTTAAAGTTTATCTGGAAACCAACGGAACAATGCCAAAGGCGCTCGAGAGCATAATAGACTGTGTTGATATAATTTCTATGGATTTTAAGGTTGATTCCAGCGCAAAAATCGGGGATTTGTTCCTCAAACATGATAAATTTTTGCAAACAGCAAAAAATTATAACAAAAAAATCTTTGCAAAACTTGTATTTGATGACAATTTGCGGGATTTTGAGATAAATGAAAGCATAAATCTTGCGCAAAAATATAATATAGAGCTTATTCTTCAGCCAGAAATGGAGGGAGACAGAATAAAAGTTTCTCACGAAAAAATTGTGGAAACTTTTAACAAATTTTCTGAAAAATACTACAATACGCGGCTAATCGGTCAGGTGCACAAGTTTTTTGATATCAGATAAATGTTATTTATAACGTATTTTTCGAGTATACAGCTCTATTAGAATGAGGTTATAGTATATGTTACGTATACAGGCATTACATTTTTCAAATATTTTTTTAATGATAAAATAATTATTAAAGAACAAGTTAAAAAGGAATTGAGAATGTCAGAAAATAATCATACATCGGCTATGAATGCACCTACACTAAATACAATCAGAAATACAAGAATACAAAAATTGACAGAACTTGCAGACAAAGGAGTAAATCCTTATCCGTATTCTTATGACAAAAACGCATCTGCAAAAGCTCTGCAGGAAAAATACAAAGATTTGCCTGCCGGAGAAGAAACAAATGACGAATATAAAGTAGCCGGAAGAATAATGGCAATGAGAAATACCGGAATGTTCATTGATTTACAGGATGGTTCTGGCAAAATTCAAATATTTTCACACAAAGAAAATATGGATGCTGAAAAAATTAAAGCAATGAAACTCATTGATATAGGTGATATTGTCGGATTTCAGGGTACTATTAGAAGAACACCAAGAGGCGAGCTCTCTATAAAAGCTACAGATTACAAGCTTTTATCAAAAGCTCTTCTGCCTCTGCCTGAAAAATTCCACGGTCTTACAGATGTGGATACAAGATACAGACAGCGCTATGTTGACCTTATTATGAACGAAGATGTTCGTGATACTTTCAGAAAAAGAAGCCTTATTATCCAAAAAATAAGAGAATATCTTGCAAAAGCCGGCTTTTTGGAAGTTGAAACACCGATTCTTCAAACAACAGCATCTGGCGCGAACGCAAGACCATTCACAACACATCACAATGCACTTGATATGGATTTGACATTGAGAATTGCTCTTGAATTATATCTTAAAAGACTTATCGTAGGCGGTGTGTCGGAAAGAGTTTATGAAATCGGCAGATGTTTCCGCAACGAAGGTATTGATACCCGCCACAATCCTGAATTTACCATGATAGAACTGTATCAGGCTTATGCTGATTATAATGATATGATGACTCTTACAGAAAACATGGTAGCTTATGTTGCTCAGGAAGTTCTAGGCACAACAAAAATTACATACGGGGAACACGAAATAGACCTTACTCCGCCCTGGGACAGAAAAACAATGCTGGGTTCAATTAAAGAAGCAACCGGCATTGATTTTATGGAAATTTATGATGCAAAACTTGCTATAGAAGCTGCGAAAAAACTCAATGTACAGGTAGAAGATGACATGAATTGGGGTCAGGTTGTAGAAGCAGTATTCGAAGACAAAATCGAGCCTTCTTTGATTCAGCCCTGCCATATTATAGATTATCCGAGAGAAATTTCTCCTCTGGCAAAAGTTCACAGAGATAACTCCAGATTGACAGAACGCTTTGAAACAAGAATAAACGGCTGGGAGCTTGCCAATGCATTCTCCGAACTTACAGACCCTATCGACCAGAGAAGCAGATTCGAAGCACAGGCACTTGCAAAAGCAAACGGTGATGAAGAAGCCATGGAGCTGGATGAAGACTTTATCACCGCTCTGGAATATGGCATGCCTCCAACAGGCGGTATGGGTATGGGTATAGACAGGCTGGTTATGCTGCTTACCAACTCTCAAACTATCAGAGACGTAATAGCATTCCCGACAATGCGACCGCTTGAAAAATAAACTGTCTGACTTTTTACATATACAAAGCTATATAATAACTCTTTATACCAGCAGTATCCTTAAAGATATTGTTAAGTTGTGAAAATTATTTTAGTATTAGTATGTGAAAAAAGGAGATATATATGAACAAAGCTATAGTTTATACAATGACAACTTGTCCTTATTGTATAAAAGCAAAAAAACTTTTAAAGATACTTAATATTGATTTTGAGGAAATAAACTGCGATGACAGCTTTGATGAAATGTGTGAAGAATTAAGCAAAAAATATAACAAACCTGCCATTTCAACCGTACCGCAGATAATCATAAATGACAAGTATATAGGTGGTTATGATAATTTTGAAAACATGTATAAGACAAAAAAGCTTGATAAAATTTTAAATTAATTTTAAATTTTATATCTAAATATAAAAAAAAGCTGTTGAATTAGGGGTTCAACAGCACAGTCTAAACAGGGATGATAAAATAAAATTATGAGTTTCGAAATCTATTTTTTAAAAACCGTATGAAATAATCTTTGTATCCCGTTTATGTAGAATATCAGGTATTTCATCATAAGAAGCTGCAAACGTAAGTGTTTTATCATTCAGCATTCTCAATGTTTTTTGTTCCGGTTTTGCGTTTGTTATCACGGTTTGAATGGGGAAATATTCGGAAAATTTATCTATAATCGTAGCTATAACATAATTGTACATATCAGCATCTATAATTACATATGATATTCCAGCTATTTCCAGATACCTTTCTGCCGAATCTGCTTCTGTAACAGAAAAAATATTTTTTTCAGAAATTCCGGCTTCAAGACATTTTTCGGTAAGTACGGAAATTGTTTGAAAATTATTTTGTATTAATAGTACTGACGTTTTGTTTATCATTTTCTCTAAGACCTCTCACACTATCTATCGATATGATAAAAAAAAACTTTATAACTAAGGTTCTAATATCCTCCAAATGTATTATCTATAGAGTAGAATTTTGCTAAAACTACACTTCAGAATTGTATATTGACTGAGACTGAGCCGTCTTACACTTCGTGTGCAGCTTCGCTGCTATTATACTAAACTGTACAATAAACTAATTGCAAAACTTTCATCGTACTGTAAAATAATTGTATGCAAATATTTGTTTACATCATCAAAAGACTTTTACAGGCAATACCGTTATTATTTCTGGTTTCGATTATCAGCTTTTTTATAATAAGACTTAGCCCGGTGGATCCTCTGGGTGAATTGAGGCTCAATCCTTCAATTTCGCAGGAAACACTCAAAGCTGAACAGCAAAGACTCGGGCTTGATAAACCCAAAATAGTACAGTACGGATTGTGGCTCAAAAGTTTTTTAAAAGGCGATTTGGGGGTTACTGTAACGGGAGAAAAAGTCAGCGTAAAGCTGATGGAAAGAATACCCAATACTCTTTTGCTAACCGCTGTTGTTATTCTTTTAACATGGCTTGTCGGTATACCTCTGGGTATATATGCGGCATTGAACTGGAAAAAACCTGTGGATAGGATTTTGACCGTAGTGACAAGTATCGGTATGGCAATACCGTCATTCTTTTTTGCATTGCTGTTGCTTATCTTTGCGGTAAAAACAGGATGGTTCCCGACAGGAGGACTGACCTCCTTCAATTTTTCCAACCTGTCATTCGGCGGGAAAGTTGTTGATATTATTCATCATCTGGTGCTTCCCGTTATAGTTCTTTTTACCATATCTTTGTCAGGCCTTCAAAGACAGATGAGAGGCAATCTTCTTGATGTTCTCGGGTCAGATTATGTAAAATTTGCAAGGGCAAAAGGCTTGAGCGAAAACAAAGTGGTTTATAAACATGCTTTGAGAAATGCTATAAACCCCATGGTTACTCTTCTCGGATTTGAATTTGCTTCTCTCTTAAGCGGTGCGGCTTTAACAGAATATGTTTTTCAATATCCCGGGCTGGGACGTTTGATTCTCGAAGCTGTCATGAAGTCTGATATAAATCTTGTTATGGCGTCTTTGATGATGGGTACGGTTATGCTGGTGCTCGGCAATTTGCTTGCTGATATACTTTTGAAATTTGTTGACCCGAGAGTGAGTGTGAACTGATGAACAAAAACTCTATTCTTGCTCAAATTTTTAAGGATAAATACGCAGCAACTGCTTTTGTTGTTCTTTTGATTTTGTATTTGATGATTTTGTTTGCTGATTTTCTTGCACCGTATTCAAAGGAATTTTCTGACCGCCACAGAGCCTATGTGCCGCCGTCAAAAGTTTTTACCATAGATGAAAACGGTAAATTTTCAAGACCGTATACTTACAATTACAAAAGATATTTTAATCCGGAAGAATTAAAAATAACTTATAAACTCGACAGGAGTAAAAAATATTATCTGAAATTTTTTGCAAAAGGCGAAAAGTATAAATTTCTCGGTTTTATTCCTATGGAAAGACACCTTGTTACAGTAGACAAAGACGGAAGGCTGTTTTTGCTCGGAACGGACATAAACGGCAGAGACATCTTTTCGAGAATACTTTTTGGGGGAAGGATTTCTTTGACAATAGGTTTTCTTGCTTTGTTTATATCTTTTCCTCTGGGAATGCTCTATGGCGGAATTTCAGGATATATCGGGGGAATTGTTGACAATCTTATGATGAGATTGTCCGAGGCAATAATGTCTATCCCGAGTTTTTATCTTTTGATTATTCTTGCAGCAATACTGCCTACTAACATGACAAGCATTCAAAGATTTACATTGATTACGGTAATTCTTGCATTAATCGGCTGGGCAGGTTTTTCCCGTGTGGTAAGAGGAATGGTTCTGTCAATTAAAAATCAGGAGTTTGTACAGGCAGCAGAATCTATAGGAGCTTCAAAACTTCGTATTATAGTAAAACATCTTCTTCCGCAGACATTGAGCTATGTAATAGTAGCAATGACTCTTTCTGTTCCGTCATATATACTTGCGGAATCAGGTCTGAGCTTTTTGGGATTAGGTATACAGCAGCCTGATGCAAGCTGGGGCAACATGCTTAAAGAAGCACAGGAGTATGTTAATATAATCTATCGTCCATGGCTTTTGGCTCCGGGTTTCTTAATTTTTGTTGCGGTTTTATCTTTTAACCTTATAGGTGATACAATTAGAGACATATTAGACCCGAAAAGCAAGATAAGATAGAATAAAAACAGAGAAGAAATTAAAAGGATAGTATGGAAAATATAGTTTTGGATAATCTTGTTATAGAGAAAAGTATGCTCTTAGATATACTGCTTGCAATAGTTCTTGGCTTTGCAATAGGTTTTGAGCGTGAAATTACAAACAAATGGGCAGGCCTCAGGACACATATGCTTGTTTGTCTCGGTTCTTGTATATTTACACTGCTTTCTATACATGCTTTTCCTGTTTTTGCACACAGTCCTCAGGCTGATCCTGCCAGAATTGCAGCGCAGATTTTGACCGGTATAGGTTTTATAGGCGGCGGTACTGTATTAAGACACGGCTATTCCATATACGGTTTGACAACAGCAGCTACACTGTGGATTACCGCAAGTATCGGTATGGCATGTGGCTGCGGGTTTACGTCGCTCGCTGTTGTATGCACTGTTCTTGCTGTTGGTACGCTTGTTTTAATCAGGATTTTTGAAAAACAGTATATTCATAAGGGCAGAAAAATCTTAAGAAAGTTTAAAGTAAGTTTTTATTCTCCTATTGCTTCTGCAGACAGCGTATATTCAAAACTGGTGGAAAAATTCGGCTCTATTTTTGAGATAAGCAAAGCAGCATCTTCTTCTGATGAAAGTCTTATGAAAATAACTTTTAAGCTTGATATAGCGGAAAAGAATCCTGTGCAGACACTGCATAATGAATTAAACAAAATAGAAGGAATTGAGTCCTTAGCAATACAAGAGCTGTATGAGTAAAGTAGAAATTCTGGAATATTTGCGAACAATTTTTATAGCACTGCTTGTGGCATTATTTTTGGCGGCAGCTGCTACGGGGTGTTCAAATATTGTTGCGGAACACCATGCAAGAATGCTCGCAAAGATTTCTAATACAGCAAAAGATAATGAACTCATAGGTTATTTGATTACGGTTTATCTGGAACAGGCAAAAGAACATCCTGCGGATTATTCTATAAATGTGAAGCTGGGTAATTTGTACGAACTTATGTTCAGTTACAAACAGGCAGAAGAACAGTATATAAAAGCTATAAATAAATCTCCGTATGGAGTGTACAGCTCTTATCTCGGACTGGCAAATTTATATGTAAAACAGGGTAAGTACTCAAAAGCTGTAAATATTGTAAAACAGCTCAAAAATACTGATCATAAACCTCTGCTCATAGCTAAGGGTGATTTTTATATGAATCTCGGGGATGCTCTGTGGCAAAAAAGCAAATATGAAACCGCCGTAAAACAGTATAAGATAGCTTTTTTCTATTATAAAAAAGTGGATTCACAAAAAAAAGATATGGCTGTTTCTGGTATTCTTGATTGTTATAATAAAATTGCAGATAAATACTATAAACAGCATAAAATAGACAAAGTTATAGAGAGTCTTGAAACGGCTCTTCTGTATAAAGAAACGCCGGTTTTATTATACAAACTTGCTATACTCTACAAAGATTTTGACCCCGTTGAAGCAAATAAATATATGGAAAAAACTTATAAAAAAGATCCGGGTCTTATAAATTATGATTTATACGAAGAATTATTAATTAAGCTTATAAAATATTATTATCAAAACGGTGATGACTTAAAAACTGAACTTTATAAACATAAACTTAAGTCCATAAAAACTTTCCAGAAAAGATACGTTTTAACTGATAAAGATGTTGCAATAGATGTTGAAAAACTAAAAGTAAGAAGCAATCTTTTTAAAACAAAACATAAAATAAATGCAAAATTTAAGATAGAAAATAATTCAAGATATGATTTTAATACATTATTTTTAATAGTAAAACTTCGATATGATGATAAAAGTAAAACTATTATGGAACAGAAATTTTTTACAAAGAAACATCCTCTAAAATCCAGAAAAGTATCAAACAGTATTACTCTCAAATATACATATACGGATAAAGATGAAATCTATGCTGCAAAAGATTTGTGGCTGGATTTTTATGCAGGTAAAAAAGACAATATGAGAAAAATACCCGTTTATTCTATAAAAGTTAATCAGGAATTGTAAAAAAAATATTAAATTTCTTTAAAAAAATGTTCTGTCAAGGTAAAATTACTATTAAGGAGTTAATAAACTTTGGGAACTTTACTACACAAAGAAAATCAACAGCTATATTCTGACGTACCGCCTACAAAATTGAGAAATAAGGACGAAAAGTTTCGTGCTGCAAAACCCACACGCTTCTGGCGCTGGGTTGCGGATATGTTTTTTTACAAAATGCTGGAACACAGGTTTTTCTCATTAAAAATTAAAAATGAAGAAAACTACAATAAACGCAATCCCGATTTTGCAAATATAATCTATGCCCCTCATAACAACTGGTGGGATGGCATAGTCGGATACAATCTTTGCCGCAGAATTTTTAAAACCGATATCAGAATGATGATAGAGGAAATGAACAGATTTCCTATTCTGGCAAAAGCAGGGGCTTTCCCTGTCAATAAAAAATCTGCTCAGGCATCGATGAGAGCATTACAGTATTCGGTTGAAGAATTGTGTGACAACAAAAAATCTCTCTGGCTGTTCCCGCAGGGAATAATAAGACCCCCGATGTATAGACCCGTAGAATTTCAAACAGGTCTTGCTTATATTGCAAAAAATGTTGTCAAAAAAGCAGGCGGGATAAATCTTATACCGGTTGCAGTAAATTATCCTTTCTTAAGAGAAGATAAACCCGAAGTTCTGTGCGAAGTCGGAGAACCCATTATCGTAACAGATTACAATTTTGACAGAAAAGAATTTACGCATAAACTGGAAAAGAATTTTGAAATGCTGTGCGACAAACAGTTTGATGATATAAGACACGGCAATATAGAAGAATACGAGTATTTATATAAACAAAAATTAAAATGGTATAAAAAACTCGAAAAAAGACTAAAAAAAATAGATGTAAAACCAGCTTCCGGTGTGTAGTTATTTAGTTTACATTTAATTTCCATTTAAATGTCTGATGCTGCCTCTCAGACATATTTTTGCTCATTTTGTAATATACACCTCAGGCCGGTTCAGAATTTCATTTGTCAAAACAAAATCCTCTGTCATATTTGACAGCTTTGGCGCAGGAATATTTTTTTGCGCCAGGTTTAATTGGATTTCTGTCGGGATAAACCTTGCATAATTCATATGATAGACTTTGCCGTCTGTATCAATGAGCCTGTGCATTATAAATTTGTGGTATCGGCCGTTTTCTTTTAAATCAGCAACCACTTTTTTCATTGACTCGTCATATTCCAAAAGCGGAGCCTTTATATTAAACTCCTGCATAAATTTTTTCATACGGCCGGAAGAGTTCAAGCTTGTATCTAACAAACCGAGTTTAATATAAAGATTAACAAACTTGTTTTCTATCATAGAAGGATTTTTTATATATTTTTGCTCACCTGCCAAATCATCTTTGCATAATCTTTGCACTCTTGTTAGCACTTGTTTTATCAAAGATTCCATTGCATTTTTGTCAAAATATTTTGCATTTTTGGCTTTTGAATCAAAGCTCCTCACCAGAATATGGAATTTTGGATTGTCAACAAGAGGAATAAAAGTAAAAAGGGTATTCGCCATGTTATATAAAAAACGCTCTCTAAGACGGTTTGCTTTTTCTGTTTCTCCTTTTTTCAAAGCCTTGATTGAGGCAATATAAGAAGCATTAAAAACATTAAATGAAACATTAAAGGCGTTTAGTTTTTCCATGTTTTCTGGTTTGGAAAAATATTCAGTATATTTTTCCGCTCTTTTTTGCAAAATCGGATTGTTTTTATACCAGCCTGACGTATCAAATGCAGTGCGTCTGCCTGTTGAATTATACAGCTCTGTTGCAAGCTCTGTAAAATCATATACCTTGCCTTTTTTATCTTTTACTGCAATATTCATACAGTCGGAATCATAAAAAAGCTCTGTTGTTCTATACAAAATATCTTCTTTTGAAATCGGAATGTTTTCTCCGAAAATATCAAGCCCCAAAAAACGTTTTTTTAAAGTTTTCAAACCTTTTGTAATAGTTGTAAAATCTTCCCATGACATTGCGCTTTTAGAGGGTTTTGCATCAGCATAGCAATAACCGTACATATTTTTGCAGCCTCGATTTACTGCAATAACATGCAGATTTTCGCACATGTATTGAATTTCTTTCATTGTCATACCTTTAAAGGCTTTTATCCCGTATTGCAGCCCTTCAAACGGCTCCATTGCAAAATGTCTTAGTACAAAGCTGTCTTGCTCTTTTGTTTTTTCAATATATTTTTTTAAAGTCGATACTCTTATTTTTGCGTAGAGAAATTTTGCAGCATTTTTTATTTCCGAACAAGGATTCCCCTTAAAATTTATATTGTGCACTACTGCTTGCGGCTGTTTATTCTGAGGTAAAATTTTTGTTTGAAAAATTTTATGCTGTGGCTTATTTATTGAAAGCGGTTTGTAATTTGATTTATATGATTGGATTTTCATTGTTATAAATGTCTATTTTTTATTTATAACTACATCTTTATACATATTATTTTTGGGGGCATTATTAGAGAGTTTTATTATTTTTTCCAAGGCAAATTTAAAAAGATTTTCTTTTTTTTGACTTTCAAAAAGTGTTATTTTTGTCTTTTGATAATCGTCCATCGACATAGCAATATTAACGTTTTTCTTAGGCTCAAACCTTGTAAAAGTAATAAAAGGGAACCCTTTTTCATTTATTCCCGTATCAACACACAGCCTTGTTAATAGACACGCTGAATCTATATTTTTTCGTGCTTGATTGAGTTTATCAAACTTGTTATGCTCAACAGCATAATCAGCTATCTGTTTTAATGACTCGCTGTGCAAAAATTTTGCGCCAAAGGCCGGCGATTTTGCGACATAATTTTGATTTATTTTCATTTTTATTCCTCTCTATGTGTAAAGGATAAAAATTGAAAAAAATTTTTTTTGCTAATATGAATTTTTTTATTACATTTTAAGAATTAAATATATCTAAATATTTTTTAAATGTATAAGTTTTATTGCGCTTTTTATTGTTGACCTCTATAATATCCAGTTTAACAAAAGATTTTAATAAATTATTCGCATTTTGATAGTCAATTTTTAATTTTTCACTAACTATATTTGCATTTACATAAGGATCGATATACAAAGTTTTTAACAGTCTGCTTGCATTGATATGTGAACGGGTCAAACTTTTTATTTTTTCTTCGCATTCATTATTTAAATCATCAATATTTTTTAACATTACAACAGTATATTTTGCTGTATCACAAACACCTTCCAAAAAGTATCTTATCCACTGATTTATATCATTATTTTCTCTGACAAGATTAAGTGCATCGTAGTATTGTTTTCTGTTCCTTTCGAAATATTTAGAAAGATACAAAATAGGAAGCTCAAGCAAACCGCTGTCTATAAGCTGTAAAAGTAGAATTAACCTGCCGATTCTTCCATTTCCGTCTAAAAAAGGGTGTATTGTTTCAAATTGATAATGAGAAATTGCAATTTTTATCAAATGAGGTACATAAATCTCTTCGTTATGCCAAAAGTTTTCAAAATCAGACAAAAGTTCACTTACATAATCAGCCGGCGGGGGAACAAATGCTGCAGTGGAAGGCATATTGCCGCCAATCCAATTTTGAGATTTTCTAAATTCTCCGGGTTGTTTGTTTTTTCCTCGTGTCCCTTTTAGCAATACTTTATGTGCTTCTTTTATTAATCTTGTGCAAAACGGAAGTGTTTCACCGCCTGTTTTTTTAGGAGATATTAAAATATCATCTACACCTGTCAATTTTCCATAGCTCAGTGTTAAAGCAACAAGATAATTTAAAACTTCTTTTTTTTCATCCCTGCGTTCGGGCAGGATTTCTTCATCAGGAGCAACAACTTCATTCAAAGTGATTTTTGTCCCTTCAATTTTATTAGAAAATGTTGCCTCATCCATAGCCAGCATAAAAAGAAAAAAGAATATGTTCGGAAGGTTTTTTGAATATGCGTTAAGCTCTCCTATATACCGGCTTGCTTTTTCAAGAAGAGAAAGAATTTTAGGGTCATTACAAACAAACTGACGGTTAATTTTAGATGGAACAAATGCTTTATATCCTTCGCATTGAACATAATATCCTTTGTCAAATTTATCCATAATAAAATTAATACCTTTTTGTATAACAAAATAGCTGTTATTATAATTATACCATGTTAATTTATAACAACAATACAGTTATTATAAGTTAATTGATTTAACTTATAATAACTGTATGTTTATTTCATTGTACCCTTTTAAATTAAAATAAAAACAACCAACTTTACTTCAACGTTTCGATAAGCTCATTTATGGCTTTAATTTGAGCCTCGAGTTCGTCTGCACGGGCTTGAGTTTCTTCGATAAGCTCTTTTGGTGCTTTTTCAACAAAGTTTTTATTTTTCAAGCGTCCGTCCAAACTCATTTTTTCTTTGTTCAGTTTTTCTATTTTTTTGTTTTGTCTTGCGATTTCTTCATCAAAATTAATCAAACCTTCCAGCGGAATAATTATTTTTGAATTGCCCACAACAGCTGAGGCTGATTTTTTAGGCATCTGGGTATCTTCGCCCTTGAACTCTACACTCTCAATTCTTGCAAGACGTTTTAAGTATGGCACAACAGCCTCAAAAATCGGTTTTTCACTACTGCTGGCCAGCACTGTAATATCCATTTCTGCTGAAAGCGGTATGTTCAAGCTCTGACGGACATTTCTTAAAGATTTAATTGTTTCAAAAACAAGTTCCATTTCTTTGTTTTCGGTTTCGAAAACAAATTCTTTTTTATAAGTCGGGAACTGTGCTCTTATAATGCCTACAGTCTCTTTTTTCTGCGGAATCAGCTGCCAGATAGCCTCTGTAATATGGGGCATAATCGGGTGAAGCATTCTTAATGACATATCAAGAACGTATCTTAGGACTCTTTGAGTGTTTGCTTTTTGGGCAGCATCTTGCAGCTGAATTTTTGCAATTTCAACATACCAGTCACAGTACTCATTCCAGAAGAAATCGTACAACACATGTGCTGTTTCGCCGATTCTGAATGATTCGATATTTTCGTTAACGAGTTTTGCAGTTTCATTCATTCTGTGCAGAATCCATCTGTCTGCAATTGTCAGGTTGTCTGTATCAATTGCTTTATTGTCAACGCCTTCGAGGTTCATAAGAACAAATCTTGAAGCGTTCCAGATTTTGTTTGCAAAATTTCTTCCGTATTCAAATTTGTCTTCGCTGACTTTTATATCCTGACCGCCGTAAGTACACATAGAAGTCATTGTAAATCTAAGTGCGTCGCAGCCGTATTTGTCAATTACACCTACAGGGTCAACTGTATTGCCTTTTGATTTTGACATTTTTTGACCTTTTTCGTCACGTATAAGCCCATGGATATAAACGGTTGAAAAAGGAGCTTTGCCGGTAAATTCCAACCCCATTGTAATCATTCTTGCTACCCAGAAAAAGATAATATCAAACCCTGTAACAAGAGTGGTTGTAGGGTAGAATTTTTTAAAGTCTTCGGCTTCCGTATTTGGCCAGCCCATTGTAGAAAACGGCCATAATCCTGAAGAAAACCACGTATCAAGTACATCTGTTTCCTGTGTATAATTTTGGGGATCAGGATTTTCTTTTGCAACAACCATCTCTCCTGTCTGATTATGATAATATGCAGGAATCTGATGTCCCCACCACAACTGGCGTGAAATACACCAGTCACGGATATTTTCCATCCAGCCGAGGTAGTTCTTTTCCCATTTTTCGGGTACAAATTTTATATCGCCTGTTTTTACAGCTCTTATTGCAGCTTCAGCAAGCGGTTTCATTTTTACAAACCACTGTTCGGAGAGTAACGGCTCAATAGTCGTGTGGCATCTCTGGCATTTTCCTACATTGTGTTCAAGATCGGTTATTTTGACCAAATCATTGTGATAACGAAGCATATCAACAGTTCTTTTTCTTGCCTCGTCACGGTCTAAGCCGTGGAGTTCTGTTGGAACTTCTGCACAGGCTTTCATTTTGCCTTCGCCGTCAATAACCCAGATTGGTTTTAAATTGTGGCGTTTTGCAATCTCATAATCGTTCGGGTCATGAGCGGGGGTAATTTTTAGCGCACCGGTACCGAATTTTTTATCAACATACTCGTCTGCAATAATCGGAATTTCTCTGCCTGTTAAAGGAATTACAACAGTTTTTCCTATTAAATCTTTATATTTGTAATCAGTCGGATTCACTGCAATTGCAGCATCACCGAACATTGTTTCGGGTCTTGTTGTAGCAATTACAATAGCACCGGGTTCATCTTTTAAAGAATAACTGATTTCCCACAGGTGGCTGGCTTCTGTTTCATATTCTGTTTCTACGTCAGAAATAGCTGACTGACAGCGGGGACACCAGTTTACAATATATGAGCCTTTGTAGATAAGTCCTTTTTCGTATAATCTTACAAAAACTTCTTTTACTGCATCAGAGCAGCCTTTGTCCAGAGTAAATCTTTCTCTTGAACGGTCAAAAGAGGCACCGAGTCTTTTGCACTGGTCTAAGATTGCACTTTTATGTTCGTTAGCCCATTTCCATGTGCGCTCCAAAAACTTTTCTCTGCCGAGTTCGTGGCGGTTTGTGCCTTCGGCACGCAGTTGTTTTTCCACAACATTCTGTGTGGCAATACCGGCATGATCAGTGCCTGGCACCCATAGAGTTTCATATCCGGCCATTCTGTGATACCTTACAAGAATATCCTGCAGTGTTTCGTCAATAGCATGACCCATATGCAGGACGCCGGTAACATTAGGCGGAGGAATGACAATTGAAAAAGGTTTTTTGGGCGATTTTGCGTCAGCTTTAAAGCATTCATTATCTTCCCAGAATTTATAAATCTTTTCTTCCGTAGCTTTTGCGTCATAAGTAGTCGGCAATTCGCTGAAATTAATACTTTTAGTATTTTCCATTCCTCAACCTCTCTTTGTTTTCAATTGTCTATAAAATATCACAAAGAAAAGCAAAATTCTAACAGGAAAAATTAGAAAAACAGATTTATACAGCTTATTATAATCCGAGAATGGTGACGGTACGTACACTATTTAGAAAATCATTTATTGGTATTTTTTCTGTTTCTGCGCTATTGTGCGGATTAACCAATATTACAAAATCATTATCAACATTTTTTATTGAATATGCATGATTTATATAAATACCGTGTTTTGCTTTTCTAAAATTACATGTTGCCGCAAACTTATCCGGAGATTTTTTTATTTTTTCCAAACAATTTTTTATATCTTTTGCGTTTTCATTATTACTATTATAAAAAGTTTCGGAATATTTTCCGGTTAATAAAAACATTATATCTGATGAATAACCGCCCGCTAACGGGTTGTCTAAAGCGCCGACTACGGTTTTGCCGTTTATTATATTAGGACCAAAAGTTTTATTTTGTTCATTATTTTTCAATAATTCTTTTTTATAAAACTCTACGGCTACCTCTATAGCAACAGTATCATCATCACCTTTTGCATACAATCCGCTTTGTTTAGCCGCTTCAAAAGTTTCTTTAGGAATCACAATATTACAGTTTACACCTTTAAAATGTACCAGTATATCATCATTTGATAAATTTTTAACGGTTTGTTTAAGAAATTTTTTGCCGTTGGTTGTATTATTTAATGCATTAATACCGGACAGCAGCCAGCAATCATACTGGGTTTGTTTTGAGTGACCGATTTTTCCATCTATCAAAGAATTGAATTTGCTATAATCTACTATATATTTGACATTTTTTATTGAATTCAAATCTGCCATATAGTATTTAGGGAATGCATTTTTTATTTTATCATCTGCTTTTTGCCACAATGTTTTTATATCGTAATTTGTACACGACATCTGTTTTTTGCAATGCATATTGTTTTTTTGTTCATAAATCGAAACAGAATTTACCAAAGTCAAAAGTTCCCAAAAATATCCTATAAAGTGTTTTTATATAAATAAAAACAAAAGTTTAAAAAAAATTGACATTTTTCATATCAGCAGCTGACAATAAAAAAACCGGAGATTTCTCTCCGGCGGTAATTATCGTTAACATCTTATTTTATTTGTCTTTAATTGGAGGCTTAAAATACTTGTAATAAACAAGTTAAATATAAATTCGCCTGCTTTATATATTAAAATAAAACAAATAACCGTTAACCTGCAATCAGTGTCAATGCCAGCGAAGGCAGAGCATTTGCCTGCACAAGCAAAGTGGCTGATGTTTGTCTTAAAATCTGCTGTTTTGTGTATTCAGCTGATTCTTCTGCTATATCGGCATCCATAATTGTAGATTGCGCAGCAGTAGCATTTTCTATTGTAGTTGTCAAAGATGCAGAAGCTGCTTCCAATCTGTTTTGTATAGCACCGATAGTGGCTTTACTTGTGTTTACAGCTTCTATTGCTTCATCAACAGTTTCTATATATGCTGCAGCATCTTCCGGATCTGAAAAAGTTGTTGAAATAGCTGTTGTTTGACCAAGATTTAGAGCTGTTCCGCTGCTTTTCATTGAAGCAAAGACAGACTTATCAACTTTTATACAGTTTGCATCTTCATCAGCGTTGGCGCCTACCTGTAGTCTTAAATCAGTCGTTATAGTGCCATTTAATAGTTTTAAACCATTAAAATCAGCAGCTTCAGCTATTCTGTCAATTTCCTCCATACGTGCTACTACTTCATCAGACATTGCCTTTTGTGAATTTGTATCATATACACCGTTTGATGCTTGTACGGTCAGGTCTCTGATACGGTTCAGGTTGTCCAAAATAACGTCTAAATTACCTTCTACGGTACTCAACACATTGTTTCCCGTTTCGATATTTGACTGTGCAATTTTGGAACCGCTTATTTGTTTATTCAGGTTTGTAGCAACGTACATACCGGCAGCGTCGTCTTTTGCGCTGTTAATCTTATAACCTGTAGACATCCTTTCCAATGATGTGTTCATTGCATTTGATGCACTGTTTAAACTGTTTTGTGTCCTCAATGAAGACAAGTTTGTGTTAACGATAATTGCCATCGTGTTAACTCCTTTCGCATATCCTATTAAAATAACTTCCCTGTACGGTATTTACATAATAAGGTATGAAAAGTTGTATTTTAATTCTAAATAAGTTGTAGATTTCTACAACTTAAGTATAAAAAACAATAAAAACTACATACAAAAGCAAACTTTTGTATAAAAAACACAACTTTACTATAAGAAATCATAAAACAAGCTATTTCGAATTGACTTATAGCCTATTCGAAATAGCTTGTTCTTATCATAATTTAATTAATTTCTCAAAGCATCTTCGTATGCTTCTACGTATTTTTGAGCACTTTTTTTCCAGCTAAAATCGGCACTCATTGCATTTTTGATAAGCTGCTGCCAGTCTTTTTTGTCTTTAAAAATATCAAGAGCATAACGTATGCAATCCATCATTGCATAAGGGCTGTAGTTCCAGAATTTGAAACCATCGCCATTATCCATAGGATAGCCGATTATAGTATCTTCCAGCCCGCCTGTTGCTCTGACTATAGGAATTGCTCCGTATTTAAGCGCAATCAGCTGGCTCAGGCCGCACGGCTCAAACGCCGAAGGCATAAGAAACATGTCTGCACCTGCGTACATCAAATTTCCGAGTTCTGCTGAAAATTCAAGCTTTGCTCTTATATTGGAGCTTGTGTTGCTAAGGTATCTGAACATATCCTCATAATGCTGTGCTCCTGTGCCTAAGACAACAAAGTTTGCATAAAGACCTTTCAATTCTTCACACACAGGCCCGAAGAGGTCAAATCCTTTTTGCTCAACCAGACGAGATACTACTGCAATGAGCGGTTTGTCTTTTTCGTATCCTTCTTCATAAGGCAGTCCGAATTCTTTTAATACGGCTCTTTTATTGACTTCTTTATTTTCTATATGATTAATATCATAGTTTTTTACAATATTTTTATCTGTTTTCGGATTATAAACAGAGTAGTCCACACCGTTTAAAATACCGAGTAATTTGTGTGCATTGTGATTTAATGTCCAGTCAAGCCCCTTGCCGCCTTCATATGTCTTTATTTCATTTACGTAATTCGGTGATACGACAATAACTCTGTCGCTGTAGTTTATCGCACCTTTCATCCAGTTAAGCATACCAAAATGCTCAAGCCCCCAGCAGTTCCAGACATCTTTGTGGTCAATCTGTGCAAAATACAACAAATCATCAAACCACTGCCCCTGATAAGCTATATTGTGGATAGAAAAGAAGTTTTTTGTATTTTCAAAGAAAGGATCATTTTTGTAATTTACTTTCATATAAACCGGTATCATGGCTGTATGCCAATCATTTGAATGAATTATATCCGGTTTAAAGTTTAAAAGTTTAGCATATTCAATCGCTGCATGAGAAAAAGCAATAAAACGTTCATGTTCATATCTTGTGTCTATATTTCTCGGATAAACTTCTTGAAAAGGAGCAAAATATTTGCTGTTATCAAGAAAAAACACATTGACATTTTTTGTATCCGGCAGTTTTGCCATTTTAAGATTAAAATAATACTGTCCATAACTGTAATCTATTGTCAATTTGGAATTTTCAAGCTCAGTAATTCCGTATTTTTGCTGGTTAATACACCCATGCAAAGGAGTAAATACAGCCACCTCATGCCCCATTTTCTCAAGAACTTTCGGCAGACTTCCAACAACATCGGCAAGTCCTCCGACTTTGGAAAAAGGAGCTACCTCCGCAGATACAAACATTATTTTCATAAAACGCCTCTGTAAAAACTTATTTATTATTGCAAAACAATTATAGCATTTAATTATAATGCAATAAATATTGTCCGAGAAAAATTCGTGATAAGGAGCAAAGCGACGTGAACAAGAACTCTGTTCAAAATGATTGAGTATCATTTTAAATAGAGACTCTGCCGAATAAAATATGACTAAATGTCATATTTTATGAGAGGGCTAAGTCAAAAGCGAAGCTTTTGCGTGCAAAGGACTCCGTACAGTATAAAAATTAGCACAAGCTGTACACATCAGGATGCTCTCGGGTACAAGCGAGGTCCCACTCAGACAACTTTATGTAATCTAATACTGCAGTTGACTTTTTACACTATCTCAACTGAATAGGCATTATCAGGCTGAGATAATCGTCACCGCTGTCCGGTTTGAAAAGTGTAGCGGAAAGACTGCCGCCCAGACCTATTTTGACATTTGGTGATTCCATAATTTTCAGAGAATCCAGCACATATTTGTAATTAAAAGCTATTGTAAGTTCTTCATCAGTATATTGTGCCGGTATAGAATCTTCACCAAGACCTGCATCTGGAGTATCTGCTTTTAAGAAAAGCGTATTTTCAGCAAATATAAATTTAACAATATTTGTTCTTTCGTTAACCATAACAGCAACTCTCTCAAGAGCTGATATCATATCTTCTCTGTTTAACAAAGCATTTTTTTCGCAGGATTTTGGTATAAGCTGTTTATAAGGAGGATATTCACCTTCCAACAATCTTGATGACATCAGCATAGAAGCAGTCTTAAATATAATTTTTGACTTTTCTATATACAAACTAAGCTTTTCATCTTTTACAAAGGAAGCTATTCTTAAAAACTCCTGTAAAGTTTTAGACGGTACAACACAGTTTATTTCGTCGGTATTTGCATTTGCTGTTTTTTCAACAATCATTGTCAGCCTGTTGCCGTCTGTTGCTGCCATTTCAAGTTCATCTTTTGAAATTGTGCACAAAACACCGCTTATAATATTTCTGCTCTCATAACTGGCAGCAGAATTTGCCGTATATTTTATACATTTAATAAAAGGATTCAGGTCTATTTCTACGGGCTGAACAGACTGTAGTGCTTCTTCGTTTATAGTTTCAGGAAATTCATCTGCAGAAATACCGATAAGTTCAAACTTAGAATTCCCGCAGATTATATTTACAATATTAGTTTCAGAATTAAGAGAAAAAACTATAGGCTTATTGCTCAATTTTGATACAATTTCAGAAAGTTTTTTTGCAGGCAGAGTAATTTTTCCGGGAGTTTTTACAGAAGCAACAGTTTTTGACACAATATTTATATCAAGGTCTGTTGCGCTGAAAGTAATATAGTTGTCAGGAGCAGCATCAATTAAAATATTGGAAAGAACAGGCTGAATACCTCTTGTTACTGTAGTTTTTTCTACTATTTTTAAATTGGTAAGAAGAGTTTCTTTTTCTATCGTAAATTCCATGTTTGCCATTTTTTATATCTCCCGATAAATCTTTTTCTGAATGAAAGTTCTTATTTATAATATTAATATATATAAATATATAAAATAATAATAATAATAAAGAAACAAAAAACTGTATAAAACTATTATAAATCAAATAATATAAAGCACAAAGCCTGTTCAAAACTTTGTAAATTTTCTGTATAAAACCTGTTCAAAGTTGTAGAAAATTTTTTGAAAAAATTTTTTCCTGTTCAAAACCCGTACTTTTTAAACAGTTTTTGAACAGCAAAAAATGAGTTTTGAACAAGTTTTCTACAGGAAGAAAAAAAGAAATTTTTCATGATAATACAAAAAAAGAGCATGGGTATTTCCGAAAACCTTTTCCATGCCGTATTTTTAACTTTACTTAATAATTTTTGAAATCATTTGCTTTTTTATCGTGGAGCCAGCGTGCCATTTTTTGCTGTTCAAAACTCAATGCAAAGTTGTACAAACTCTCCATCAAATTCCTTCCTGACGGGGATTTGCCGATAAAAAGAAAATTGCCGGCTCTGTTTTTTGCAATGTATATTTCTTTTTGCAAAATTCTGTCCACATTGCTTTTTGCAGGTGATTCTATTTTTATTTTTAACCACGCATACAGCAATGTAACGGATGGCTTTTGTTCGTAAAAAAAAAAAAAATCAGAAAATTCTTTTAAAATCATATTTCATATTGTCAACTGAATCCGACTACCTCTTGAACCTGTGCGATAAACAAGTCCGTGTTTATTAATAAGTCCGGCACAGCCAACAAGCGAAATCTGACTGGCACGCCGTGTGAGGCATTGCCGAACCCAGTGCCATTGTGAGGGGAAACCACGCTTTTCCCGAACGTCAGATTTCAAGACTGTGCATGGGGTCACTTTAGCTATATCTATACTTATGCGTCCTCGCTACCTTTCATAAATATGCCGCCTGTATATTTATTCGGCAGAGTGTGTACCACTTCTGGCTTGAGATGTAGGTGAGTTTACGAGCCGTACATATCAATATACTCTTGAGTACAAGCGAGGCCGCCTCAGACAATTATTTTATCAATGCCTGTACTTCTTTGAAATTAGGATGTTTAGATGATTTCAGCATTTCAAAAATTACCATTTCCGTTGTGAGTATTTTTGCGCCTTCTTTTTCCATAAGATTTATACCTGCTTTGAATTCATCCGTTTCTCTTGATGCGCAGGCATCTTTTACAACAAAAACATTAAAACCTTTTTGTAAAAGGGCAATTGCTGTCTGGTATACACAGATGTGTGTTTCTATACCGAATATGAATATATTTTTTGTGCCGTAAAGAGCTTCTTCTACCCCCTGAGTATCAAGTGCATTGAAACTTGTTTTTTCAAAATAACGGGCATTGTCAGGCAGACAGTATTTTATATCCGGGATTGTAGAACCAAGGCCTTTCGGATATTGTTCAGTCAGGATAGTTTTTATTCCCAGAATTTTTGCTGCTTTTGCCAGTATTTCTGCTTTTTTTGCGCATTTGTTTTTTGTCAGCATAGCGACAAGTTTTTCCTGTACATCAATAAACAAAAAAGCCGAGTTTTGTGTTGTTATATCTATTGTCA